>NZ_JBXQQB010000005.1:0-185627 GCF_057220535.1 Kitasatospora sp. NEAU-CNBT7 | reverse complement strand
CCACTTTCCGATTGCCCCCCTGTTTGGGGTTGGGTGCGGCGCGGCCCCCCCCCCCGCACCCGCTACTGGTATCGACAGGAACGGCCCGTGACTTGAGGCCGTGGCCCGCACCGACCGACGGGAAAAAGCCGATAAAAGCCGACCCGTCTCGACCTGGAGGCAACGGGTGCGCAAGGATGGCACCGTGACCGACCTTCCCCGCGCCGCCGGACCCCTGTCCGGCGGCGGACCGCCGACGGGCCCGGGGCCGGACGAGGAGCTGATGCGGACGCTCTACCGCGACCACGCCGGCCCGCTGTTCGGCTTCGTGCTGCGGCTGGTCGCGGGCGATCGGCAGCGGGCGGAGGACGTCGTGCAGGAGACCCTGGTCAGGGCCTGGCGCAACATCCACCGCCTGGACGTCGACCACGGCTCGGTGCGGCCCTGGCTGGTGACGGTGGCCCGCCGGATCGTGATCGACGGTCATCGCAGCAGTCTGGCCCGGCCGCGCGAGGTCGACCCGTCACCGCTCGAACTGCTGCCCGCCGAGGACGAACTCGAAAAGGCGCTGCGACTGATGACCATCTCCGACGCGCTCGACGACCTCAGCCACGCGCATCGCGAGGTCATCGTCGCCACCTATCTGAAGGGCTGTACGGTCAATGAGGCGGCCGCCGAACTCGGCATCCCGGCAGGCACAGTGCGGTCCCGGATCTTCTACGCCCTGCGTGCGCTGAAGATCGCGCTGGAGGAGCGAGGAGTGACACCGTGACGTCGCATCAGGATGAGCACCTCGACGTCGGCGCGTACGTCCTCGGTGTCCTCGACCCCGCGGACCGGCTGCGGTTCGAGGCGCACCTGGCCGGCTGCCCGCGCTGCGCGGCGGAGATCGACGAACTCGGCGGCCTGGAGCCGCTGCTGGCCGAACTGGTGGACGCCGGCCCGGTCCTGGAAGGCCCGGGCGACCAGCTGCTCGGCCGACTGGTGGACGAGGTCTCGGCGGCCCGGCGGCGCAGCCGTACCCGGCGCCTGGTCCTGGTCGCCGCGGCGGCCGTGCTGGTGGTCGGCGGCCCGGCCGTGACCTTCGCGGTGACCCAGCAGGACAGGCCCGCGGCCGTCGCGGTCCAGCAGTTCAGCGCGACCGACCCCACCACCGGGGTGTCCGCCACGGTCGGCGTCAGCCAGAAGAAGTGGGGCAGCCAGGTCAGCCTCGCGCTGTCCAACGTGCCCGGTCCCAAGCAGTGCGACCTGATCGCGGTCTCGCGCGGCGGCGAGCGGCAGACCGTCACCAGCTGGTCCGTCCCGCCGACCGGCTACGGCGCCGACAGCGCGCTGCAGACCTCGGGCGGCGCGGCGCTGCAGCCCTCCGAGATCGACCACTTCGAGGTGCGGACGCTGGACGGGCGGCAGCTGCTGGTCTCGGTGCCGCTGCCCAGGGCGTGACGCCGCGGACCGCACGGCGCGCCACGGCCGGGCACCCCGACGGGTGCCCGGCCGTGGTGCGCCCCGCCGGGCTCAGCGGGCCTGCGGCAGCGCCAGCCACTCCTGCCAGGTCAGGTCGTGCCCGATCAGCCGCGGCCGGGTGAACGGCCAGTCCTCGGCGATCCAGCGCGGCACCAGGGCGTCCAGGGCCCGCTCCAGCTCGCTGCCGACCCGGTCGTCCACCACCCACCAGGAGATCTCGGCGTCGGCGCCGGTCCGCTCCGGCGGGTCGATGTAGACGCAGCCCAGCAGCGCGGTGTTCGCGTCGTCGAACAGCGCGTAGTTGAAGGATTGGTGGGTCTCCATCTCGCGGGCGTGCCGCTCCAGGTCGGCCAGGTCCGCCTCGAAGGTCAGGGTGGCCGCGGGCCAGCCCCAGGCCTCGCCGTAGATCGACCACAGCCGCTCGCGCGAACCCATCACGGCGGGGTGGTCGAGCTCGGTGTCGCTCCCCGCGATCGGCCGCAGGTGGAAGCCGCCGGGCACCGGTACCCGGAGCGGATGGACGAAGTCAGCGGGAAGCCAGGTCATGGCGGGGAGGCTAGCCGAGCGCCGGTCCGCGGCGCACCCGCTTATCGGACCGGGCCGGCCGGTGCCCGGCCTGAGCCGAACAGGTGATCCACCGGCCGTTCGAACGGGCTCCTGACGGTCCGTCTCCTTACGGTGGCCGGGCAGAGCCGTCGATCGCGCACGACTCCCCGTGCCGCGGGACGGCAGACGAAGGGGAGCCTTTGATGGCACGTAAGGTCCTGGGCGCGCTGCTGCCCGCGGTGGTGCTGGCGTTCGGTGCGGCGGCGGTACCGGCGGTGGCCGCCGTCCCGGTGGAGGAGCCGCAGTGCGGCCCGGCCTCGCTGCGCCGGCTGGACGGCCTGATGGCCGAGCTCGACGCCAGGGCGGCCGCCGGGCAGGCCGGGCAGGCGCAGTACTGGTACGTCGACCCGCAGGCCTGCCGGCTCGGGGTGGCGGTGCTGCGCGGCGCGGACGACGAGCGCACCGAGGGGTTCGTCGGCGCCGCGACCGCGGTCGCCGGCCAGAGCGCGCTGACCACGCTGACCGAACTGGACACCCCGGTGGTCCGCCGGATCGCCCTGGTGACCGCACCCGACGACTCCATCGCCCGGACGCCCGGCACCCTGCACGGCGGCAGCGTGATCTACAGCGGCACCTCCGGCACCGTCTACCAGTGCACCAACGGCTTCAACAACTACCGGGCCGGCACCACGACCACCGCCGGGCACTGCGCCGACGCGGCCAAGACCTGGTACGACGCCAAGGGCAACAAGATCGGTTCGGTGTCCGCCGGCAACTGGCGCTTCCCCGGCTCGGACTGGGCCGTGATCACGCCGGTCGCGGGCTGGACCCTGCCCGACGACGTGGTCGGCGACGAGGAGGAGATCACCGCCTTCGGCAAGGCCACCCTGGGCGAGCCGGTCTGCGGCCGTGGCTCCACCACCGGGACCCAGTGCGGCACCGTCACCGCCCTCAACGTCACCGTCAACTACCCGGACGGCCTGGTCAGGGGCCTGGTCCGGAGCAGCCAGAGCGGCGGTGAGGGCGACTCCGGCGGCCCGGTCTACCACGGCGGCACGGGCCTCGGCCTGATCAGCGGCGGCCCGGCCAACGGCTCGACCACCTTCTTCCAGCCGATGAACTTCTGACCACCGGGGCCACGGTCCGCGCCGGCGCGCTCCGCGCGGCGCGGGCCACCCGGACGGGCGCACACTGAGAGGGAGGGCGACCGAACGCGCCGGGCCGGTCCCAGGGCGGGCGCGCAGGTCCACGACCCAGGAGGTGGCCGACGTGAGAACCCTGGTCGGATGGCACATCGAGATGGAGTTCGAGGAGGACGGCGACCGGACCAAGGCCGCCGCGATGGTCCGGCTGGCGGACGGCACCGAGGTCCGCGCCCACGGCTACAGCACCCGCCACCGCTCGGACAGCCCGCAGCTGCGGGTCGGCGAGGAGGTGGCCGGCGCCAGGGCGCTCAACGACCTCGCCATGCAACTGCTGACCAAGGCCCACGACGAGATCAAGTCGACGGTGCGGGTCCCGGACTACCCGCTGATGTGACCGCCGCCGGGCCGCCCGCGGCCGCCGCGCCCGCGACGGGACGGCCGTGGGCCCGGGCCCGCTCCGCCCGGCGGACCGCCGGCCCCATCGCGGTGCCCGCCAGCGCGAACACCGCGCCCAGCACCAGCCAGCCCGGCGGACCCCAGCCCAGCACCAGCGTGGTCAGCAGCAGCGGCCCGATCGTCCTCGCCACCGCCACGCCGGAGCCGAAGAAGCCCTGGTACTGGCCCTGCCGGTCGGCCGGCGCCAGCCCGAAGCCGATCTCCCAGGCACCCGAGGCGAGCAGCATCTCGCCCACCACCTGCAGGCCGGTCGAGGCCAGCAGCACCCCGGCCGCCGCCCACGCCCCGCCGTCGGAGGCCGACAGCGCGAACCCGCCGCAGCCCGCCGCCAGCGCCAGCCCCGCGTACCGGACGTACCGGACCGCGGTGGCCGGGCCGTCCACCCGCCGGGCCACCCGGACCTGGAACAGCACCACGCTCAGGGTGTTGAGCATCAGCAGCGCCGCTGCCGTCCACCCCGGCGCCGCCGTCCGGCCCGCGATCCACAGCGGCAGGATCAGCGACAGCAGCGGCATGTAGAGCAGCAGCACCGCGTTGACCAGCGACACCAGTGCGTACGGGCGGTCCCGCAGGACGGCCAGCCGCGGCTCGCCGGCGGCGGCCGCCGGGGCCGGGGCGACGGCCGGCAGTCGGGCCAGCAGCACGGCGGACACCAGGAAGCTCACCGCGTCGACGCCCAGCACCGCCAGGTACCCGGCCGGGGTGTCGAAGCGCAGCGCCACCCCGCCGAGCGCCGCGCCGACCGCGAGCCCGGCGTTGACCGTCGACTGCAGATGGGCCCGCACCTCGGTCCGCCGGGCGGGCGGCACCAGCCCGGCCAGCAGCGCCTGGCGGGCCGCGGCCAGCCCGCTCTGCGCGCAGGCGTACAGCACCGCCGCGGCCAGGAACACGGCGTACCCGCGGGCGGTGAGGAACAGCCCGACCGAGCCCGCCGTGGCGACCGCGAGCAGCGCCGCCACCCCGCGCGGCCCGCGCCGGTCGGCGACGTGGCCGAGCGGCACCCCGGCGAAGGCGCCGACCGCCCAGCCCAGGGTGAGCCCGAACCCGATCTGCGGCGCCGTCAGCCCCACCACCCGGCTGAAGTACAGCGCCGAGCAGACCAGGAACGCGCCGTCGCCCAGCGCATTGGTCAGCTGCGCGGCGGCCAGCCGTCTGGCCGGCCCCGCCGGCGGTAGCAGTCCCGCACCCATCCGCGCCCCCCTCGACGGCCGGGCCCTGCACCCCAGGGCCGCTCCGACCCTAGGGCACGGCACCGACAGTCCGGGCCCGAACGGGTGGCGAAGGGGCGGCGAAGGACGGCGGACGGGTGGCGGACGGGCCGTCAGGCGGGGCCGGCCAGCTCCGCCAGCGGGACGGCCGGGTCGGTCAGCCGGTCCACGGCGACCTCGCGGCCGGACCGCACCAGGTCGCGGATCGGGTCGGTGACGTCCCAGACGTTGACGTTCATCCCCGCGACCACCCGGCCGCCGGACAGCCAGAACGCGACGAACTCCCGGGCCGCCACGTCGCCGCGGAACACCACCCGGTCGTAGCCGCCCGGCTCGGCCAGCCCGGTGTACTCCATCCCGAGGTCGTACTGGTCGGTGAAGAAGTACGGCACCCGGTCGTACACCGCCTCCCGGCCGAGCATCGAGGCCGCCGCCACCTTCGGCTGGTTGAGCGCGTTGGCCCAGTGCTCGACCCGGATCGGGCGGCCGTACAGCGGGTGGAAGGCGTTGGCGACGTCGCCCGCGGCGAACACGTCGGGGTGCGAGGTGCGCAGGTGCCGGTCGGTGCGCACGCCGTTGTCGACCTCCAGGCCGGCCGCCTCGGCCAGCGCGGTGTTCGGACTGATCCCGACCCCCACCACCACGGTGTCCGCCGGGACGAGCGTGCCGTCGTCCAGCCGGACACCCTCCGCGGACAGCTCGGCGACCCGGACTCCGAACCGCAGGTCCACGCCGTGCGCCCGGTGCAGGTCGGCGAAGACCTGGGCGACCTCCCGGCCGAGCACCCGCAGCAGCGGCAGCTCCGCCACCTCCAGCACGGTCACCTCGGCCCCGGCCGCCCGGGCCGCGGCGGCGGCCTCCAGCCCGATCCAGCCGGCCCCGACGATCGCGATCCGGGCACCCGGCCGCAGCGCCGCGCGCAGCCGGTCGCTGTCGCCGACCCGCCGCAGGTACACCACCTCGGGGCGGTCCCCGCCGGGCACCGGGATCCGGCGCGGCGAGGAACCGGTGGCGAGCAGCAGCTTCGACCAGCCGAGCCGGCTGCCGTCGGCCAGCGTCACGGTACGGGCGGCCGGGTCGATCGCGGTGGCGGCGGTGCCGAGCCGCAGATCCACCCCGTGCTCGGCGTACCACTCGGCCGGATGGACGAAGATCTTCTCCCGCTCGGTGCCGCCCTGCAGATAGCCCTTGGACAGCGGCGGCCGCTCGTACGGGCGCTCCGGTTCGTCGCCGACCAGCACCACGGGGCCGTCGAAGCCCTCCTCGCGCAGTGCTTCGGCGGCCTTGGCCCCGGCCAGGCTCGCGCCCAGGATGACGTATGAGGTGTCCATAGCCGGATCCCTACCCCGTGATCCCGGCGCCCATCACCACCCTCACCCCCGTCGGCCCGCCCGGTGCCGCGCGCTGATCCGACGCGAACTGTCGGACACGGCCTAGGCTGAACCCGCTGGGGCCGGTCCGGCGACGCCGATCCGGTGCGGGCGGTCGCACGGGCCGCGGAACCGGAAGGAGCGGCTGGCCAATGGGTGATCCGACGGGCGGGAAGACGGTCAGGGTGCGCTGCGTACCGGGTGCGCCGTGCTGGGTCAGCCTGACCGCCAGGGACCTCGACCTGGCGCAGGCGTTCTACGGGCCGCTGCTCGGCTGGACCTTCGAGCCGGGCCCGGACCGCTGGGGCCGCTACCTGCGGGCCGTGGTCGACGGCGTCGAGGTGGCCGGCCTCGGCGTGATCGGCGGTGACTGGGACGTGCCGGTGGCCTGGACGATCATCTTCGGCACCGAGAGCGCCGACCAGTCCGCCGACGGCGTCCGCGAACGCGGCGGCACGGTCGCGGTCGGCCCGCTGGCCTTCGACGCCGGCCGGATCGTGCTGGCCTCGGACTCCGCCGGTGCGGCCTTCGGGATCTGGGAGGGCGAGACGGCCGACGAGACGTGGATGGCGGAGCCCGGCACACCGTCCTGGATCGAGCTGCGCACCGCCGACCCGTTCGCGGCGGCGCTCTTCTACGGCGAGGTGTTCCGCTGGGACGGCCGGGACCCGGCGCACTTCGAGGTCCGCTACGAGCACGAGCGGGTGGTGCTGCGGGTGGAGGGCCGCAGCGTGGCCGCGCTGCGCGGGGCGGAGGAGGGGCTGGGCCCGCACTGGGAGGTGTTCTTCGCGGTGCGGGACACCGAGGAGGCGGTCCGTCAGGCGGTCGAGCTCGGGGGCAAGGTGGCCGGGGACCCGGTGGACACCCCGTACGGCCGGGTGGCCCGGCTGAGCGACCCGGAGGGCGGCCTCTTCTCGGTGATCAGCCCGCTCGGCTGACCCTGCCGGCCGCCCGTCGGCCGCCCGGGCCCGTCCGGCCGCGCCCGTCCGCCACCGTCGGCGAGCCGCCGCGGCTCAGTGCTGCAGGCCGGCGAACAGCCGGTGCATCGCCTCCGGCAGCTCGTCGGGCACGGTGACCGGGCGCTCGAACTCGAAGCGGGCGTCGAGGAGTTGGCCGGACGCTCCGGTGTCCTCCAGGGCGCCCTGCGGATCGCCGATCAGCCGGACCCGCAGCCCGAAGCGGTCGAGGGCGACCGGTGCGACCTCGCGGAGCGCGCCGACCGGGCCGTGCCAGGCGTGCCGGGCGGTCCGCTGGGCCAGCGCGCGGGCGCCGAGCAGGGCCAGCTGGTCCGGGTGGGCGGCGGCCAGGTGCTGGAGCAGGGAGGCCTCGTCGCCCGCGATCGGGTCGGGCGCGGCGACCGCGAAGGCGCCGAGGTCGATGCAGCAGTCGGCGCCCCACAGGTCCTCGACCGCCAGGTGGTCGAGCTCGAAGCGCAGCAGCGCGTGGCCCTCGGGACTGCGGTGCGGGAAGAGCTGCTCGATCCGGTCGGGCCCGCCGGCGGGCAGCAGGGTCAGCCGGCCGTGGGCGTGCGCCCGGGCGCGGATCCGCTGCGGGACGGCGACCGGGGCCACGTCGACGGCCTCCAGTTCGGCCGGGACCTCCTCCTCGCGGGAGAGCGCCACCACCCGGTGCAGCGGGGAGGGGGTCTCCACCAGGACGGCGAGCGCGCCGTCGGGCAGTGCCGCGCAGCTGACCAGCGGGGGGATGCCGGGCCGGTTCACCAGGTCGATCCCGGGGACGTCGGCCACCACCGAGGAGGCGAACTGCAGGATCGTGCGGGCGCGTTCGGCGGCGGTGGGCGCGGTGCGCCGGGGTGCGGGCCGGTCGGCGACGCGGGTCGGCTGGTTCTCGGCGTGGGGCATCCGTCCTCCTCGTTTCTTAGGTGAACCTAACCTAAGGAGGCGGGTGTCGGGAAGGAGGCCGGGCCGAGTGGTCAGTGGGGCTTGCGGGCCTCGATCAGGAACCGGGTGGTGTGGGCGAGGAACGGCCCCTCGGCCCGGATCCGCGCGTCCAGCTCCCGCAGCCGCCCGCGGTACCGCTCCACGGTGAAGCCCGGCACCATCCAGATCACCTTCCGCAGGAAGTACACCACCGCGCCGATGTCGTGGAACTCCGTGCGCAGCGACTCGAACCGCAGGTCCACCACCTCCAGCCCGGCCGCCTCGGCCGCCGCCCTGGCGTCGTCGGGGTGCCGGCCGCGGCGCACCTCGACCGGCTGCGGGCCGAGGAAGAACTCCACCAGCTCGAACACGCTGGCCGGGCCGACCTGTTGGGACAGGTAGCAGCCGCCCGGCCGGAGCACCCGGGCGATCTCCTGCCACCACACCGTCACCGGGTGCCGGCTCACCACCAGGTCGAAGGCGGCGTCGGCGAACGGCAGCGGCGGCTCGTCCGGGTCGGCGACGACCACCGCGCCGAGCGGGTGCAGCAGGGCGGTGGCCTTGGCGACGTTCGGCGGCCAGGACTCGGTGGCCACCGTGGCCGGGGGCAGCTTCGGCACGCCCGCCAGCACCTCGCCGCCGCCGGTCTGGATGTCGAGTGCGGCCGCGGCCAGGGCCATCCGCTCGCCCATCAGCCGCTGGTAGCCCCAGGACGGGCGCTGCTCGGTGGCCCGGCCGTCCAGCCAGGAGAAGTCCCAGCCGGCCACGGACACCGCTGCGGCCTCGGCCACCAGATCCTCGAAGTCTCGCTCCATGGGGCGATCCTCGCACCCGGCCCGTTCGTGGGCCAATGAATTGCGGCCCGGTGGGCGGTGGCCCGGTCAGCGGGGCCGGCCGCCGCCGGGCACCAGCAGCCCCAGCTCGTAGCCGGCCGCCACCGCCGAGGCCCGGTCCTTGACCTCCAACTTGGCGTAGACGTGCAGCAGGTGGGTCTTGACGGTGGCCTCGCTGATGAACAGCCGGGCGGCCGCGTCCCGGTTGGTCGCGCCGGCCGCGACCAGCTGCAGCACCTCCAGCTCCCGGGCGCTGAGCACCTCGGGCGCGGGTGCGCGGACCTGGCCGAGCAGCTTGGCGGCCACCGTCGGGGAGATCACCGAGGCGCCGCGCGCCGCCGACCGGACGGCGTGGAACAGCTCCTCCCGGGCCGCGTCCTTGAGCAGGTACCCGGTCGCCCCGGCCCGCACCGCGGGCAGCACGTCACCGTCGGTGTCGTAGGTGGTGAGCACCAGGACCCGGGCGGTCACGCCCCGCTCGGCCATCGCGCGGATCGCCGTGACGCCGTCCATCCGGGGCATCCGCAGGTCCATCAGCACCACGTCCGGGCGCAGCGCCTCGGCCAGCACCAGCGCCTCGGCGCCGTCCGCGGCCTCGCCGGCCACCTCGAAGCCGGGCGCGGCGGCGAACATGCCGCGCAGGCCGTCCCTGACCACAGGGTGGTCGTCCACGATGAGCAGCCTGACCGGCCGGTCCGCGTCGATCGGCATCCCTGTCATCCGTTCCCCCTGCCGGGCTCCGGTACGGTCACCGACACGGTGGTGCCGAGACCGGGTTCCGTCTCCAACTCGACATGTCCGCCGAGGTCCTGGGCGCGCCGCCGCATCGCGGTGAGCCCGAATCCGCCGCCCTCGGCGCGGGACGCGGCGGCGCGGGCCGGATCGAGGCCGCGGCCGTCGTCGCGCACGTCCAGGGTGATCTGGCCGGGCAGGTACGAGAGGGTGACCCCGACCCGGGTGGCGTCCGCGTGCCTGGCCACGTTGGCCAGCGACTCCTGGGTGGCGCGCAGCAGCGTCACCTCGACCTGCGGGTGCAGCGGGCGGGGGTCGCCGGTGACGGTCAGCGCCACGGACGGGGTGTTGCGGCGCCGCCACCGGTCGACGGCCTCGGCGAGCGCCTCCGGCAGCCCGGCCCGCTCCAACTCCTGCGGGCGCAGGGCGTGGACGGCCCGCCGGGCCTGGTCGAGGCTCTCCCGGGCGAGCCGGGCGGCGCTGTCCAGGTGGTGGCCGACCCGTGCGGGGTCGGCGCCCTGTTCGCGGGCGCCGTCGGCGGCCTGCAGCTGGGTGACGATGCCGGCCAGTCCCTGGGCGACGGTGTCGTGGAGTTCGCGGGCCAGCCGCTGGCGTTCCTCGGTGATGCCGGCTTCCCGCGCCTGGGTGAGCAGTTGGGCCTGCAGGCCGGCGTTCTCGGCCAGCAGGGCGGTCAGCCGCCGGTTGGCGTCGGCGAGTTCGGCGTTGGCGGCCTTGCGGCTCAGGCTGAGGCGGTCGGTCACGCCGTTCAGCGCGACGATCACCCCGGCCACCACCAGGTTGAACGACAGCACCGCCAGCAGACTGCCGAACTCCCGCCAGGTGCCGGGGAGTACACCGCCGACCTGGGCCAGCGAGCCGGGCAGGGCGGCGACCATGACGCCCGCGATCCGGGCCCGGCCGGCCGGCAGGTGGTGCACGGCGTGCAGATAGCCGGAGAAGGCGAAGAAGCCGAAGTAGGGGTTGCAGAGCACCAGCAGCACGGTCAGCGCGATCAGTACGGTGAAGTGCGCGGGCCCGTGCCAGCCGCGGCGGCGGCCCGGCGGCAGCCGGTCGAGTGCCGCCCGGACCAGCAGCCACAGGGCGGCGGCGCCGGCGGCCGCCAGGGTCACCGCCGCCGGGCGGGCGGTAGGCACCGGCACGATCAGCGCCAGCGCCAGCGAGACCAGCAGTGCGACGTACGCGAGCGGTGTGAGCGCCCGGTCGAGGCGGCGCTGCCACATGCCGAGCACGGCCTCCCCCGCGGGGTCGGCCGTGGTCGGGTCCGGCCCGGCCGGCGCAGTGATCACTCCCACCGGAACAGCTTCGCAGCGCCGGCGCCCGCGACGAGCGCGAACACCGCCAGTGTGACCAGGTGCACGCCCTGCGGAAGGTGTCCGTTCCAGGTGTCCTGGAGGGCCTGGACGGCGGCGCCGCTCGGGGTGAAGTCGCCGATCCGGCTGAGCAGCCCGGGGGTGAACGCGCGGGGGATCCAGATGCCGGAGAAGAACATCAGCGGGAAGAACAGCATCGCCCCGATCGCGTTGCCCGCCTTCGCGGACGGCGCCACGGCCGCGACCAGCAGCCCGAGCGCGAACAGTGCCGCCGCGGTGAGGGCGAAGGCCAGCAGGAAGCCGGGCAGCTGCCGCGGCAGCGGTACCCCGAAGGCCAGGCCGGCCGCTCCCACCAGCAGCAGCGAGACCACCGAGACCGCCAGGTAGAGGGGGAGCAGCGCGCCGAGCACCAGCACCGGACGGACCGGGCTCGCCGACAGCCGGCGCAGCACCCCGCGTTCGCGGTAGCCGGCCAGCACCGGCGGCAGGCCGTTCATGGCCAGGGTCAGCACGCTGAACACCGCCATGATCGGCGCGTACAGCTGGAGGGTGCTCATGCCGTGCAGGTCGGCGGAGCGTTCGCGCAGGGCGGGGATCGAGCCGAGTACGCCCATCAGCAGCACCGGGAAGGCGAGGCCGAAGAACGCGGTGGCGGGGTCGCGCAGGAACAGCCGGGTCTCGACGGCGGCCAGCCGGCGCAGGGCACGGGTGGTGGCGGCGCCGGTGCCGGCGGCGTTGGTGGTGCTGGTGGTGCTGGCGGTGCTGGTCATCACGGGCTCCGAACGGTGAGTGGGGGTCGGTCAGTTGGTGTGGTCGCGGCCGGTCAGCGCGACGAAGGCGTCGTCCAGGCTGCGCTCGTGGATCCGCAGGCCGGTGACGACCAGACCGCGGCCGGCCAGCAGCCGGGTGACCTCGTCGGCGTAGCCTCCGGTGCCGGTGACCTCGATCCGGCCGGCCCGCTCGGTCACGGTGGCCACCCCGGGCAGCCCGGCGAGCAGGGCCCGGTCGAGCGGGGCGGTCGGCCGGAAGCTGAGGGTCCCGGCCACCCCGGCGCGGGCGATCAGCTCCCGCGGGGTGCCGGCGGCCACGATCCGGCCGCGGTCGAGTACGGCGGCGCGGTCGCACAGCGCCTCGACCTCGTCCATGAAGTGCGAGACCAGGACCACCGTCACGCCGCTGTCCCGGACCTGGCGGATCAACCCCCAGGTCTCGCGCCGCGCGGCCGGGTCGAGGCCGGTGGTCAGCTCGTCCAGGAACGCCACCTCCGGCCGGCCGACCAGGGCGAGCGCGATGAACAGCCGCTGCTTCTGTCCGCCGGAGAGCTTGCCGAACGGCGTGCGGCGCAGCTCGCCGAGGCCCCAGCGGGCGGCCAGCTCCGCCGGGTCGTGGGCCCGGGGGTAGAAGGAGGCGTACAGCTCCAGCGCCTCGCCGACCCGCAGCGCGTCCTGCAGCTGGGCCTGCTGGAGCTGGACGCCGATCCGGGCGCGCAGCCGGTGCGCCTGGCGGACCGGGTCGAGCCCCAGCACCCGGACGGTCCCGCCGTCGGCCCGGCGCAGGCCCTCGCAGCACTCCACGGTGGTGGTCTTGCCGGCCCCGTTGGAACCCAGCAGGCCGAAGATCTCGCCCTCGGCGACCTGGAGGTCGACCCCGTCCAGGACACCGCGCCCCCGGTACGCCTTGCGCAGTCCCGCCACCTCGATGACCGCCACGGCCACCACCCCCTGCTGTCCTCGTCCGCCCGGCGCCCTGCCGTGCTCCGAGCTTCCCGCGCGGGGGCAGGGCGGCTCATCGACCGACCGGCGGTGGTTCGGGACGGCGGTGGTGGAGGGGGGTCAACCGATCGGTTGATGCCGGGCGGCCCGGCCCGGTGTGGCCCGGCCCGGTGCGGGACGGGCCGCCGGGTCAGCCGGGTCAGCCGGGGTGACGGTCGTTCAGGATCTTCTGGAACAGCACATGGTCCCGCCACTCGCCGTCGATCAGCAGGAACTTCGGCGCGGTGCCGATCACCTGGAACCCGCTCTTGACCAGCACCCGCTGGGAGCCGGGATTGTCGGTGGCCGCGCCGGCCTCCAGCCGGTGCAGCCCGTGCTGCTGGTCGGCGGCCCGGGCCACCAGGGTCACGGCGGCGCCGGCCAGGCCGCGGCCGACGTGGCCGGCGTCGATCCAGTAGCCGAGGTTGGCGCTGTGCAGCGGGCCGCGCACCACGTTGGAGAGGGTCACCGCGCCGATGACCTCCTCGCCGTGGGTGAGCACGTACGGGAACTGGCGGCCGGCCTCGCGCTGCTCCAACTGGTCCCGCAGCCGGGCCGCCTGCCCGGCCGGGGTGAAGAACTCCTCGTCCCGCCGGGGGTCCCAGCGGCGCAGGTGCTCGCGGTTGCGCAGGAAGGCGCGGAGCAGGGCGGCCGAGTCGTCCTCGGCAACCGGTCGCAGCTGGACGTCAGGTGCGACTGCGATGGCGTGGAACATCATCGGATCACCGTACCGGCGGAGAGACCCGGATCACACCGCGGCCCCGGTACCCAGCATTCGCAGCACCAGCACCGCGTACCGGCGGCCCAGCTCCTCCGGCGACTCCGTGCTGCGCTCGGTGTACCAGCGGGACACGTCGATGCCGAGCGAGGTGACCGCCCGGGCGGCGGTGCGCTGGTCGGGCACCTCGAAGACGCCCGCGGCCACCCCCCGCCCGATGATCCGCCGAACCGTTTCCTCGATCCGGATCCGCAGCTCCGCGACGGCCGCGAAGGTCTCCTCGGGCAGCGCGTGCAGCTCGTTGTTGACGATCCGGCCGACCGTGTGGCCGCGGGCGTGCCAGACCGTGAAGTCCTCCACCAGGCGCCGCATCTGCTCCACCGGGTCGCCGCTCGCCGCCTCGGCCCGCTCGACCAGGTCGAAGGTGGCCTGATGGCCGGTGCGGCTGATCTCGGCGAGCAGCGCCGCCTTGGACGGGTAGTGGATGTAGAGCGCCGCGGGGCTCATCCCGGCGGCCGTCGCGATGTCGCGGGTGGTGGTGGCGTGGTACCCGCGCCGGGCGAAGGACTCCACCGCCGCGAGCAGCAGGCGCCGGGGGGCCTCGGTCGCCTCTCCGGGCCACAGGCCGGCGGTCGCCAGTTCGTTCATAGGACCAATCCTCGCAGAGGGATCACGCGGGCCGGGCGGCTCGGCCTGTTGACAGTGTGGCCCGGCCCCAAGATGCTGAGCAAGCGCTTAGTCACCCCATCGAAAGGTACGGCGATGACCTCCTCCCTCAAGGGCCAGGTGGCCGTGGTCACCGGAGCCAGCCGGGGCATCGGCCTCGGCATCGCCCGCGAACTCGTCCAGCGCGGCGCCAAGGTCTGCATCACCGCCCGCAGCGCCGAGCCGCTCGACGACGCGGTCCGTGACCTCGGCGGCGCCGACCACGCCCTCGCGGTGGCCGGCAAGTCCGACGACCCGGCCCACCAGGAGGAGGCCGTCACCCGCACCATGGAGACCTTCGGCCGGCTCGACCTGCTGGTCAACAACACCGGCGTCAACCCGGTCTACGGCCCGATGCTGGACACCGACCCGGCCGCCGCCGCCAAGATCATGGCGGTCAACGTGCTGGCCCCACTGGCCTGGACCCGCCTCGCCCACGCCGCCTGGATGGGCGAGCACGGCGGCGCCGTCGTCAACGTCGCCTCCATCGCGGGCATCCGCGCCGCCAAGGGCATCGGCATGTACGGCGTCAGCAAGGCCGCCCTGATGCGGCTCACCGTCGAACTCGCCGCCGACCTCGGCCCCGACATCCGGGTCAACGCGGTCGCCCCCGCGATCGTCAAGACCAAGTTCGCCGAGGCCCTGTACGAAGGCCGCGAGGAGAAGGTGATCCGGGCCTACCCGCTCGGCCGGCTCGGCGTCCCCGAGGACGTCGCCGGGGCCGTCGCCTTCCTGCTCTCCGCGGACGCCGCCTGGATCACCGGCCAGACCCTGGTCGTCGACGGCGGCGTGACCCTGGGCGGCGGACTGTGAGCGCCCACGACGGGCGCACCGTCGTCGTCACCGGCGCCGGCCGCGGCATCGGCGCCGCCCTCGCCACCGCCTTCGCCGCCGAGGGCGCCCGGGTCGTGGTCAACGACCTCGACACCGAGGCGGCCGAACAGGTAGCGGCCCGCCTCGGCGCGCTCGCCGCCCCCGGCGACGCCGCGACCGCCGACGGCATCGCCGCCCTGCTCGACGCCGCCCGCAGCGCCCACGGCCGCGTCGACCTGTACTGCGCCAACGCCGGTGTCGCCCCGCAGGGCGGGGCGGACGCCGCCCCCGAGCTCTGGTCCCAGGCCTGGGAGGTGAACGTGATGGCCCACGTCCGGGCCGCCGAGCAGCTGCTGCCCGAGTGGCTGGAGCGCGGCGAGGGCCGGTTCCTGTCCACCGTCTCGGCCGCCGGGCTGCTCACCATGCTCGGCTCGGCCCCGTACGCGGTCAGCAAGCACGGCGCGCTGGCCTTCGCCGAGTGGCTGTCCGCCACCTACCGGCACCGCGGGGTACGGGTGCACGCGCTGTGCCCGCAGGGCGTGCGCACCGACATGCTGACCTCGACCGGCGCGATCGGCGAGGCCCTGCTCGGCGCGAACGCGATCGAGCCCGCCGCCGTCGCCGCCGAGGTCCTGCGGGCCGTCGAGGCGGAGGAGTTCCTGATCCTCCCGCACGCCGAGGTGGCCGAGTACTACGCCGCCCGCGCCACCACCCCGGACCGCTGGCTGAACGGCATGAACCGCCTCCAGCAGGGCCTCGAACAGGGCCCGGCCGCCGTCCGCACCTCCGACCGCACCCCCGAAGGGAGCCACTCGTGAAGGCCTGGCAGGTCGGCGGACTCGGCGAGCCCGCCGAGGTGATGCGGCTCGCGGAGGACATACCCAGGCCGGTGCCCGCCGAGGGACAGCTGCTGGTCCGGGTCCGGGCCGCCGCCGTCAACTTCCCGGACGCGCTGATGTGCCGGGGCCAGTACCAGGTCCGCCCGCCGCTGCCGTTCACCCCGGGCGTCGAACTCTGCGGCGAGCCCGCCGAGGGCCCGTACGCGGGCACCCGGGTGATCGGCACCGCGCTGCTGCCCGCCGGGGCGTTCGCCGAGTACGCGCTGATGGACGCCGGCGCGGTCCTCCCCGCGCCCGAGGCGCTGGACGACGCCGAGGCCGCCGCCCTGCACATCGGCTACCAGACCGCCTGGTTCGGGCTGCACCGGCGGGCCGCCCTGGCCGCCGGCGAGACCCTGCTGGTGCACGCCGCGGCGGGCGGCGTCGGCAGCGCCGCCGTCCAGCTCGGCAAGGCCGCCGGGGCGACCGTGATCGGCGTCGTCGGCGGCGCGGCGAAGGCCGCCGTGGCCCGGGACCTGGGCGCCGACCTGGTGATCGACCGGCACGAACGGGACTTCGTCGCCGTGGTCAAGGAGGCCACCGGCGGCCGCGGGGCCGACGTTGTGTTCGACCCGGTCGGCGGCGACGCCTACACCGGCTCCACCAAGTGCATCGCCTTCGAGGGCCGGATCGTCGTGGTCGGCTTCGCCGGCGGCACCATCCCCGCGCCGAGCCTCGGCCACGCCCTGGTGAAGAACTACTCGCTGCTCGGCCTGCACTGGGGCCTCTACAACACCCACGACCCGCAGGCCGTCCGGCACGCCCACCGCGAGCTCACCGACCTCGCCGCCAAGGGGGTGGTCCGCCCGCTGGTCAGCGAACGGCTGCCGCTGGAGCGCGCCGCCGAGGGCGTCCAGCGGGTCGCCGACGGTCTCAGCACCGGACGGATCACCGTCCAGCCGTAGCGGTGGCGGTGGCGGTGGCGGTGGCGGTGGCCTCGGCCTTGGCCGCGTCCGACCGGGTGCCGGCTGCCGGGCCGGATGGCGCCGGGCGCCCGCCGCCCGCCCGGCGCCGGGCCACCCGCGCCCGCCGATCCGGACGTACCCCGGTCCGCTGCACGCCGGTCCGCCGGCCACGCCGAGCTGACCTCGCCCTGCCCTCCGATCGCCGGGCCGACGGTCCGCGCGGGCGCGTGCCGCCCGTCCCGACCGCCCCACGGGCGGGGGACGGCGGCGCGATCCGAACCCCGGCCGGTCCCGGTGGGCGGACACGCCGAAAGGGGGCGGGCGCCTGCGGGCGCCCGCCCCCTCGGTGCTTCCGGCGCCGCCCGCGCCGCCGTCAGCCGACCGGCCCCGGCAGGTCCACCAGCCGGGCCAGCGCCGCCCGGTGGTGGCCGGGCGTGCCCAGGGCGATCTGGTCCGCCTTGGCGCGCTTGAGGTACAGGTGCGCCGGGTGCTCCCAGGTCATCCCGATCCCGCCGTGCAGCTGGACGCACTCCTCGGCCGCCCGCACCGCCACCGCCCCGCAGTGCGCCTGCGCGAGCGCCACCGCGACCTCCGCATCCGGGCCGCCGCGCGCCAGGGTGTCCGCCGCGTACCGGGCCGCCGCACGCGCCCCGACCGTCTCCAGCCACAGATCGGCCAGCCGGTGCTTCAGCGCCTGGAACGACCCCAGCCGGCGCGCGAACTGCCGACGCTCCTTCAGGTACTCCACCGTGGTCGCCAGACACCACTCGGCCACCCCGAGCTGCTCCGACGCCAGCAGCCCGGCCGCCGTCAACAGCGCCTGACCGAGGGCCCGTTCGGCCACCTCACCGACGGCCAGCCGGCGCCCGGGCACCTCGTGCAGGGTGATGTCCGCGAGCGGCCTGGTCAGGTCCAGCGAGGTCCGCCGGGCCACCCCCAGACCCGCTGCGCCGGCCTCGACCGCGTACAGCGCCGGGCCGTCCGGCCCCACCGCCGGGACCAGCAGCAGCCCGGCGTCCAGCGCGTCGGCGACCGAGGTGACCCGGCCGCTCAGCGTGGCGCCCGGCCCGGCCGTGACGGCCGCCGGGAACGCGGCCCCGGGCGCGGTGGACAGCGGCACGGCGACGGCCGCGGTCAGCGCACCACCCGCGACCTGCGGCAGCAGCGCGTCCTGCGGACAGGCCGCCAGCAGCAGCACCCCCGCCAGCACCGCACTGCCCAGGAACGGCACCGGCGCCACCCGCCGCCCCAGCTCCTCCAGCACCACGGCGCTCTCCCGCAGGCTCGCGCCCGCGCCGCCGTACTCCTCGGGCACGTGCAGCCCCGCCACCCCGAGCCCGTCGGCCAGGGCGCGCCACAGCGCCGGGTCGTACGGGAGCGGTCCCTCGCAGCGTTCCAGCACCGCCGACGGCGGGCACCGGTCGGTGAGCAACGCCCGGACGCTGGCCCGCAGTTCCTCCTCGATCTCGGAGTGGAGCAGATCGGGTGCGCTCATCGCGGCAGCTCCTTCCAGGGCAGGTCCTTGTCGGTGCGAGGCTCGCCCGGCAGGCCCAGGACCCGCTCGGCGATGATGTTGCGGAGGATCTCCGAGGTTCCGCCCTCGATCGAGTTCCCCTTGGCCCGCAGGTACCGGTAGCCGGCCTCACGGCCATTGAAGTCGACGAGCTCCGGGCAGCGCAGCGTCCAGTCGTCGTACCCGAGGCCCTCCTCGCCGAGCAGCTCCACCTCCAGACCGCTCAACTCCTGGGCGAGCCGGGCGAAGGCGAGCTTCATCGCCGCGCCCTCCGGCCCGGGCTGGCCGACTGCCAGCTGCTGGCGCAGCCGCTCGCCCGCCAGCCGCGTCACCTCGGCGTCCACCCAGAGCTTCAGCAGCCGCTGGTGCAGTTCGTGGGTGCGCAGTTCGGGCCGCTCCCGCCAGGTGGCCGCGACGATGCCGGTCATCCCGCCCTCGCGCGGCATCGCCTGCCCGCCGATCGCCACCCGCTCGTTGTTGAGCGTCGTCTGCGCGACCTGCCAGCCCTCGCCGACGCCGCCGAGCCGGTGCGCGTCGGGGATCCGTACGCCGGTCAGGAACACCTCGTTGAACTCCGCCTCCCCGGTGATCTGCCGCAGCGGGCGGACCTCCACCCCCGGGTCGGTCATGTCGCAGACGAAGTAGGTGATGCCCTGGTGCTTGGGCACGCCGGGGTCGGTGCGGGCGATCAGGATCGCCCAGCGGGCGGTGTGCGCACCGGAGGTCCACACCTTCTGGCCGTCCACCCGCCAGCCGTCGCCGTCGCGGACCGCGCGGGTGGCCAGCGCCGCCAGGTCGGATCCGGCACCCGGTTCGCTGAACAGCTGGCACCACACCTCCTCCCCGGTCCACAGCGGGCGCAGGAACCGCTGCTTCTGCTCCTCGGTGCCGTACCGCAGGATGGTCGGCGCGGCCATGCCGAGGCCGATGCCGTTGCGCCGCGGATCGTTGTCCGGCGCCCCGGCGGCCGCCAACTCGGCCTCCACCAGCGCCTGCAGGCCGCGCGGCGCGCCGAACCCGCCGAGCCCGGGCGGGAAGTGCACCCAGGCCAGGCCGGCGTCGAACCTGGCCCGCAGGAAGTCCTCCCGTGCCGTGGTGGCCGGGTCGTACGCCTCGAGCAGCCCGCGCAGGCGCTCACGGACCTCCGACTCCACGCCGGACGACTCCACTCCGGACAACTCCGCCTCGGACGCATTCGCCTCGGACGCCTTCGCTCCGGTCGATCCCATCTCAGACCTCCCCGACCTGGCGGCGCTTCAGTTCACGCCGGGCCAGCGACCGCCGGTGCACCTCGTCCGGGCCGTCCGCCAGCCGCAGGGTCCGGATCCCGGCCCACAGCTGCGCCAGCGGGGTGTCCTGGCCGACCCCGGCCGCGCCGTGCGCCTGGACGGCCTTGTCGAGGATCCACTCCACCGCCGACGGCACAGCGATCTTGATGGCCTGGATCTCGGTGTGCGCACCGCGGTTGCCGACGGTGTCCATCAGCCAGGCGGTCTTCAGCACCAACAGCCGGGCCTGCTCGATCCGGACCCGGGACTCCGCGATCCACTCCTGCACCACGCCCTGCTCGGCCAGCGGCCGGCCGAACGCGACCCGGGACAGGGCCCGGTCGCACATCAGCTCCAACGCCCGCTCGGCCACCCCGATCGCCCGCATGCAGTGGTGGATCCGGCCCGGCCCGAGCCGCGCCTGCGCGATGGCGAACCCGGAGCCCTCCGGGCCGATCAGGTTCCCCGCCGGCACCCGGACGTCCTCGAACAGCACCTCGGCGTGCCCGCCGTGGTCCTCGTCCCCGTACCCGAACACCGTCATCCCGCGGCGCACCGTCACCCCGGGGGTGTCGCGCGGCACCAGGATCATGCTCTGCTGCCGGCGCGGGTCCGCGGCGGGATCGGTCTTGCCCATCACGATGAAGATCCGGCAGTTCGGGTTCATCGCCCCGGTGATGTAGAACTTGCGGCCGTTGACCACGTACCGGTCGCCGTCCCGCTCGATCCGGGTGGTGATGTTGGTGGCGTCCGAGGAGGCCACCTCCGGTTCGGTCATCGCGAACGCCGACCTGATCTCACCCGCGAGCAGCGGCTCGAGCCACTGCTTGCGCTGCGCCTCGTCGCCGAACTCGGCCAGCAGCTCCATGTTCCCGGTGTCCGGGGCCGCGCAGTTCAGCGCGGCGGGCGCCAGCAGGATCGACCGGCCGGTGATCTCGGCCAGCGGCGCGTACTGGAGGTTGGTCAGGCCCGCGCCGTGCTCGCCCGGCAGGAAGAGGTTCCACAGGCCGCGCGCCCTGGCCGCCGCCTGCAGCTCGCCGACGACCGGCGGGACGGTCCACGGCTCCCGTGCGGGGTCGGCGAGTTGGGCGGTGAGCACCGGCTCCGCCGGGTACACCGCCTCGTCCATGAAGGCGAGCAGCCGGCCGCGCAGCTCCTCGGTGCGGGCGTCGTAGGAGAAGTCCACCGTCAGTGCTCCTTGTTGGTCGGCCGGTCCAGCGAGGCGAGACCGAACTGTACGAAGGCGGGCACCAGTTCACCGACCCGGTCGAAGCCGGGGCCGACCGTGCCGCCCTTGGTCCACCGGTAGTGGATGCCCTCCAGCACGACGGCCAGCTTGAACGAGGCGAAGCCGACGTACCAGCCGAGCGCCGCCACGTCCCGCCCCGAGCGCCCGGCGTACCGGGCGACCAGGTCGGCGGTGGCGGGGAACCCGGGGGCGAGCACCGCGCCGGGCAGGACGCCGTCGAAGCGCCGGGCCAGCTCGATGTACATCACCAGCAGCCCGAGGTCGGTGAGCGGGTCGCCGACGGTGGACATCTCCCAGTCCAGCACCGCGGTGATCCGGTCGTCCGCGTCGACCAGCACGTTGTCCAGCCGGTAGTCGCCGTGCACCAGCGCGGGCGCGGGGGAGAACGGGATGGAGGCCGCGAGCTGCGCCTGCAACTCGTCTATGCCGGTCACCTCCCGGCTGCGGGAGGCCGCCAACTGCTTCCCCCAGCGGACCAGTTGCCGCTCCAGGAAGCCCTCCGGCCGGCCGAACCCGCCCAGCCCGACGGCCTGCGGGTCGAGCGCGTGCAGGTCGACCAGGGTGTCCACCAGGCGCAGCCCGAGCGCGTGCACCCGCTCCTCGCCGAGGCCCTCGAACTGTGCGGTGTCCCGGTACACGGTGCCCGGCGCGCACTCCATCAGGTAGCACGGCGCCCCGGTCACCTCCGGGTCCTCGATCAGCAGCAGCGGCCGCGGCACCGGCACCCCGGTCGGGTGCAGGGCGGTCAGCACCCGGAACTCGCGGGCCATGTCGTGCGCGGTGGCCAGGACGTGCCCGAGCGGCGGCCGCCGCAGCACCCAGCGGCCGGTGCCGTCCTCCAGCAGGTAGGTCAGGTTCGACTTGCCTCCCTCGAACAGCCGGGCGTGCAGCGGACCGGCCAGCAGACCGGGCAGGTCACGGTCGATGCGGGCGCGGAGACGGTCGAGATCGAGGCCGGGAAGGGCTCCGGGAAGGGCTGCGGGGGCGTCGCTCATGGGCTCCTCGCCTGGATGGGGACGACGACAGGACGGTATGACTAAGCGCTTGCTTAGAATCCCTGCGAGGTGTCCGCCTTGTCAACGGCTCCGGCCGCCGGGCCCGCCCGGACCACCGCCGCGCGGACGCCGCAGCCGCCCCGGACCGTCCGGCCCGGGGCGGCTGTGTACGCGCCTGCGGCTAGCTACCGGCGACCTTCGCGGCCACCCGGTCGCCGAGGTCCTTGTCGACGTTGCGCCAGTACGTGACGGCCCGCTCCAGGACCGGCGCGGAGACCCCCTTCAGCAGGTGCCCGGCGATGTTCGACACCAGCCGCTCTCGCGCGGCGTCGTCCAGCACCTCGCGCACCATGGTGCCCGCCTGGCCCCAGTCGTCGTCCTCGGCGTGCAGCGGGTACGCCTCGCGGACCATCCGCCCCGCCACGTCCCACCCGATCGGCGCGCCCCACAGCTCGGGCTGCGCGGCCGGCCCGCCGTACGAGTTGGGCGCGTACGGCGTGGTGGCCCGGGACGCGTCGAAGCGCATCGGCCCGTCCTTGGCGTACGAGTGCACCGGCACGTGGGCCCGGTTGGGCGGCAGCTGGGCGTAGTTGGGGCCGATCCGGTACCGGTGGGTGTCCGGGTAGGAGAAGATCCGGCCGAGCAGCATCTTGTCCGGCGAGACCCCGATGCCGGGCACCAGGTTCGAGGGCTCGAAGGCGGCCTGCTCGATGTGGACGTGGTAGTTGTCCGGGTTGCGGTCGAGCGTCATCCGGCCGACCTCGTGCAGCGGGTGGTCGGCGTGCGGCCACACCTTGGTCAGGTCGAACGGGTTGAACCGGTACGTCCACGCGTCGTCGAACGGCATCACCTGGACGTACAGCGTCCACGACGGGTGGTCGCCGTTCTCGATCGCGTCGTAGAGGTCGCGCAGGTGGGCGTCCGGGTCCTCGCCGGCCAGCCGGTCCGCCGCCTCCTGGGTCAGGAACTCGATGCCCTGGTCGGTCTTGAAGTGGTACTTGACCCAGAAGCGTTCGCCGTCCGCGTTGACCCACTGGTAGGTGTGCGAGCCGTACCCGTTCATGTGGCGCCAGGACTTCGGGATGCCGCGGTCGCCCATCAGCCAGGTGACCATGTGGGCCGACTCCGGGGAGAGCGTCCAGAAGTCCCACTGCATGTCGTGGTCGCGCAGGTGGGTGTCGGGGCGGCGCTTCTGCGAGCGGATGAAGTCCTGGAACTTGATCGGGTCCCGGACGAAGAAGACCGGGGTGTTGTTGCCGACCAGGTCGTAGTTGCCCTGCTCGGTGTAGAACTTCAGCGCGAAACCGCGCGGGTCGCGCCAGCTGTCGGGGGTGCCGAGCTCACCGGCGACGGTGGAGAACCGGGCCAGCATCTCGGTCTCCTTGCCGGGCTGGAACAGGTCGGCCCTGGTGAACCGGCTCACGTCCTGGGTCACCCGGAAGACGCCGTACGCGCCGCCGCCCTTGGCGTGCACCACCCGCTCGGGCACCCGTTCCCGGTTGAACTGGGCCATCTTCTCGATCAGGTAGTGGTCGTGCAGCAGGATCGGGCCGACCGGGCCGGCGGTCAGCGAATCCGCGTCGCTCTCGACCGGGACCCCGGCGTTGTTGGTGGTGGGCCGGACGGTGGGCCGGACGCGTGGTGCATCGGACATGGCGGTGAGGCCTCCTAGCGGTGCCGGGACGTACCTTCGGCGCCGCGCGCGCTGCGCTGCGACCGGTTCGACCGAACCACCGTCCGCCGGGTCCGGCAACCGCAGACCCCGGCCGCCCCGGCCCCGCGGACGTCCCCGACAGCGGCGCAGCCCGGCCGGTGGGAACCGGCCGGGCTGCGCTGGGTACTACTGGGTGCGACTGGGGACTGCTCGGGTCCCGCGGGGGTACTGCCGCGGTAGCGGGTCCGGGGGTCAGTGACCGCCCTCGTCCACCACCTCGACGTCCTGGATCATCTGCTCGATCAGCTCGGCGGGCAGCGCGACCCGGGTCGCCCAGGAGTAGATGGCGAGCGCGAAGGCCGCGACCACGCCCATGTCCCACCACATCGGCAGGTTGCCCTGGCCGTCGCCGAAGCTGCCCTGCCAGGAGATCAGGCCGAGGCCGAGCAGGTACGCGGGCAGCCACTGGGCGGCGCGCCAGTCCAGCTTCGGCGCGTTCGGCAGGCCCTTCTTGGTGGCGTACGCGGCGTAGCTGCCGAGCAGCACGTAGCCGAGCACGATGGCGATGCCGAGGCGGGCCAGGGTGTGCCAGCCGGTCCAGTAGATGATCATGCTGGCGACGATGAACGACAGCGGGGCGATGACCGCGCCGCCGGGCAGGCGGTACGAGCGCTCACGGTTCGGCAGGCGGCGGCGCAGCGCGCCGAAGGCCAGCGGGGCGCCCGCGTACATCAGCACCGAGGCGGAGGTGATGAAGCCGACCAGCTCCTGCCAGCTCGGGAAGGGCAGGAAGCAGATCACGCCGGTCAGGAAGGAGATGACCAGACCGAACCACGGCACGCCCTGGCGGTCGACCCGCTCGAACAGCTGGGGTGCGTAGCCGTTCTTGCTCAGGCCGTAGGAGATGCGCGAGGTGGAGGTGGTGTAGATGAGGCCGGTGCCGCCGGGCGAGACGATCGCGTCGAAGTACAGCACCCAGGCCAGCCAGCCGAGGCCGACGGTGGTGGCGAGGCCGGCGAACGGGCCGCTGATGCCGGGGAAGTCGAGGTTGGCCCAGCCGTTCGCGAACGCGGTCGCGGGCAGCGCGGCGATGAAGACGACCTGCAGCAGGATGTAGATCAGGGTGCCGATGGCGACCGAGCCGAGCACGGCGCGCGGGATGTCGCGCTTGGGGTTCTTGCTCTCACCGGCCAGCTGGATCGCCTGCTCGAAGCCGAGCAGGGCGAAGATGATGCCGCTGGTGCTGATCGCGGCCAGGATGCCCTTGGTGCCGAACGGGGCGAAGCCGTGCGAGGTGAAGTTGCCGCCGTGGAAGTTGGACACGGCGAGGGTGAAGATGGCCAGCAGCGGCACGAAGATCTTCAGCCAGGTCGCGAAGCTGTTGGTGTGCGACAGCACGCGCACGCCGAGGAAGTTGACCGCGACGAAGACGCCCATCAGGATCACCGCGACCACGAAGCCGGAGGCGGTCAGGGTGCCGTTGTCGTTCAGGAAGCTCTTCGCGAACTCCCAGTGACCGGCGTAGCCGATCATGGCCTCGACCTCGATCGGCGCGACCGTGGCGGCCTGCAGCCAGGAGAACCAGCCGAACGACATGCCGGCCAGGCCGCCGAAGGCGTAGTGCGGGTAGCGCGCGGTGCCGCCCGCCACCGGGAACATGCCGCCGAGCTCGGCGTGGACGAAGGCCAGCAGCACGATCGCGACCGCGCCGATGCCCCAGGAGATGAGCGCGGCGGGGCCGGCCACCATGACGGCGTTCTTCGCGCCGTAGAGCCAGCCGGAGCCGATGATCGAGCCCACGGAGGCCCAGAGCAGGCCGATCAGCCCGACCTCACGGCGCAGCGAACGGCCGCTGCCCGGTGAACCGGTCGATGGGGAGGCTGAAGGGGCGAGCTGGTCGACAGAAGCCATGGGGATGGGGAACCTCTCGGTGAATGGCAGGTGGAGGTTGAGAGTTGCCCAAGGCTAGGTCGGCACCGCGGTCGCACAACAGACGCGAAGCCGAATAGTTACATTCAGATGGCCAATTTCACGGCTGCTGCACAACTGACTGCTCTCCGTATGTCTCCGCAGGTCAGGCCGGGCGTCACGGAAATTTGAGCATTATTTGAGAAAGCGGGTGGGGTGGTATTGCTTCGCGCCGCGCTGCATAAACATGAGGGCCGCCAGGGGTTCCTGGGGCGGTCGTTCGCGCCGCGTCGGCACGGATTTATACAGGAATCGGTCGATGGTTGAGGGCCTGCAGCACTGGGTGGACAGGCGGCGGACCGGGCTGGCCGGGGGCGGAAGAGAGTGCCTGGTGAAGGCCGGTGAGGCCGTCGGACCGTCCGCGGGAGGGGGTCCGCCGGTCTCAGTGGGTGGGATCCGGCGGTGCCGCGGACAGCTTCACGGAGTGCCCGGAGGCGTCCGCGGCGTACCAGTACGAGCCGAACCGCGACTGCTCCTGGCCGAACGACTCCCCGGCGGCCGTGTCCTGGGCACACAGGTAGAGCGGCCGCCCGTTGTAGAGGACCTGGATCGTCCCGTCGGTCCGCACCGTGGTGCCGAGCAGCCCCTCGTCCGCGCCCGGACCGGCCACCGGCAGGCCCTTGGTGGTCAGCGGGGGAAGAGCCGCGGCGCAGTCGTCGTAGCAGGTGGAGGCCGTCGAGGTGTCGCCCTCGAAGACGTACAGCGTGCGCCCCTGGGCGTCGACCAGCACCGGGCCGAGCGGATCGGTGGCCGCCACCCCGACGGCCGTGCCGGGCTCGGCTGACAGGGCCCCGGCCGCGGCGGCCGCAGCAGCCGCCGCTGCGGCGGGATCGGCGGCGGGCGGCGCGCTCGCACCGGGGGCTGCGGGGGCGCCGGGAGCCGCGGGTGGGACCGACCCGGCGGGTGCGGCCGGGTCGGCGGGGGAGCCGGCCGGGGCCGGGGCGCCGGGGACGGGGGTCAGCGCCACCGCCGGAGCGGGCGCGGCCGGCGCGGTGGCCGTCACCGTGGCCGTGGCTGTCGCGGTCACCGTGGGAACCGGGGCGGCGGAGGACAGCGGCCGCCACTCAGCGGCGCAACTGCTCACGGTGGCGGCGAACAGGGAGACCATCGAGAGGGTGGCTGCCAAGCGGGTCGGGCGCATGCGCTGCTCCTCGGGCGGAGTGGGTCACGTCCTTCCACTACCTCCTGGGTGGCCCCGACCGGCCACCCCAGGCGCGGCATCGTCAGCGCCTGGGGGGAACGAATTGCCCTGGATGGTTGATCGGCCGGTCGCGTCGGCGGCAGTGCCGGGAGCGCGGGCTCCGAGCGGATGCCTGCGGGCTCGGGGGCGCCTGCGTGCTGGGCTGCGCGGGCGGTGTGCGGCGGCGTGCGGGCGCCGTGTGGGCGATGGGCGGCGGCGGCGCGTGGGGCATCGTTCGGGCGGGGTGCGGCGGCATGGTGCGGGGTGGTCGGTGGGCCGCGGCCCCGGTTCGGACCGGTCAGCTCGCAGCAGCGCTGTCGTCGTCGGCGCTGTCGTCGTCGACGCTGTCGTCCTCGGTGCCGGTGGGGTGGGTGCCGGTGGTGAGGCTACCGGTGGGGTGGGTGCCGGTGGGGGTGGCGTGCGCCCCGGTGGCGCGAGCGTCGGCGTGCGGGCCGCCCGGCTGGTGGGGGCCGTTTGGCTGGTGGGGTCCGTCCGGTGGGTCGGGAGTCGCCGGTGCTTCGGAGGTGTCCGGCAGGGCCGACACCTCGTGGACCGGGGCGGTCGGCGTGCTCGGTGCCGACCAGACGGTCTGGTCGCCACCGCGCCAGCCGACCAGTTCCGGGTCGGTCAGATCCGGGTCCTCGACGCCGGCCCGCCGGATGAACTCGGCCACATCGGCCGCGTCGAAGGCCTTGCCGACCGTCCGCCCGTAGATCTCCACCCGCCGGTACGGCCGGGCGCCCCGGGTGGGTGGGCGCACCACGACCGGCGGGGTGAAGATGTCCCCGCTGCTGCTGCGCTGAGTCTCGCCCATGCATCAAGTGTCACTCGCCTCCGGCGGGAGGGGCGCGGCGTGGGCCGGGAGGGTGATCCCCGGCCCGTGCCGGACCGGCCCTGCATGTGCCCCGGCTCCCGGTGGCCCCGCCGGCCCGGACTGCGTCGGGGAGCCGGGCAGGGGGGCCGGGCCGGGGAGCCGGGGCGGGGGCGGTGTGGTGCGGCGGTGGTGCGGGGGTGGCGGCAGGGACGCTCAGTCGCGCAGGAACTCCGGTGCGCGGCCGCGGAGGGCATCGACCAGGTCGGCCGGGGCCGTGGCCGGACTGCCTGCCCGGTACGGGGGCTCGGGGGCGTACTCGGTGAGGAGCTGGATGGCCTGCGCGGTCCGGTCGCCGGCGATCCGGCCGGCCAGCAGCAGTGCGAGGTCGATCCCGGCGGAGACCCCGGCTGCGGTGGCGTACTTGCCGTCGATCACGACCCGGTCGGTGGTGGGGAGCGCGCCGTGGGCGGGGAGCTGGTCGGCCGCCAGCCAGTGGCAGGCGGCCCGGCGGCCCTTCAGCAGTCCGGCGGCCGCCAGTAGGAGAGAGCCGGTGCAGACCGAGGTGGACCAGGTGGTCCCGGCGTCGACGGCCCTGATCCAGTCGAGCAGCGGCCGGTCGTCCATGCGGGCGGCCTGGCCCGGGCCGCCGGGGACGAGCAGCAGATCGGGTGAGGTGACCTCGTCGATCGAGGCGTCGGCCACCAGGGAGAGGAAGCCGGTGTCGGCCCGGACCGGTCCGCGCCGGGCCGCCGTGAAGACGACGTCCGCTCCCGGCAGACGGGAGAGGACCTCGTAGGGGCCGACGGCGTCGAGGGCGGTGAACCGGTCGAAGAGCAGAATCGCGATTTGCATATGCGTAACCATTCATGAAGTCGTGAATGATGAGCGATGGCGTTGATGTTTGCGAAGTCGTGAACGGTTTTCGTGGGGTGAATGATTGGCGGTCGGCTGATATTCACGATCCCGTGAATGTTTGCGCCGCCCGAAATGCCGGGCAGGAACGTCGGCTGGGGTGCTGGGGTGCTGGGGTGCTGGGGTGCCGGGGTGCCGGGGTGCCGGGAGCGCGGGCGCGGGGCGCGAGGTCCCCGCACGCCGTACCCCCGTGCGCGCCGCGCCCTCAGCCGACGGTGGTGGTGGTGGCGGTGCCGGTGGGCGGAACCGGTGACGGAGGCCGGAAGCGGCGCCGGTACTCCGAAGGGGGGATCCCCAGCCCTCGGACGAAGGCGCGGCGCATCGCCTCGGTGGAGCCGTAACCCGAGGCTCGGCCGATCTCCTCGACGCCCTGCCCGGTCTCCTCCAGCAGCCGCCGCGCGGTCTCCAGCCGGATGCCGTCGACGTACCGTCCGGGCGGCACTCCGACCTCCGCGGCGAACGCCCGCGCGAACTGGCGCGGCGACAGCGTGGCGCGCTCGGCGAGCGCGGTGACCGACAGGTCGGCGGCCGGGTTCTCGCCGATCCACCGCTGGACCTCGCGCAGGGGATGCCGTTCCGCGAGCTGGCCGGCCAGGTGCGTGCTGAACTGCGCCTGCCCGCCCGGACGTCGGAGGTACATCACCAGGTGCCGGGCGATGGCCAGGGCCGCGCTGCGGCCGAGGTCCTCCTCGACCAGGGCCAGGGCCAGATCGATTCCGGCGGTCACGCCCGCCGAGGTGGAGATCCGCCCGTCCCGTACGAAGATCGGCTCGGGGTCGAGCCGGACCGCCGGGAAGCGCCGGGCGAAGGTCTCGCAGTACGCCCAGTGGGTGGTGGCGCGGTGGCCGTCCAGCAGCCCGGCCTCGGCGAGCAGGAACGCGCCCGTGCAGACCGACACCACGCGCTCGGCCCCGGCGGCCAGTTCGGCGATCCGTGCGACGAGCGCGGGGTCGGCGGGACCGCGGGTGCCGCGGCCGCCGGGTACCAGGAGGGTGTGTGGCGTGGCGGCCAGGTCCAGGTCCTCGTCCGGTACCAGCGTGAGGCCGCTGGAGCAACGGACCGGCCCGCCGCCGGGGCTTGCCGTACGGATCCGGTAGGCGTGCCGTCCGGGCACCGCGCCTCGCGACCGGGCCGAACTCAGGACCTCGAGCGGGCCGGTCACGTCGAGGCTCTGGACCTCGTCGAAGAGGACGATCAGGACGTCACTGGTGGACATGCCGCCAGCGTGTCAGCGGGGGCGGATGGCAGCAAGGTCGTCCTTCCCACCTTTTCTGCCATCCCTTCAGTCACCCCCCCAGCCATCCCTGCCTGCCATCTCTGCCTGTCATTCCCTCCCGCCATCCCCGCCTGTCATTCCCTCCCGCCATCCGCCCGGGGCTCTCGGACGCCGCACGCGCCGGAACAGGCCGGAACGCGCCGGAACGCGCCGGAACGCAACCAACGCGCTGCGCCGCGCCGAAACGCCGATCCGCCTCCCCGTCGAGGACGGGAAGGCGGATCGGCGGGACCGGACTGTCCGGCTGCAGCTACAGCTGGGGCTGCGGGTGCGGGCGCTACCGGTCAGTGCTGCCAGACGCGGACGTAGTCGACCTGCATGTCCGCGGGGGCGAGGTTGTTGCCCGCCGTGGCGGACTCGACGCCGTTGTTCAGGATCAGGTACTGCGGCGCGCTGGTGATGCCGGTGGTGATCTGACCGACCTTCACGCCGTCGTAGTAGTACGTGACCGAGCCCGGTGCCCACTCGGCGCCGTAGGTGTGCCAGCCGGTGAAGTTGCCGGGGGCGCAGGAGCCGGGGCCGCCGGACGGCGAGTGGAAGTGGTAGCAGGCGCTGCCGCCGAGGCCCTCCATGACGTCCATCTCACCGTCGGTCGGCCAGTTCTGGCCGTCGGTCCAGAAGGCGGGCCAGTTGGCGATCTTCGAGCCGGTCGGCGGCAGGTAGATCCGGGACTCGAAGGCGCCGTAGGTGAACTGGGCCTTGCCGTTGCTCTGCACCATGCCGGAGCGGAACGGGTAGGTCTTGCCGTTGACCGTGGTGGACTGCTGGGTGGCCGTCAGGTGCAGGCTGCCGCCGCTGACGGTGGCCTGGGACGGCGCGTACGCGGCCGCCTCGGAGCTGTTGACCGGCGGGGTGGTGCAGGTCGGGCAGCCGAGCCAGTTGGGGGTCCACTTGGCCGAGTCGACGGCCGAGCCGTTGAACTCGTCGGCGAACACCGGGCGCCAGCTGCCCGGGATGCCCGCCGGGCCGCCGGTGGGGGCCGGGGTGGTGGGACTGGCCGACGCCGACGGGGTGGCCGCCGGGCTGGTGAACGGGCTGCTCGGCGCAGTGGTGGGGCTGGTCGACGGCGTGACCGTGGGGGTGGCGGTCGGCGACGGCGTCGTGGTGGGCGTCTGCGTCGGGGCCTTGGTGGGGCTCGCCGTCTGCGTCGCGGTGGGGGTCGGCGTCGCGGTGGGCGTCGGCTTGGCCGTCGCGGACGCGGTCGCGGCCGGGCTGGTCGCAGCCGGGGTGCTCGGCGCCGGGGTGGTCGGCTTGACCGTCGGGGTGGGCGAGGGCTTCGGCGTCGGGGTGGGCGTCGGGGTCACCGTGGCGCCGGTCGAGGTGAAGGCGGCGGTGGGCGTGAGGTTGTGCCAGGTGTTGTTGGCCTTGTACGCCACGAAGTAGGTGTACGAGCCCGCCGGGAAGGTGCGCGCCTGCGGCTGGAAGGTCTGCTGGGTGCCCGACAGGGTCGTCGGGATCGCGCCCCGGAAGTCGTAGTTGGCGCCGTTGGCGTCGCGTACGGCGATGGTCAGCGACTGGACCGGGAGGCTCTTCGCGGAGTGCAGCTTGGCGGTGGCGGTGACCTGGGCGGTGCTGCCCGGCGTGGCCGGCGTGATGGTGAGCGAGTCGACGACGACCGGCTCGGCCGCGGTGCGGCTCGGGGCGGCCCACGCCGCGCCTCCGGCGCCGACGGCGGCCACGGCGAGGCCGACGGCGAGGAGGCGTCGCCGGGCGGCCGGCGCCGTGCGGCGGTGCTTGGAATGTCTGGGCATGCTGTGGGGGAGCCTTTCGTTTCCCCCCTCGGACAGGACCGGCCCGTACTCCGGCAGGGGAGTCGTCGGGCCCGTTCCGTCGAGGAGCCTGCGGGACACCGCCGTCGCCGCGCAAGCTCGGTCCGTACCGCGGGCGAGATCATCCGACCGCCGACTGGGTCGCCTACGTACGGAAAACCCCTGGTGGGTAAGGGTGGGCGCGGGTGGGGGAGGGGCGGACCGGGCGGGTCTGTGACATCAGCCACAGGTGGCGTCGGTCTCAAGGGAGTTTGCCCCGGCCGGGCTGCCCCGGCGGCCGTCCGGAGGCCCGGAACGGCGCCGTGCCCTGCCGCCCGCACGGGGTCGACAGGGCACGGACGGACGGAGCCGGGCGCGGGCACGGGCGCGTACGGCCGCAGGCGGGGCGGGGCTCGGGGTCGGGGTCAGGCGCCGGTCTTCTCCAGGCCGGGGCGGTCCGGCTGCGCCGGTACCTCCGCCGGCACCTCCGCCGCCTCGCCGGCGCCGCGGCCGCCATCACCGCTGCCGCCGTCGTGGCCGGTGTCGACGAGCGTGGTCTCGTCGAACGGCAGGCGTCCGGCGAGTACCTCGCGGAGCCGGTCGTGGTCGAGTTCCTTGGTCCAGTGGCCGATCAGGACGGTGGCGACGGCGTTGCCCGCGAAGTTGGTGAGTGCGCGGGCCTCCGACATGAAGCGGTCGATGCCGACGATCAGCCCGACGCCGTCCACCAGTTCGGGCCGGTGGGACTGCAGTCCGCCGGCCAGGGTGGCGAGGCCCGCGCCGGTGACACCGGCCGCGCCCTTGCTGGCGATCACCATGAAGAGCAGCAGTGAGAGCTGCTGGCCGAGCGGCATCGGCTTGTCGAGCGCCTCGGAGATGAAGATCGACGCCATCGTGAGGTAGATCGCGGTGCCGTCCAGGTTGAAGCTGTAGCCGGTCGGGACGGTGATGCCGACCACCGGCCGGCTCACGCCGATGTGCTCCATCTTGGCGATCAGGCGCGGCAGTGCGCTCTCCGAGGAGGAGGTGGAGAGGATCAGCAGGAACTCGCGGCCGAGGTAGCGCAGCAGGGCGAACACGTTGACGCGCGCGACCAGTCGCAGCAGCAGCCCGAGCACCACCACCACGAAGATCACGCAGGTGGTGTAGAACCCGATCATGATCATCGCGAGGCTCTTCAGGGCCGCCGTCCCGGTGGCGCCGACCACCGCGGCCATCGCGCCGAAGGCGCCGACCGGGGCCAGCCACATGATCATCGACATGATCCGGAACACCAGCCGCTGAAGGTGCTCGACCCCGCGCAGCACCGGTGCGCCCGCCGGGCCCATGGCCTGCAGGGCGAACCCGGCCAGCAGGGCGACCAGCAGGGTCTGCAGCACCTTGCCCTCGGTGAGCGCCGAGAAGACCGTGGTCGGGATGATCCCGAGCAGGAAGTCCGCCGTGCCGGTCGCGGCGCCGGTGGCGGCCTGGGCGTGGCCGGACTTGGCGAGGGCGGCGGTCAGGTGCAGGCCGGATCCGGGGTCGATCAGGTTGCCCACGAGCAGCCCGATGCCGAGCGCCGCGGTCGACATCAGCAGGAAGTAGCCGAGCGCCAGGCCGCCGACCCGGCCGACCTTGGCGGCCTTGGTCACCGAGCCGACGCCGAGCACGATGGTGCAGAAGATCACCGGGCTGATCATCATCTTGATCAGGTTGACGAAGCCGGTGCCGACCGGCTTGAGCTCGACCGCCGCGTCGGGTGCGGCCAGCCCGAGCACCACGCCGCCGACCACGGCGGCGATCACCGCGAGGTAGAGGTAGTGGGTGCGGTCGGCTCCCCGTGTCCGGTCGGCTCTCCCGGCCCGGCCGGCTCCTCTGGTCCGGTCGCTCCGGTCGCTCCGGTCGCTCCGGTCGCTCCGGTCGCTCCGGTCGGTTCCTGAGGTCGTCATCCTGCGGCTCCTTCGCCCTGCGGGTCCTGCGGTTCCTGGCGGCCCGGGTGGAGGGCCGATCCGACTATGGGTGCCGGAGTGACGGCCGTCACGTTTGCGTTCATAGAGTTCACACCGCCGCACCCCTTGCCCGCGGCGGGCGGCAGGGCAGACTGTCCGGCATGACCCCGCACCCCGCCCGCCCGCCGCGCCGCCGTACGCGCAGCCTGGCCGGGAGGCTGTTCCTGGTGCAGGTGGTGATCGTGGCGGGGGTGGTGGCCGGGGGCGCGGTGCTGGCCTACCTGTTCACGGCGGACCGGGCCGAACAGGCCGCGCTCGGCCGGGTCCGGGCCGTGGCCGTCAGCGTCGCGGACGCCCCGACGGTCCGTGAGGCCGCCGCCGCCCCCGACCCCTCGGCCGTCCTCCAGCCGTACGCGGAGCAGGTCCGCCGGGAGACCGGGGTGGACTTCGTGACCGTGATGGACCCCGGCGGCATCCGCTGGGCGCACCGCGACCCGGCGCAGATCGGCCGCCCGTTCCTCGGGCACATCGACCGGGCGCTGGCGGGGGAGGTGTTCCCGGAGACGTACACCGGCACGCTCGGCCCGTCGGTGCGGGTGGTGGCACCCGTCCTCGACGATCAGCGTCACGTGGTGGCCCTGGTCAGTGCGGGCATCACGGTCGACGCGATCAGCGACCAGCTGCGCGGGCCGGTCCTTGCGCTGGCCGGCGTCGCCCTGGCCGCGCTCGCGCTCGGCGCCGCCGGCACCGCGCTGGTCACCGTCCGGCTGCGCCGCCACACCCACGGGATGGGCGCGGCCGAACTCAGCCACCTGTACGACTACCACCAGGCCACCCTGCACTCGGTCCGCGAGGGGCTGGTCCTGCTGGACACCGCGCACCGGGTGCTGCTCTGCAACGACGCCGCCCGCGAACTGCTCGGCCTCACCGACGGGGCGGCCGGGTCCGCGGTGGACACCCTCGGCCTGCCCGACTCGCTCACCCGCGCCCTGCTGGCCCCGGCCCCCGTCCGCGACGAGGTGCACCTCACCGCCGAACGGGTGGTGCTGCTCAACACCTCGGCCGTCGGCCCGGGCCTGGGTACCGTGGTGACCCTCCGGGACCACACCGAACTCCAGGGCCTGACCGGGGAACTGGACTCGGTCCGGGGCTTCGCGGAGGCGCTCGGCGCGCAGGCGCACGAGGCGGCCAACCGGCTGCACGCCGTGGTCTCGCTGATCGAACTCGGCCGCCACCGCGAGGCGGTGGAGTTCGCCACCGCCGAACTCGCCCTCGCCCAGCGGCTCACCGACCGCGTGGTGGCCGCCCTCGGCGAGCCCGTGCTGGCCGCCCTGCTGCTCGGCAAGGCCGCCCAGGCCGCCGAACGCGGCGTGGAACTCACCCTCACCGAGGACAGCCGGATCGACGACGGCGTGCTGCCCGCCGCCCTCGCCCCGCGCGACCTGGTCACCCTGCTCGGCAACCTGATCGACAACGCGGTGGACGCCGCGATCGAGAACGCCGCCCGCCGGGCCGGCCCGCCCGAGGTCACCGTCACCGCCCTCGCCCACGACGGTGAACTGCTGCTGCGGGTCGCCGACACCGGCGCGGGCATCGACCCGGACGCCGCCGAGGAGGTGTTCCGCCGGGGCTGGACCACCAAGCAGCACGGCCGGGGCCTCGGCCTGGCGCTGGTCGCGCAGACCGCCCGCCGCAACGGCGGCACCGTCGAACTCGGCCGCGAACGCGGCGCGGTGCTCACCGTACGGCTCCCGCTGAGCCGGGAACCGGTCGGATGATCTCCGTCCTGGTGGTCGAGGACGACCCGGTCGCCGCCGCCGCGCACACCCTCTACGTCGGCCGCACCCCGGGCTTCCGGGTCGCGGACACCGTGCACAGCTGCGCGGACGCGCTGCGCCGGCTCGACCGGGCGCGGGCCGGGGGTGCGCCGGTCGACCTGATGCTGCTGGACCTCTACCTGCCGGACGGCCACGGCCTGCGGCTGTGCCGGACGATGCGGGCGGCCGGCCACCCCACCGACGTCATCGCGGTCACCTCGGCGCGCGACCTGACGATGGTCCGGCAGGCGGTGTCGGCGGGCGTGGTCCAGTACCTGCTCAAGCCGTTCGGTGCGGCCGCGCTCACCGACCGGCTCGAGAGCTACGCGCGCTACCGCGACAGCCTCGGCCGGGCCGGCGAGGCGACCGGCCAGGACGAGGTCGACCAGGCCTTCGCCCTGCTGCGCACGCCCGAGCGGGCCGCGCTCCCCAAGGGGCTCAGCGCGCCCACCCTGGAGGCCGTCGCCGGGGTGCTGCGGGAGTCCGCCACCGGCCTGTCGGCGGCGGCTGCGGGAGCCGCCGCCGGGGTGTCGCGGATCACCGCGCGGCGCTACCTGGAACACCTGGTGGAGACCGGGTTCGCGGTCCGGGAGCCGCAGTACGGGCAGGTCGGCCGGCCGGAGCTGTGCTACCGGCAGCGCGGGGAGCGGCCCGGCGGTGCGCCCCCGCACCCGTTGGCCGGACCGTGACCGGACGGGCCTTGCCGGGGGCACGGGTCGGCGGGAAGATAGTTAGCTAGCGGAAGCTAACTATTGGGGACGGGGAGAGTCGGATGCGTACCGTGCCGGACGGCGACACGCGCTACAGGTGGATCGCACTGTCCAACACCACGCTGGGCACGCTGGTGGCGACGATCAACAGCTCGATCGTGCTGATCTCGCTCCCGGCGATCTTCAACGGCATCGGCCTCGACCCGCTGGAGCCCGGCAACGTCAGCTACCTGCTCTGGATGCTGATGGGCTACATGCTGGTCACCGCCGTCCTGGTGGTCACCCTCGGCCGGCTCGGCGACATCTACGGCCGGGTCCGGATCTACAACGCCGGTTTCCTGATCTTCACCCTGACCTCGGTCGCCCTGTCGCTCGACCCGGTGTCCGGCGGCGGGGGAGCGCTCTGGCTGATCGGCTGGCGGGTGGCCCAGGCGGTCGGCGGCTCGATGCTGATGGCCAACAGCGCGGCGATCATCACCGACGCCTTCCCCGCCCAGCGGCGCGGCACCGCACTCGGCGTCAACATCGTGGCCGCCATCGCCGGTTCGTTCATCGGCCTGGTACTCGGCGGCGTACTGGCCGAGTGGAACTGGCGGTCCATCTTCTGGGTCAACGTGCCGATCGGCCTGCTCGGTACCCTGTGGGCGTACCGCTCGCTGCGCGACACCGGCGTGCGGCGCCCGGCCCGGATCGACTGGTGGGGGAACCTGACCTTCGCCGTCGGCCTGACCGCCCTGCTCGCCGGGATCACCTACGGCATCCAGCCGTACGGCGGCCACACCATGGGCTGGAGCAACCCGTGGGTGCTGGCCGGACTGATCGGCGGCACGGCCGTGCTGGCGCTGTTCTGCCTGATCGAGCGCCGGGTGGCCGACCCGATGTTCCCGCTGAGGCTGTTCCGGGACGCCGCGTTCAGCAGCGGCAACGCGGCCACCCTGCTGGGCTCGATCGCCCGCGGCGGACTCCAGTTCATGCTGATCATCTGGCTGCAGGGCATCTGGCTGCCGCTGCACGGCTACCAGTACGAGTCCACGCCGCTGTGGGCCGGCATCTACATGGTCCCGCTGACGGTCGGGTTCCTGATCGCCGGCCCGGTCGCCGGGCACCTGTCGGACAAGTACGGCGCCCGGCTGTTCGCGGCGGGCGGCCTGGTGGTGATGGCGCTCTCGTTCGCCGGACTGCTGCTCCTGCCGACCGACTTCGGCTACCCCTGGTTCGCCTTCCTGATCCTGCTGAACGGCCTCGGCGGTGGCCTGTTCGCGGCCCCGAACACCTCGCTGATCATGTCCAGCGTGCCGGCCGACGCCCGCGGCGCCGCCTCCGGCATGCGCGCCACCTTTCAGAACGCCGGCATGGTGCTGTCGATCGGCATCTTCTTCTCGCTGATGGTGGCCGGCCTGGCCGGCTCGCTCCCGGACGGGCTGAACAGCGGACTGACCGCGCAGGGCGTCCCGGCCCCGGCCGCCCACACGATCGCCGGACTCCCGCCGGTGGGCACCCTGTTCGCCGCCTTCCTCGGCTACAACCCGGTCCGCGAACTGCTCGGCCCCGACCTGCTCGGTTCGCTGCCGCCCGGCAACGCGCAGACCCTCACCGGCCGCGAGTTCTTCCCGCAGCTGATCGCCGGTCCGTTCCACGACGGGCTGGTGGTGGTCTTCTGGTTCGCCATCGGACTGTCGCTGCTCGGCGCGCTCGCCTCGCTGGTCAAGGACCGCCCGGCGGGCCGGGCCGGGGCGGCGGGTACCGTGAAGGCGGCGGACGGCCCGGCCCAGGCGGCGGCGGGCACCACCCGGCGAGACTGAGGAGCACCCGCGGCCCATGGCGACCGACCCGAACCGGCCCGCGGCCGAGCCGAACCTTCCCCCGGCCGACCCGGCGCTCGACCCGGACCTGTCCGCGGCCGACCTGTCCGCGGCCGACCTGGCCCGGCTGCGCCTCGCGGTCTCCCGCCTGCACCGGCAGATGGTGCAGGCGTCGAGCCGGCTCGACCTCACCTTCGCCCAGCTCTCCGCGCTCGCCCGGATCGAGGCGCACGCCCCGATCCGCCTGGTCGACCTGGCCGGTCGGGAGCGGGTCGCGGCCCCGTCCATGATCCGCACGCTGGCGCCGCTGCACGCCGACGGCCTGATCGCCAAGGAGCCGGACCCGCAGGACCGCCGCTCCGCGCTGATCACCCTCACCGCGCACGGCCGGGAGACCATCGACCGGATCCGGGAGGAGCGGGCCCAGCTGCTCGCCGAACGGGTCCGGGCGCTCGGCCCCGACCGGCGGGAGGCCCTGCTGGCCGCGCTGCCGGTCCTGGAACTGCTGGCCGAGGAACCGGTCGACCCCACGGGGCCCGGGCAGAGCCGGAACTGACGGCCCGTTCACCCCTTCGGGGGAGGGCTTTTCGGCCAACTCGCGATGGTCCGCGAACGGACCTTCGTGTGCGGACCGGATCTGGGCTACGGTGAAATGGTTGCCTTGCGAAACCGATTCACCCCACCGGACCGAGGTGCCGCCATGCAGGTGATCATCGATCAGGACCGCTGCTGCGGATCCGGCCAGTGCGTACTGACCGCCCCCGCCGTCTTCGACCAGGGCGAGGACGACGGGCTCGTCCGGCTGCTCGCGGAACGCCCGGCGGCCACCCTCACCGCCGACGTCCGGCTCGCGGCCGCGCTCTGCCCCGGCAACGCCATCACCGTGCACGGCGACGCCGGCTGACCCGGGCCCGACCCCGATCCCCGGACCGGCCGGACTCCACCCTGTTGGAAGGAGCACAGCCGCATGACCACCGACGCACCCTCCATCACCGCGAACACCGCCGCCGCCTCCGGCGCTGCCGACGCCCTCGCCGTGCCGGCCGCCCAGGCGCGCTGCCCGTTCGACCCGCCGCCCGCCTACCAGGAGGCCCACCGGGTCTCCCCGGCCACCCGGGTCACGCTCTGGGACGGCACCCCCTGCTGGCTGCTGACGGGCTACCAGGAGTCCCGGGCGGTCCTCGCCGACCGGCGCTTCAGCGCCGACGCCCGCAAGCCCGGCTTCCCCTTCCTCTTCCCCGGCCGGCGCGACCTGGTGGTCCGCAGCACCCCCACCTTCCTGCGCCTGGACGACCCCGAGCACGCCCGCCAGCGCCGCATGCTCACCGGGGACTTCATCATCAAGCGGGTGGAGGCGCTGCGCCCGCAGATCCAGCAGATCGTCGACGAGGCGCTCGACCGTATGATCGCCCGCGGCGGTCCGGCCGACCTGGTGGCGGAGTTCGCCCTGCCGGTGCCCTCGCTGGTCATCTGCCTGCTGCTCGGCGTCCCGTACGCCGACCACGAGTTCTTCCAGGCCAACAGCCGGGTCCTGCTGGACACCGGGGCGGACACCGAGCAGGTCGCGGCGGCGCAGGACGCGCTGACCTCGTACCTGGCCGACCTCGCCGACCGCAAGCGGCGCGAGCCCGACGACGGCGTGCTCAGCAGGCTGGTCGCCCGCGACGAGCTGACCCACGCCGAGGCCGCCGCCATGGGGCTGCTGCTGCTCGTCGCCGGACACGAGACCACCGCCAACATGACCGCGCTCGGCACCCTGGCGCTGCTGCAGAACCCGGAGCAGCTGGAACTGCTGCGGACCCGGCCGGAGTTGATGAAGGGCGCGGTCGAGGAGCTGCTGCGCTACCTGACCATCGTGCACCTGGGCATCCCCAGGGTCGCGGTGGAGGACGTCGACCTGGACGGCACCCTGATCCGCGCGGGCGAAGGCGTGCTGGCCATGCCGTCCACCGCCAACCGGGACCCGGAGCTGTTCGACGCCGGTGACGAGCTGGACGTCACCCGGGATGCCCGGCGCCACCTCGCGTTCGGGTTCGGGATCCACCAGTGCCTCGGGCAGCCGCTGGCCCGCGCCGAACTCCAGATCGCGCTCGAGACGCTGCTGCGGCGGCTGCCCGGCCTGCGGCTGGCGGTGCCGTTCGAGGAGGTCGAGACCCGGGCCGACTCGGTGGTCCGCGGCCTGCGGACCCTGCCCGTGACCTGGTGACCTGCCGCCCGGCTCGGGCCCGGCCCGGGCCGGCCGGCGGAGGTCAGGCCAGCAGGTTGACCCCGGCCCGGAACAGGCCGGGCAGGCGGACCGCGGACGGGACGATCCGCGGCGCGAGCAAAGGCTGCTGACGGGCCCACAGGAGTGACCCGGTCAGCAGCCGGTAGCTGCGCGAGGCGCGCCGCCAGGCCCGTTCGTAGTCGGCCGGGCGGCCCGCGGCCACGCACCGCACCAGCGCCTGCGCGGATGCCAGCGCGACCGAGACCCCCTCGCCGGTGAGCGCGTCCAGGTACCCGGCCGCGTCGCCGACCAGCAGCACCCGCCCGTGCACCCGGGCCCGGACCCGCTGGCGCAGCGGACCGGCGCCGCGCACCGGCGTGCACGCGGCGGCGTCCGCCAGCCGGCCCGCCAGCACCGGGAAGCGCGCCAGCTGCTCCTGGTACGGCGCCCGGTCGGCGGTGAGCAGCGCGACGCCGACCAGGTCCGGCCCGAGCGGCGTCACGTACGCCTCGGCCTGCGGCGACCAGTGCACCTCGACCAGGTCGCTCCACGGCGCGAGGCGGTAGTGGCGGCGCAGCCCGTACCGGGCCGGCGGTGCGGACGGGCCGGGCGGGTGGTGCAGGCCGAGCGCGCGGCGGACCGGCGAGTGCAGGCCGTCGGCGGCGACCAGGTGGCGGCAGGTCAGCCCGGCCGCCGTGACGGTGAACCGGCCCTGCCGGAACTCCTTCACCTGGACCGGCAGTACGGGTACCGCCAGCTCGGCGGCCCGTTCGGCGAGCGCGGTGTGCAGCACGGTCCGGCGCACCCCGAGACCCGGGCCGCCGCGGAACCCGGCGGTGGCGCCGCGCCCGGTGGCGGCGTCCAGGTAGCGGATGCCGTGCAGCGGGTGTCCGGACACCCGGACCCCGAGCTCGTCCAGGGCGCGGACGGCGGACGGCATCAGCCCCTCCCCGCAGGCCTTGTCGACGGGTGCGGGCCGCGGTTCGGCGACCACCGCCCGCAGGCCCGCCCCGGCGGCCCGGATCGCGGTGGCCAGGCCGGCCGGGCCGCCGCCCACCACCAGCAGGTCGATCACGTGGCCACCGCCGGGCGGGCCGCGGTCAGCGCCTGCTCCTCGCAGCGGATCCGGACCCGCAGCAGCGCCAGGTTCAGCACGGTGAAGCCGGTCGCGGTCAGCCAGGCGCTGTGCACCAGCGGCAGGGCCAGGCCCTCCGCCACCACCGCCAGGTAGTTGGGGTGGCGCAGCCACCGGTACGGGCCGGCGGCCACCAGCGGCAGCCCCGGCACCACGATGACCCGGGTGTTCCAGCGCGGCCCGAGGGTGGCGATGCACCACCAGCGCAGCCCCTGCGCGGCGAGCACCACCGCGAGCATCGGCCACCCCAGCGGGGGCAGGAACGGCCGGTCGGCGAGGGCGGGTTCGAGCAGGCAGCCGAGCAGCAGCGAGGTGTGCAGCAGCACCATCGGCGGGTAGTGGCCGCGGCCGTGCTCGGTGCCGCCGATGGCGATGCTCCACAGCGCGTTGCGGCGGGCGACGACCAGTTCGGCGAGCCGCTCGACGGCGACCAGCAGGATCAGGACGGTGTACGCGGACATGCTCATCGGCGGGCCCTACCAGCGCAGGAGGACGAGTTCGGAGGCGAAGCCGGGGCCGAGCGCCAGCATCAGCCCGTAGGTGCCCGGCCGCGGGGGGCGCAGGGCGAGGGTGTCGCGCAGGATGTGCAGGACCGAGGCGGAGGAGAGGTTGCCGACGGCGGCGAGCGAGCGGCGGCTCAACTCCATTGCGGTGTCCGGCAGTGCGAGGGCTCCGGCGAGCGCGTCCAGCACCTTGGGTCCGCCCGGGTGGCAGATCCAGGCTCCGATGTCACCGGGCTTGAGGTCGTGTGCGGCCAGGAACCCTTCGACCTCCTCGGCGACGTGCAGCCGCACCAGGGCCGGGAGTTCGGCGCCGAGCACGATCCGGAAGCCGCTGTCGACGATGTCCCAGCCGAGCTGCTGCTCGGTACCCGGGTAGAGCCGGCTGCGGGCGGCGACGACGGCCGGGCCCGGGGCGGTGCCGTGAGCGGGATGCTCGGGGCCGACGGCCAGCAGCGCCCCGGCGCCGTCGCCGAACAGCGCACCGGCCACCAGGTTCGCCGGCGAACCGTCCGAGCGTTGCAGGGTCAGCGAGCACAGCTCGGTGGAGAGCAGCAGCGCCACGCCGTCCGGGCGCCCGGCCAGGAAGTCGTGCAGCCGGGCCACCCCGGCCGCGCCGGCCGCGCACCCGAGGCCGAACACCGGGAGCCGCCGGACGTCCGGGCGCAGGCCCAACCGCCCGGCCAGCCTGGCCTCCAGGGAGGGGGCGGCGATCCCGGTCACGGAGGTGGAGATCACCAGGTCGACCGCGTCGGCCGACAGTCCGGCTTCCGCCAGTGCGGCGGTCACCGCCTGCTCGCCGAGGTCCAGCGCGGCGGCCAGGTACGCGTCGTTGGCCTGGCCGAAACCGCTCAGGGCGGCGTAGTCGGTGAGCGGGAGCGCCAGATGACGGGTCTCCACCCCGGCCGAGGCGTGCACCCGCTCGAGCACCGCCCGGCTCCCGTCGGCCGGTAACCGGAGCGCCGCCGCGAACGCCTCCGCCAGCTCCTGCTGCCGGTAGCGGTGCGTCGGCACCACGCCCGTCACTGCCACGATTCGGGTCATTGCGCCAGCATAGGGAAGTCACCGACATACCCTCATCAATCGGCTCAACCGGGCGAGTCCCGGGGTACGGAACGCAGGTATGGGACCCGGACGGCGGCGCAGGGCGCGGGAGGCGGGGTGGCCGGCTGCTCTGCGGGCCTCGGGTGGGTGCGGCGGCCGGACGGCGGTGCGGGGCGGCGCGCCGGGGGCGGGGGCCGGGGGACGGTCCGACGGGTGGGGCCGGGGGCGGCCTAGCATCGGGGCATGCCGAACGCCAACGCGGTACCCGCCGCGGGCCGGGCCGTGCGCCCGCTGCCGCTGCTGCGGGCCTGCCATCCGGCCCCGGCGGCCGCCGTCACGCTGTTCGCCGCGGCGTTCGCCGCCGGGTGCGGGCGCGGTCCGGCCGGCTGTGCGCTGACCGGTGCGGCGGTGGCGGCCGGCCAGCTCTCGGTGGGGTGGAGCAACGATCTGATCGACCACCGGCGTGACCTGGCCGCGCGGCGCCGGGACAAGCCGCTGGCGGCGGGGGAGTTGGACCCGGCGGTGCTGCGTGCGGCGGCCGGTGCGGCGCTGCTGGTCTGCGGACCGCTGTCGCTGGCGGCCGGTGCGGCGGCCGGGGCCGCGCACCTGGCCGGGGTGGCCGCCGGGTGGGCCTACAACCTGGGGCTGAAGCGGACCGTGCTGTCCTGGGCGCCGTACGCGCTGGCCTTCGGCCTGCTGCCGGCCTTCGTCACGCTCGGCCTGCCCGGCGGGCCGTGGCCGCCGCCGTGGCTGACGGCGGCGGCCGTCCTGCTCGGTACCGGCGCGCACTTCGCCAATGTGCTGCCGGATCTGGCCGACGACCTGGCCGCGGGGGTGCGCGGCCTGCCCCAGCGGCTGGGCCGGGCCGGTGCCGGGGCGGTGGCCGCACTGCTGCTCGGCTGCGCCTCCGCGGTGCTGGTGGCCGGGCCGCCCGGTCCGGTCGGGGGCGCCGGGCGGGCGGTGCTGGCGGCGACGGCGCTGCTGGTGCTCCCGGCGGTGCTGCTGCCGCGCACCCGGTGGCCGTTCCTGGCCGCGCTGGCGGTGGCCGGGATCGATGTGGCGCTGCTGCTGGCCCGCGGCCCGGCTCTGGGCTGAGCCGGCCGGGCCGCGGGCGGCGGGTGGGTCAGGAGGCGGGCATCAGGACGGTGTCGACGATGTACACGGTGGCGTTGGCGGTCTGCACGTTGCCGCACAGCACCTTGGAGTTGGCGTTGACCGTGTAGGCCGCGCCGGAACCGGCCGCCGTCAGGTCGCCGCCCTCCAGGGTCTTGTGGGTGCCGGCCAGTGCGGCGGGCGCGAGGCGGTCGGGCACCACGTGGTAGGTGAGGACCTTGGTGAGCTTGTCCTTGTCGGCCAGCAGCGCCTTCAGCTGGTCGGCGGGGATCTTGGCGAAGGCGTCGTTGGTCGGCGCGAACACGGTGACGTTCTGGGCCGAGTTGAGGGTGTCGCCGAGCCCGGCCGCGGTGACGGCGCTGACCAGGGTGGACAGCAGCGGGTTGTGCGAGGCGGCGGTGGCGACCGGGTCCTGGGCCATCCCGGCGAAGCTGCCCGAGCCGTCCTTCGGTACGGCCGCGCAGGCGGCGCCGAACGGGGCGTCCATCGCGGCGGCGGGGGAGGCGGCGGTGGCCGGTGCGGACGGGGCGGCGGGGGCCGCGGCGCTGTTGGAGGTGGTGCCGCCGCTGCTGCTGCAGGCGGTCAGGCCGAAGGCGAGGGCGCCGGCGGCGAAGAGGGCGGCGAGGGACCGGGTACGGGTCACGGACATGGGGACTGCTCCTCGGGATCGTGGTGCTGGGAAGGGGTGTTGACGGGGGTTCTGCGGGTGGTCCGGGCATGGCGGTGCCGTCGCGCGGACCGGGATCGGGGGAGGTGTCAGGTGACGGTGACCACCGTCGAGTGCCAGCCGGTGGCGCCGGCCGGGAAGGGCGCCGCTCTCGCCTCGGGCTGGACGGCCCCGGTGGCGTCGGTGGCGCGGACCTGGATCCGGTGGGTGCCGGGCCGGGCACCGCTCCAGCGGTGGCTCCACTGGCGCCACAGGTCGAGGCCGGCGTCGGCGGCGAGTTCGGCCTCGGTCCACGGGCCGTCGTCGACCTTGACCTCGACGGCGGCGATCCCGCGGTGGGTGGCCCAGGCCGTACCGGCCACCACCACGTCCCCGGCCGGGACCTTGGCGAACGCCGACGGCACCTCGATCCGGGAGGCGGTGCGGACCTCGCCGGTGCGGTCCCAGCCGCGCCGGACCCAGTACGGGTCGTGGCCGGCGAAGGTGGCCACCTCCAGGTCGACCAGCCACTTGGTGGCGGAGGTGTACCCGTACAGGCCCGGTACCACCGTCCGGCACGGGAAGCCGTGGGCCACCGGCAGCACCTCGCCGTTCATGGCGAGCGCGAGCAGCGCCCGGCGGCCGTCGAGCAGCAGGTCCAGCGGGGTGCCGATGGTCATGCCGTCCTTTGACCGGCCGATCAGCTGCTGCGCGCCCGGGCGGACCCCGGCCCGGCGCAGCAGGTCGGGCAGCGGGACGCCGAGCCAGCGGGCGGTCGACACGTACGGGCCGCCGACCTCGTTGGAGACGCAGGACAGGGTGTGGTCGAGCTCCTCGAGCGGCCGTCCGAGCAGCTGGTCGAAGGAGAGCGTCATCGGGTGGTCGACCAGGCCGTGGATCCGCAGCGACCAGTCCCGCGGGTCGATCCTCGGGAGGGTGAGCGCGGTGTCGACCCGGTAGAAGTCGCGGTTCGGGGTGAAGAAGGCGGACAGGCCGGGCACCGCGGGGTGGGCCGCCGCGGGCGGCGGGGGCAGGGGTGCGGCCGGGGCGGGCAGCCGGACGGCGTCCCGGGCGGCGCTGACGTCGTACCGCCGGTCGGCGACCGCCCGGCCGCCGAAGCCGGTGAGCGCGGCGAACGCGACCGTGCCGCCGCCCGCCAGCAGGACCGCCCGCCGGGTGGGTCCGGCGGCCTCGGCCGGTGCGACGGCCGCCGTCCGCAGCAGCCGGGCCAGCCACACCACCGCGCCGGCGCCGGCCGCGGCCGCCGCCAGCGAGGGCAGCGCGTCGGTGGCGGCGGCGGACGGCCGCGACAGCGCCGCCCAGACGCCGAGCGCGCCGAAGGCGGCGAACACCGCGCCGCCGGCGGCCGGCCGGCGGGCCGCCAGCAGTCCGGCGAGCGCCGCCAGGGCGGCCATCACCAGGTAGATGCCGCCCAGCAGCACCGGCTTGTCGTCGGTCCCGAAGGTCCGGACCGCGTACTCCTTGAGCGGCGTCGGGGTCAGGTCGATGGCGGCGGAGCCGACCGCGAACACCGGCGCGCCGGCCGGGCCGGTCCACGCCGCCACCGCCTCGCCCGCCCCGACCGCCGCCGCGGCGGCCGCCAGCCCGGTCGCCGCGGCCCCGGCGGCCCGCAGCGCCGCGCGCCGGCGGCGGTGCGGGGCGGCGGCGGGCCGCGGGTCGGTGGTCGTCTGCTTGCTCACGTCCTGCATTCGGTGCGGTGACGGGAGCGGATGGGTGCGACTTGTGGGTTCACTCCGCAGGGTGAATTGACCTCAGGGGCAGAAGGGTTGACGGCGCCGACCGTCAACCCGGCTGCGGGTCGCTGGTGTTCACGGCAGGGTGCGGGCCCGTTCGGTGATGTTGCGGGCCATGCCGCCGAACACGAAGGAGTGGAACGGCGCCACCGACCACCAGTACGCGTGCCCGGCCAGCCCGTGCGGATGGAACAGCGCCCGCTGCCGGTAGATGGTGCCGCCGTTGCCGTCGCTGTCGACCCGCAGCTCCAGCCAGGCCAGGCCCGGCAGCCTCATCTCGGCGCGCAGCCGCAGCAGTTCGACCGGTTCGATCTCCTCCACCCGCCAGAAGTCCAGCGAGTCGCCGACCCGCAGCCGGGCCGGGTCCCGCCTCCCGCGGCGCAGGCCGACCCCGCCGACCAGCCGGTCCAGCCAGCCCCGGACCGCCCAGGCCAGCGGGAAGGAGTACCAGCCGTTGTCGCCGCCGATGCCCTCCACCACCTGCCAGACGGCCTGCGGGCTGGCCGCGACCTCGCGCTCCTTGACGTCCTGGTACAGGCTGCCGCCGGCCCAGTGCGGGTCGGTGGGCAGCGGGTCGCTGGGGGCGCCGGCCAGCGAGGCGGAGGACCAGCGGGTGGTGACCTCGGCGTCCTGGATCCGTTTCAGGGCGAGCCGCACCGCGCGGTCGAAGCCGATCAGCCCGCCCGGCGGGTCGGGCACCAGCGCCGCGATGTCGTGCTCCCGGCAGACCACCTCGTGCCGCAGCGACTCCACCAGCGGACGGGCGATCGAGTTCGGGACCGGGGTGACCAGGCCCACCCAGTGGCTGGACAGCCGCGGGGTGAGCACCGGGACCGGCACGATCAGCCGCCGGGGCAGCCCGGCGATCCCGGCGTAGCGCAGCATCATCTCGCGGTAGGTCAGCACGTCGGGGCCGCCGATGTCGAACGAGCGGTTGACCTCCGGCGGCAGGGCGGCGGCGCCGACCAGGTAGCGCAGCACGTCGCGGACGGCGATCGGCTGGATCCTGGTGTCCACCCAGTTCGGCGTCACCATGACGGGCAGCCGCTCGGTCAGGTAGCGCAGCATCTCGAACGAGGCGGAGCCGGAGCCGAGGATCACGGCGGCGCGCAGTTCGGCGGTGGGGACGCCGCTCTCCCGCAGGATCCGGCCGACCTCGGCCCGTGAGCGCAGGTGCGGCGACAGGGCGTGCTCGGGGACGCCGGGCGGGATCAGCCCGCCCAGGTAGACGATGCGCCGCACCCCCGCCCGGGCGGCGGCCGCCCCGAAGGCCCGGGCGGAGGTGCGGTCGCGCCGCTCGAAGGAGCCGCCGGTGCCGAGCGAGTGCACCAGGAAGTACGCCACCTCGACGCCGGCGAACACCCCGGCGAGCGTCTCGGGCCGGGTGACGTCCGCCTTGACCGTCTCCACCTCGGCCCGCCAGGGGTAGTCGCGGATCCGGCCCGGGTCGCGGACCAGGCAGCGGACCCGGTGGCCGGCCGCGAGCAGCTCCGGCACCAGCCGGCCGCCGATGTAACCGGTCGCGCCGGTGACCAGGCAGAGCGTCCGGTCGGCGGACGCGCCCTCGGGCCGGGCGTCGGGGTGGTCGGTCATCTCGTCTCCCGTCTCGTCCTGCGGCGCCGTCCCGCGGCAGGCCGCGGCGCGGGCACCGGAGGGCTCAGAACGCGTACCGCACCCGCAGCCAGGGCGCGTGCCGCTCGATCAGGCCGCGCAGCCGGGCCAGCGCCGCGGCCTTGCGGCCCGCCCGGTAGCGGACGTTGTCGGCGCCGTTCTCGGAGCGCTTGGGCTCCTGGAGGTCCGGGCGCCAGAGCACCTGCTCGGCCGCGGGGTGCCAGCCCAGGTTGACCTGGTGCAGCTGCTCGTTGTGGGTGAGCAGGATGATCTCGGCGGCGGCCTGCGCCTTGACGGCGGGCGGCAGGATGTCGTCCATCCGGCTCAGCAGCTCGGCCCAGTCCCGCTCCCAGCCCTCCCGCAGGACGACCGGGGACAGGTTGAAGTGCACCTCGTACCCAGCCTCTCGGAAGTCCGCGGCCGCGGCCAGCCGGTCGGGCACCGGCGCGGCCCGGACGTCCAGCAGCCGGGCGTCGGCGGGCGGCATCACCGAGAACCGGATCCGGGTGCGGCCGCGCGGGTCGAGCGCCAGCAGGTCGCGGTTGACCCACTTGGTGGCGAACGAGGCCTTGCCGGTGGGCCAGTGCCGGAAGGCGCGGATCAGGTCGGCGGTGTTGTCGCAGACCAGGGCGTCCACCGCGCAGTCGTTGTTCTCGCCGATGTCGTACACCCAGGCGGCCGGGTCGCACTGGTTGGGCTCCGGCTTGCGGCCCTGGCGGGCGAGGTGGCGGCCCAGGTAGCCGATGATCCGGTCGATGTTGGTGAAGACGGTGACCGGGTTGGCGTAGCCCTTGCGGCGCGGGACGTAGCAGTAGGCGCAGGCGAGCGCGCAGCCGTTGGCCGAACTCGGGGCGATCCAGTCGGCGGAGCGGCCGTTGGGCCGGGCGGTGAGCGACTTCTTGACGCCGAGCACCAGCACCTCGCGCTTGATCCGGGCCCAGCACTCCACGTTGCCGGCGTTGCCGTGCAGGTGCGGGATCTGCCAGTGCGAGGCGACCTCGGTGACCCGGGCGGCGGGGAAGCGCGCCAGGACCTGGCGGCCGCGCGGGGAGGCGGCGGCGGCCGGTTCGGCGTAGATCTCCCGGACGTCGAACAGGACGCGCGGGCGGGGGCCGGTGGGCGGGTCGGCCGGCACGGCTGGCCTCCTCGGTGCGGTGGGCGGTGCGGCGGGCGGTGTGCCGGCCGCGGGCGGGTGGCGGACGGGTGGTCCGGTGGTGATTCGGTGCAGGTCGGGAATCGGATCGGTGCGATCCGGCCGAATCCCGGTGGGGCCGGACGGCCCGCGTCCATGATCGGATCACGGGTCCGCCGGTCGGGACCAATCCGCCGCCCCGGCGGCTCCGAACACCCGTTGCCGAGGCACCCCCGGTCCGGGATGCCGCGGCGGTCCGTCCCGCTCCCAGGAGGTCGCCCATGCCAGCCGTCCACCCGACCGGCCCGAGGGTCCGTCCGCCGCACCCGGCGGCCGGGTGCCGGGGGGTGGCCCGGTGAACACCGTCGTCCACCTCTCCGGCCCGCACCGCCGCGGCCCGGACCTGCAGGAACTGGTCGCCAAGGTGGCCTTCGGCGACCAGGACGCGTTCGGCCGGCTGTACGACGCGGTGGCCGGCCCGGTGCTCGGCCTGGTCCGCCGGGTGCTGCGGGACCCGGCACAGTCCGAGGAGGTCGCCCAGGAGGTGATGCTGGAGGTGTGGCGCACCGCGGCCCGCTACCGGCCGGAACTCGGCGAGGTGATGCCGTGGGTGATGACCATGGCCCACCGCCGGGCCGTCGACCGGGTCCGGGCCGCCCAGGCCGCCGCCGACCGCGACCGCAAGGCCGCCGCACAGTCGCACGCCCCCGCCTTCGACGAGGTTGCCGAACAGGTCGAGGGCCGGCTCGAACGCGAACAGGTGCGGCGCTGCCTCCAGGGCCTCACCGAACTCCAGCGCGAGTCGGTCACCATGGCCTACTACCGCGGCTACTCCTACCGGGAGGTGGCCGACCTGCTCGGCTCGCCGCTCGGCACCGTCAAGACGCGCATGCGGGACGCCCTGATCCGGCTCCGCGACTGCCTGGGGGTGGGATCGTGACAACCGCTGCCGACCTGCACACGCTCACCGGGGCCTACGCGGCCCACGCCCTCGGCGACACCGAGCGCCAGGCCTTCGAACGCCACCTGGCCCAGTGCCCGGCCTGCACCCAGGAGGTCCGGGAGTTCACCGCCACCCTGGCCAGGCTCGGCTCCGCCGAGGCCGTCGTCCCGCCCCCCGAACTGCGGGCCCGGGTGATGGCCGGGATCACGACCGTCCGCCAGCTCGCCCCCGCCACCTCGGCCGGCGACAACCCCGACGCCCTCGACGGCCGCACCGGCGGGCGCCTCGGCCGCCGGCTGTACCGGCTCGCGCTGGCCGCCTCCGTCGCGGCCGCCGCCTCGCTCGGCGTCCTCGCGTACCAGCAGCACGACCAGGCCGAGCAGGCCCGCGCCCGGAGCGCGGCGCTGGCCCAGCAGCAGGCCGCGTTCGGCGCGCTGCTCACCGCTCCCGACGCCCGCACCAGCACGGCGACGGCCGGCTCCGGGGTCGGCACGGTGGTCTGGTCGCAGAGCCGCGGCCAGGCCGGGTTCCTCGCCTCCGGCCTGCCGAAGCTGCCCGCCGACCGGACCTACCAGCTCTGGTTCAACGACGCCGGCACCATGCGCCCGGCCGGGCTGCTGCCCGCCTCCACCGGCTCGGTGCTGCTCACCGGCCCGATCGGCGGCGCCGCCGGGGTCGGCGTCACCGTGGAGCCGGCCGGCGGCTCCGCGCACCCCACCGCGGCGCCGACGATGCTGCTCGCCTTCACCTGACGGGCGGCCCCGCCCCGGGGCCGCCCCGCCGATCCCGTCGATCCGCCCGCCGATCCGCCCACCAATCCGCCCGGCCCACTGCTCCGAATGGCTGGTGACACGCACGTGACGGGCCCGGCCGCACCACCGGCCGGGCCCGCGGAGGACAGGGGCCCACCGTGACCATGCCGGAGACCGTCCGTACCGCCGGGATCCCCGACGCCCGCCGCAGCGGCGGCGCCGGGCGCCGGATCGCCGTGGTCGGCAGCGGGGTGGCGGGACTGACCGCCGCCTACCGACTCACCCGGGACGGCGCCCAGGTGCACCTCTTCGAGGCCGACGACCGGCTCGGCGGCCACGCCCACACCCAGCGGGCCACCGGCGCCGACGGCCGCACCGTCGACCTGGACACCGGCTTCCTGGTGCACAACCGCCGCACCTACCCGCACCTGGTGGAACTCTTCGACGAACTCGGCGTGCAGACCCGCGAGAGCGAGATGTCCATGTCGGTGCGGTGCGACGGCTGCGGCCTGGAGTACGCCGGGGCCAAGGGCCCGGCCGGACTGCTGGCCCGGCCCGGCACCCCGCTGCGCGGCCGCTACCTGCGGCTGCTCGCCGAGGTCCCGCGCTTCCACCGCCGGGCCCGCCGACTGCTGGCCGACCCGCAGGCCGGCGACCCGACGCTGCGCCAGTTCCTCGGCGCCGCGGGCTTCTCCGCCTACTTCGTCAGCCACTTCATGACCCCGGTGGTCTCCGCCGTCTGGTCCTGCGCCCCCGACCTGGCGGGCGACTACCCCGCCCGCTACCTGTTCGCCTTCCTGGACAACCACGGCATGCTCGACGTCACCGGCTCACCCACCTGGCGCACCGTGGTCGGCGGCTCCCGCCAGTACGTCGAGCGGATCGCCGCCCGCCTCGGCGCCGTCCACACCGGGGCACCGGTCCGGGCGGTCTTCCGGCACCCCGACGGCGTCCAGGTGATCACCGCCGACGGCCGCCGCACCGAGGCCGACGCCGTCGTCGTCGCCACCCACCCCGACCAGGCCCTCGCCCTGCTCGCCAACCCGGGCCCGGCCGAACGCGAGGTGCTCGGCGCGTTCCGCTACTCCCGCAACCCCACCGTGCTGCACCGCGACACCTCCCACCTGCCGAACGCCCCCCGCGCCCGGGCCTCCTGGAACTACCGGATGCCCGACTGCACCGGCCGCTCCGACCAGGTCCAGGTCAGCTACCACCTCAACCGCCTGCTCGGCCTCGACACCGCCGAGGACTACCTGGTCACCCTCAACGAGGACCCCGCCCGTCCGGTCCCCGCCGAACACGTGGTCTCCCGCACCGTCTACCACCACCCCGTCTACACCCACGAAGCCCTCGCCGCCCAGCGCCGGCTGCCCGAACTCAACCGCGGCCGCACCGCGTTCGCCGGCGCCTACCACGGCTGGGGCTTCCACGAGGACGGCTGCCGCTCCGGACTCGCCGCCGCCGAGGCCCTCGCCCAGGTGGCCGCCCGATGACCCCCGCCGCCCTGCCGGGACCGTGGGGAGCGTCGCTGTACGAGACCACCACCACCCACGTGCGCACCGCACCCCTGCGGCACGCCTTCCGCCACCGCGGCCTGCTGTGGCTGGTCGACCTGGACGCGCTGCCCCGGCTGCCCGCCCCGCTGCGCCCGCTGGCCCGCTTCCGCGCCGCCGACCACCCCGGCGACCCCCGGCTCACCCTGCGCCGCAACCTCGACCGCTACCTGGCCGGCCGAGGCGTCGACCTGGCCGGCGGCCGGGTCCTGATGCTCACCCAGGCCCGCTCGCTCGGCCACCTCTTCAACCCGATCACCGTCTACTGGTGCCACACCCCGGACGGCCGCCCCGCCTGCACCGTCGCCGAGGTGCACAACACCTACGGCGGCCACCACCGCTACCTGCTGCACCCCGACCCGGACGGCCGCGCCACCACCCCCAAGGAGTTCTACGTCTCACCGTTCTTCCCGGTCGACGGCGCGTACCGGATGCACCTGCCGCCGCCCGGCGAACGGCTCGCCCTGACGATCCACCTGGAACGCGCCGGCGGCCGCCCGTTCACCGCCACCGTGCACGCCACCCGCACCCCCGCCGGGCCCGCCGCCCTGCTGCGCGCCGTCCTGCGGCACCCCTTCGCCACCGCCGCCGTCTCCCTGCACATCCGCTACCAGGGCATCCGGCTGCTGCTGCGCGGCCTTCCCGTCCACCCCCGTCCCGCCGCCCGGCCCCAGGCCAGGGAAGAGGTACCCCTCCCGTGACCCAGCAAGCCTTCCGACCCGTCCACCACCGGCCGGAGCCGGTCGACGCCCGGCGCCCCGGCGACGCGGGCGCCGTCGACCCGGCCCGCTGGCCCGACGTCGCCCGCGTCCCCGACGCGCCGCTGCGCGCCGCCGTGGCCGAACGGCTGCTGCGCCGGGTCGCCCGCCGCCGCGGCCTGCGGGTCGAACTCCCCGACGGACGGACCATGGCCCCCGCCCCCGCCGGCGCGCCCGTCCTGCGCCTGCACCGGCCCGAGGCCTTCCTGCGCAGGGTCGGCGCCACCGGGCTGATCGGCTTCGGCGAGGCCTACCAGGCCGGCGACTGGGACTCACCCGACCTGGTCGCCCTGCTCACCGAACTCGCCACCGCCCCCGAGACCCTGGTCCCCACCGGCGCCCAGTGGCTGCGCCGCCTGTACGTGCCGCGCAAGCCGCCCGCCGAACTGCCGTCCACCGCCAACTCCCGGCGCAACATCAGCCGCCACTACGACCTCTCCAACGACCTGTTCGCGCTCTTCCTCGACCCCACCATGACCTACTCCTCGGCGCTCTTCCCGACCGGCGCCGACGGCCGCCCGCTGGCCCGCTGGGACGGCCTCGCCGCCGCCCAGCACCGCAAGATCGACCGGCTGCTCGACCTCGCCCGGGTCGGCGACGGCACCCGCGTCCTGGAGATCGGCACCGGCTGGGGCGAACTCGCCCTGCGGGCCGCCGCCCGCGGCGCCCGGGTGGTCTCCCTCACGCTCTCCGCCGAACAGCTCGACCTCGCCCGCCGCCGGATCGCCGACGCCGGCCTGTCCGGGCGCGCCGAGGTCCGGCTCTGCGACTACCGCGCCGCCGAAGGCCGTTACGACGCCGTGCTGAGCGTCGAGATGATCGAAGCGGTCGGCCGCCCCTACTGGCCCGACTACTTCACCACCCTCGACCGGGTGCTCGCCCCCGGCGGCCGGGCCGCGCTCCAGGCCATCACCATGCCGCACGACCGGATGCTCGCCAGCAGCGACACCTACACCTGGATCCTCAAGTACATCTTCCCCGGCGGCCTGATCCCCTCCGTCCAGGCCATCGCCCAGACCGCCGCCCGCCACACCGGCCTGCGCCTGACCCACCGCAGCGCCTGGGGCCCGCACTACGCCGAGACCCTGCGGCTGTGGCGGGAACGCTTCACCGCACGCGCCGACGAGGTCACCGACCTCGGCTTCGACCGGGTCTTCCAACGGATGTGGGAGCTCTACCTGGCGTACTCCGAGGCCGGGTTCCGCACCGGCTACCTCGACGTCCAGCAGCTGCTGCTGACCCGCCCGCAGGAGGACCGGTGACCACCGTCGCGGACCGCCTGGTCCCCCTGATCGGCGACGTCCTCGGCCGGCCCGTACCGTTCCGGCTGCGCGCCTGGGACGGCTCCACCGCGGGCCCGGACGGCGCGCCCACCGTCGTCCTGCGCCACCGCCGGGCGCTGCGCCGGCTGCTCTGGCAGCCCGGCGAACTCGGCCTCGCCGACGCCTACATCACCGGCGACCTGGACGTCGAGGGCGACCTGGGCACCGCCCTGACCCGGATCCGCGGCGCCCTCGCCGGGCAGGGCCCCGTCCGCCCCGCGCCGCGCGACTGGCCCCGGCTGCTCACCGCCGCCGCCCGGCTCGGCGTCCTCGGCCCGCGGCCCGCCCCGCCGGGCGGCCGGGCGGCCGTCCGCGGCGAGCCGCACAGCCGGGCCCGGGACCGCGCGGTGATCAGCCACCACTACGACCTCTCCAACGAGTTCTACGCGCTGCTGCTGGGCCCCGCGATGGCCTACTCCTGCGCCTACTTCGACGCCCCGGACACCACCCTCGCCGACGCGCAGCACGCCAAGTTCGAGCTGGTCTGCCGCAAGCTCGGCCTGCAGCCGGGGATGCGTCTGCTGGACGTCGGCTGCGGCTGGGGCGCGCTCGCCGTGCACGCCGCCCGCCACCACGGCGTCCACGTCACCGCCGTGACGCTCTCCGCCCGCCAGCACGCCTTCGCCACCGCCCTCGCCGCCGGGGCCGGGCTCGCCGACCGGATCGACGTCCGGCTGCAGGACTACCGAGAGCCGGTCGACGGCCCGTACGACGCGGTCAGCTGCATCGAGATGGGCGAGCACGTCGGCAAGGACGGCTACCCGGCGTTCGCGGCCCGGCTGTTCGACCTGCTGCGGCCCGAGGGCCGGCTGCTGGTGCAGCAGATGTCCCGGAGCGGTACGGCACCCGGCGGCGGCGCCTTCATCGAGACGTACATCGCGCCGGACATGCACATGCGGCCGGTCGGCGAGAGCGTCGGACTGCTGGAGGCCGCCGGTCTGGAGGTCCGCCAGGTCGAGGCGATGCGCGAGCACTACGCCCGGACGCTCGACGCCTGGCACCGGACCCTCCAGGACCGCCGCGAGGAGGTCGTCACCCTGGTCGGGGTGGCGGTCCTGCGGCTGTGGCGGCTCTACCTGGTGGGCAGCGCGCAGGCGTTCGCGGAGCGCCGGATGGGCGTCGACCAGATCCTCGCCGTCCGGCCGACCCGCGCGGGGCGCAGCGGCGCCCCCGCCACCCCCGCCGCGTGGTACCGGTGAACGGCGCCGCGTTCGCCACCGGCCTGGCCGCCACGGCCGGCGCCGCCCTGGCCGTGATGCTCGTGGCGTTCGCGGCCGGCCTGCGCACCGGCCGCCACCGCGGCGTCGACGTCGCCTGGGGCCTCGGCTTCGCCGCCGTCGCGCTGACCGGCCTCGGCCTGTCCGCCGGGTACGGCGACACCGGGCGCCGGGCCCTGGTCACCGCCCTGGTGGTGGTCTGGGGGCTGCGGCTGGCCGGACACATCGCCCGCCGCGGCCGGGGCGCCGGCGAGGACCCGCGGTACGCCGCGATGCTCGCCAAGGCGCCGCCCGGCCACGAGCGCCGGTACGCGCTGCGCAAGGTCTACCTGCTGCAGGGCGCCCTGGTCTGGTTCGTCTCGCTGCCGGTGCAGTACGCCCAGTACCTCCCGCAGCGGCTCGGCCCACTCGCCTGGGCCGGCACCGCGCTCTGGGCGCTCGGGCTGTTCTTCGAGGCGGTCGGCGACCGGCAGCTGGACCGGTTCAGGGCCGACCCCGCCAACCGGGGCCGGGTGATGGACCGCGGCCTGTGGCGCTACACCCGGCACCCCAACTACTTCGGCGACGCCTGCGTCTGGTGGGGCCTGTTCCTGTTCGCCGCGGGCGGCCCGGCCGGCTGGGCGTTCCTGCCGAGCGTGCTGCTGATGACCTGGCTGCTCGCCTTCGGCAGCGGGAAGCCGCTGCTCGAGCGGCAGCTGAGCGCGCGCAAGCCGGGCTGGGCCGCGTACGCGGCCCGCACCAGCGGCTTCCTGCCGCTGCCGCCGCGGCGGCCGGGCCGGGCGCGCTGAGCGCAGGACGCGGCAGGGGCCCGCCGCCCGGTGTTCCGGTGCGGCGGGCCCCTGCGGCCGGCGGGTCAGGAACCGGCCGTGGCCAGCCCGGTGATACCGGACTCCGGGACGTTGCGGCCGGGCGCGGTGACATCGGCCCAGCCGGACCAGCGGCCGGCCGTGTAGTCGCCGTTCGCGTTGTGGAGGTGGCCGTTGCTGACGCCGTACAGGTGGAGGGTGTTGCCGGTGGCGGCGGCGGACAGCCGGGTGACCGAGCCGCCGAGGCCGATCGTGTCGGAGACGTTCGCCCAGCTGCTCCAGGAGCCGGCGGCGTAGTCACCGGTGGCCTGGTGGACGTTGCCGCCCGCCAGCGCGAGGACGTGGAACTTCGACCCGATGGCGGCGGCGGACAGCTCGGTGATGTCACCCGGGCCGCCGATGTACGCCGTGAGGTCGCCGCTGGTCCAGGTGCCCCGGGCGTAGTCGCCGTCGGCGATCCGCAGGTGCCCGTCGGAGCCGAGGGCCGCGAGGTGCAGGCCGTTGCCGATGGCGGCCACCGCGATCCGCCCGACCGGGGCCTGCAGCCGGGCGGCGGCGGTGATCTCGCCCCAGGCGCTCCAACGGCCGCTGTCGTAGTCGCCGACCGCCTCGAAGACCCGGCCCCCGGCGAGCGCGACCACGTGCAGCTTGTTGCCGATGCTCGCGGCGGCGACCTGGGCGACCGACGCACCCGACCCGGCCGGGACCTTGTCCGGGATGGCCGACCAGGCGCCCCACAGGGTGCCGGTGCGGTCCCAGTCGGCGATCTCGACCGTGCCGTCGGCCGCGGTCCGGGCCGCGTGCAGGTTGCCGTTCGCGGTGTACGCGGCGGCGACCGCGGCCGGCGCGGGGCCGGCCGGGGTGAGCTCGGTGAACGGGCTCCAGCTGCCGCTGGTGTAGTTGGCCTGGCCGTCCGAGAGCCCGTCGGCCGAGGTCTGGGCCAGCACCCGGACCCGCTCACCGGAGCGCAGCGCCTTCTGGGCGTCGGTGTAGTCGACGTCCACCACCTTGCTGACGGAGGCCGTCCGGCCGCCCTCGTCCGTCTCGGTGAGCGTCACGGTGTAGGTGCCGGGGCGGGCGTAGGTGTGCTGCGGGAAGCCGGAGTCGACGACCGTCCCGTCCCCGAAGTCCGCCTTGAAGGTGAGGATCCGCCACGGGCCGGAGCTGTAGCTGCTGTCGGCCCAGTAGGTCAGTGCGGGCGCGGACGCCACGGGCCGCACGGTGAGCACCGGCAGCAGCGGGCCGGGACGGTTCACGTAGACGGACGCGAGCGGCGGGCTGACCACGCGCACGCCCAGCTCGTCGGCGGCGGTCACCGTCGGGTGGTACGCGCCGGCCGCGGTGTAGGTGTGCACGACGGACGGGTCGGTGGTCACCAGTGGCGCGCTGCCGTCGTCGAACTCGTAGGTGTAGGTGACCTTGGTGGGCCAGGAGTTGGTGACGTCGGCCGTGAGCCGGATGGCGAGCGGCGGCGGGCCCGTGTCCGGGCCCCAGTTGGCCCCGGCGGTCCGCAGACCGACGCCGTGCAGGCCCTCCAGCTCGTGTGCGCCGCGGTCACGGCCGGTGCCGCCGCCGGTGTTGGCGACCAGCGGGTCGTCCAGGGCCGCCCGGCCCTCGAGGTCCGCGGGGAGCGTGCCGGGCGCCGCCGGGTCGGCGGAGTCGATGGCGGCGGTGGCGGTCTCCAGCAGCGTGTTGCGCTCCGGCAGGTTGCCCGGGTTGAACCTGACGTCCTGGTCGGCGTCGTGGCGGCCCTGGCCGGTGGCGGCGGCCAGCGCCTGCGGGGTGCGGTAGGCCGTCCCCGCCCAGGTGTAGGCCGAGGCGTCGGAGAACGGGTGGACGAGGTTGAAGTCCACGGTGGTACCGGTGGTGGCGGCGGCCGCGACCACCACCTCGGACTCGCCGCGGCCGCCGGCTCCGCAGGCGGTGGCCGGGCCGGTCGCCAGCGACTCGGCGTTGTGGGCCGTCAGGATGTTGTTCTCGACCACCGAGCCGGTGGAGGCGCCGTCCAGCGTGACGCTCGGGCCGCAGGCGAACGCGACGGTGTTGTGCACCACCGTCAGGCCGGGCGCGTCGGCGCCCCGGACGCCGCTCAGCGTGCGGGAGAAGTCGTTGGTGGTGACCACCGTGTCGCGGGCGCCGCCCTCGGCGACCACGCCGGCCGACTGGTAGAGCCGGTTGCGGCTCACCGTGACGCGCTCGCTCTGCCCGCTCACCCGGACCGCCGCCCCGCGCACGTCCGCGCCGAAGCTGTTCGCGTCGACCGTGACCCTGGCGGAGTCCGCCACCGTCACCCCGTCCACCGCACCGCGCACCGCGAACTGGCGGACCGCCACATCGTGCACCCCGGAGATCACGAAGCCGTGGTCGCCCCGGCCGACGGCCGGGAGCCGGCCGAGCGACCCGGGGACGGCCGACGGCGTGCCGACGAAGGTGATCGGCCGCTCGGGGGTCCCCGAGCGGGTCAGGCGGACCTCCTCCGGGTACCCCTGGGTGGAGGCCACCTGGACGGTCTGTCCGGGTTCGACGAGGTTCGCCGCCGCGGTCACGGTGCAGAACGGCTGCTCCCGGGTGCCCGGGCCGGAGTCCGAACACGGCGCGGGGCCTGAGTTGTTGACGTAGAGCGTGGCCGGGGAGTCCGCGAGCGCGGGGACCGGGACGGCGAGAACGACGGTGGCCCCGGCAGCCGTGAGGCCGAGGGCGCGACGTATGCGCAAGATCGAGTCTTTCTGTCGGAACGGCGCCGGGGGCGGCCACCGGCGCTGGCAGGCCGGACCAGCCTGGCAGAAACCGTTCGGGTGCGTCGACTCGGATTCCCCGCTTCCCGATCTCATCTCGATCACATCTGCGCTCCCCGGCGCACGGCCTGATGCCCGGTCGGACGGTCGCGGCCCGGCCCGCCCGGCGTGATCGGCCATCAGGTGCGTCCGCCCAGGTGGCAGCGGTGAGCAGGACAGGCGCGGCCACCGCACCGGCCGGGCGTCCGGCGGCCGCCGGAGCCTACGACGAGGCCGGTCGGTACCGCGGCCGAGGTGCGGCGGCGTCAGGACAGCGGGGCGATCCGGGTGCCGTCGTCCAGGGCCGCCGTCACCTCGGGCCGCTCCCCGGGCGGGCCCTCCAGGGCCAGCGTGCGGTCCGGGACGGGCCGGTCGGCGGCGCCGCCCGGGCCGCTCACCGAGATCCGGGCGACCCGGCGGCTGCCGGCGGCCAGCAGGTACTCGTGCCCGTCGGGAGCCCGCCAGACGGTCCAGCCGAGCGTGTTCTGGTCGAACCGGCTGCAGCCGCGCCCCTCGGCGAGCGCGGTGCGCCGCGCGGGCTCGTCGGGCCGGCCCGCGGGCAGCAGCAGCTCGGTGGCGGCCGAGCCGGTGCCGGTCCAGCGGTCGGTGCGCAGGCACACCCAGGTGGCGGTGCCCGCCTGCTGCGGCAGGTCCTGGCGGGCGAACGCCCAGGCGTTCAGCGCCTTCACCCCGGGCCGCAGCTCCGGCACCTCGCAGGCGGTCCGGGCCCAGGTGAGCAGCGCGTCGCTACCGGTCGCCTCGCGCGGCGCGCGGGCCTCGCCCTGCTGCGGCGGCGGGGTGTACGTCAGGTGGGCGGGCAGCAGACCGCCCACGTCGGCGAGCAGGAAGGCGTGCTTCTCCGCGACCGCCCGGGAGGACCGCAGCTGCAGCACCGCACCGTCCAGGCAGCCCGCCGAACCGGCCGAGGGCACCGGCCCGGTGACCCCGTCGACCGGCCGCAGGGCGGCCGCCGGGGTGTCCGGGGCGCGCAGCCGGCGGATCTCGGCGCTCTCCACCCAGGGCGCCAGCAGGAAGCGGGCCCCGGCACCGTCCCGGCGCAGCACCAGCGCCGCCCCGGTGACCACGTCCGAGTCGTCGGCGCGGGCCAGCATCAGACCGCCCAGCGGTCCGTCGGTGAAACGGGCCAGCCGGGCACCGTCGTACAGCACCACCACCGGCGTCCCGTCCACCAGACCGGCGAACAGCAGCTGCGGGGTGCCCGCGGGCCCCGAGACGTCGGTGCCCGGCTCGATCTGCAGCCGGCCCTCCCGCCACGCGGCCAGCGCGCGGCCGATCAGCGCGTCGTCGCCGATCCGGTCGCCGCGGGCGGGCCAGGCGGACAGGTCGAGCCGCGCGGTGCGCTGCCACAGGTCGGCGGCGGCCCGCAGCGGCCGGGCGGGCGCGTCGGGGCGCACCGCGGCGTCGGCCGAGACCGGCCGCCCGGCGGGCGCGGACGGCCCGTCGGGTACGGCCCACAGCGAGCCGAGCGCGAGCAGCAGCGCCCCGCCGGCCGCGAGCCGGGCCGTCCGGCGCTGCCGCAGCAGGTCCCCGGGCCGGACCCGGACGGTGCACGGATCGAACCGCGGGGACGTGGCCAACTGCCCCTCGGGCAGCGGGGCGTCGGCCTGCAGCCGGTCGGCCTGCCGGAGCGCGCCGGCCGGATCGGCGACGCCGGCGGCGGCCAGCACCCGGGCCGTCTCCTCGGGCCCCAGCGACTCGGCGAAGCGCAGCGCGTAGGCTGCCCGCCCGGCCGCCGGGACCCCCGTCAGCGCGCGGTCCACGGCGAGTTCGGCGGGGCCGCCGTCGGGGGTGAACAGCCGCAGCCCCCAGGCCCGCGGGAGCAGCCGGGGCTGCCCGCGGGTGAACCGCAGGGCGCCGCGCACCACCCGGCCGCGCAGCACCGCGTAGACCTGCTCGGCGTCCGGGGAGCCGACGCCCCAGCGGCCGGGCAGCGCCGCCCGGACCACCGCGTGGGCGGCCAGCAGCCGCCTGCGGCGGTCGAGTTCGGCGGGCACGATCAGATAGGCGAGGCGGGCGAGCCGGCCGTACTGGCGGACCAGGACGGCCTCGGCCCCGGGCAGTCCGCCCGGCCGCCGCCGGCCGACGGTCCGGGCGGCGGCGGCCTCGGCGGTACGGCGCAGGGTCTGACGGTCCATCGGTGGCGGCTTTCGGTCGGCGCGTCAAGGCGGTGCGCCGCAGGCCGGGGGCCGTGCGGTGCAGATCATCCAACGAGTCGATCATGCGATGGTTGCGGTGTCCGGGTGAACCTTCCGGCCGCGGGTCAGAGTTCGAACACCCCGTACGAGAAGCCCTCGGCGCGGATCTCCGTCGCGTCGGCGGTGACGCCGCGCACCTCCAGCGCGCGGCGCGGGGCCGGACCCGGGGCGGGCAGGACGGCCGGGTCGCGGCGCGGGTTGACCACCACCAGGAAGCGGCCGCCGCGGGTGTAGACCAGCGGGTAGCCGGCGTGCAGCACGTCCACCGGGCCGTCGGCGCCGAGGGCGGGACGGGCGCGGCGCAGCACGATCAGACGGCGGACCAGGTGCAGCAGCGAGCCCGGGTCGGCGCGCTGGGTGGCGACGTCGGGGCGGTCGGGGGCGTCGTCGAGCGGGAGGTACAGCCGGTGCGCGGTGGAGAAGCCGGCGCCCTCGGTGGCGTCCCACTGCATCGGGGTGCGGCAGCCGGCCCGGTTGTAGCGCGGGCCGAGCACGCTGCCCTCGACGTCGGGCAGGCCGGGGACGTACCGCATGCCGATCTCGTCGCCGTAGTAGACGGCCGGCAGGGTGGGCCAGGTGAGCTGGAAGACGAAGGCGGGGGCGAGCTGGTCGCGGGTGCGCGGCCCGCAGGCGAGCCGGGAGAAGTCGTGGTTGGAGGTGGGCAGCGAGATCCGGCCGCCCCCGCCGACCTCCCGGTCCGCGGTGCGCCAGGCGTCCAGGAAGACCGCGATGTCGCCCTTGCCCTCGGCGTCGAAGTAGCAGGGCTCGGACGGCCAGCCGTCCTGGTCGGTGCCGGTGCCGTTGTGCCACAGCGAGCGCAGCGGACGGCCGTCGGCCTCGCCGCCGAACTGCAGCAGGAAGTCGGCGTGGAAGCCGGCCGCCACGGCGCGCGCCGGGTCGCCCCACTCGGCGAGCAGGGCGGCATCGGGGTGCTCGGCGTCCAGCCAGCCGCGCAGCCCGTTCCAGAGCCGGCCGGTCTCGGCCTTGCCCGGGTCGTCCTTGACCAGCGAGGAGGCCATGTCGACGCGGAAGCCGGCGATGCCGAGCCCCAGCCAGTGCGCCATGATCCGGCGCAGCGCGGCGCGGTTGGCGCGCGGGCCCTCGGCGTCGACGCCCTGGCGCCACGGTTCGGCCGGATCGGGCCTGGCGTAGCCGAAGTTGAGCGCGGGCTGGAAGTCGAAGAAGTTCGGCAGGTACCAGCCGGGGCGGCGGCCGGGGGAGCGGACGAAGCGTTCGGCGGGGTGGTCGGCCCAGATGTAGCGGTGGTCCGCGGGGTCGTCGGCCGAGGCCAGGAACCAGGGGTGCCGGTCGGAGGTGTGCCCGGCGACCAGGTCGAGCAGCACCCGGATCCCCAGCCGCCGGGCGCGGTCGGTCAGTTCGGCCAGCGCCGCGGCGTCGCCGTAGCGCGGCGCGGTGGCCAGGTAGTCGCTGACGTCGTACCCGGCGTCGCCGAACGGCGAGGCGAAGCACGGGTTGAGCCAGACGGCGTCGACGCCGAGCCAGGCCAGGTACTCCAGACGCTCGGTGATCCCGGCGAAGTCGCCGATGCCGTCGCCGTCGGAGTCGGCGAAGCTCTGCGGGTAGATCTGGTAGAGGACGGCGTCGGACAGCCAGGCCGGTACGGGGCGGGTCGGTGTCACGCGGTGCTCCTTCTCCCGGGGACCATCGGGGGGCTGCCTCCAGGATGCCCCCGCCGCGGCCGCCCCGGGGGGAGGTCCGGCGGATCCCCGCCCGGCCCGTCGGCCGTCCGGCCGGTCAGCCGGCGGGACCCGCGAAACCGTCCAGGATCTGCTCGGCGGCGAGCGTCGCGGTCAGCGTGCCCTCGCGGACCCGGCGCTCCAGCTCCGGGGCGATCCGCCGGACCACCGGGTGCTCGTGCAGGGCGGACAGCAGCTGGTCGTGGACCATCGACCAGGTCCAGTCGACCTGCTGGTCGCGCCGCTTGGCGGCCAGCGCCCCGGTGGTCTCCAGCAGCAGCCGGTGCTGCGCCAGCCGGTCCCAGAGCTCCTCCAGGCCGCTGCCGTCCTGCCCGCTGCAGGTGAGCACCGGCGGCGTCCAGACCGCGTCCGGTGGCTGCAACAGCCTGAGCGCGCCCGCCAGTTCGCGGGCGGCGGCCTTGGCGTCGCGTTCGAACGGCCCGTCCGCCTTGTTCACGGCGACCAGGTCGGCGAGCTCCAGCACGCCCTTCTTGATGCCCTGCAACTGGTCGCCGGTACGGGCCAGGGTGAGCAGCAGGAAGGAGTCGACCATGCCCGCGACGGTGGTCTCGGACTGGCCGACGCCGACCGTCTCGACCAGCACCACGTCGTACCCGGCGGCCTCCATCACCACCATCGACTCCCGGGTGGCCCGGGCCACCCCGCCCAGCGTCCCCGAGGTCGGGGACGGCCGGACGAAGGCGTTCGGGTCCACCGCGAGCCGCTCCATCCGGGTCTTGTCACCCAGGATGGAGCCGCCGGTGCGGCTGGAGGTGGGGTCGACGGCGAGCACCGCGACCCGGTGGCCGCGGGCCGTCAGCAGGGTGCCCAGCGCCTCGATGAAGGTGGACTTGCCCACCCCCGGCACACCGGTGATGCCGACCCGGACCGCCTTGCCGGCGTGCGGCAGCAGCTCGATCAGCAGCCGCTGGGCGAGCACCCGGTGGTCGGGCCGGGTGGACTCCACCAGCGTGATGGCCCGCGCGATGAACGCCCGCGAGCCCTCCAGCACACCCTTGACGTAGGCGTCGACGTCGATCGTCCGCGGCGGCATCGTCCCGGCGGCCTCAGAGCTCGTGGCCGAGGTCGGCGGCCAGCGCCTTCAGCAGGTCGTACGCCGCGTCCGGGATGACCGTGCCGGGCGGGAAGACGGCGGTGGCGCCGGCCTCGTACAGCGCGTCGAAGTCCTGCGGCGGGATCACGCCGCCGACCACGATGGTGATGTCCTCGCGCCCGGCGGCGGCCAGTTCGGCCTTGAGCGCGGGCACCAGGGTCAGGTGCCCGGCGGCCAGCGAGGAGACGCCGACGATGTGCACGTCCGCCTCCACCGCCTGCCGGGCGACCTCGGCCGGGGTCTGGAACAGCGGGCCGACGTCGACCGTGAAGCCGAGGTCCGCGAAGGCGGTGGCGATCACCTTCTGGCCGCGGTCGTGCCCGTCCTGGCCCATCTTGGCCACCAGGATGCGCGGGCGGCGGCCCTCCGCCTCCTCGAACCTCTCGACCAGCGCCCGGGTGCGCTCCACCCCGGTGGACGGTCCTGCCTCGTCGCGGTACACACCGGAGATGGTACGGATCTGGCCGGAGTGGCGCCCGTAGACCTTCTCCAGGGCGTCCGAGATCTCCCCGACGGTGGCCTTGGCCCGGGCCGCGTCCACGGCCAGCGCCAGCAGGTTGCCCTCCAGCGAACCGCCGCCCTTGGCGCCCTGCTCGGCGGAGCGGGTCAGCGCGTCCAGCGCGGCCCGGCAGGCCTGCTCGTCGCGCTCGGCGCGCAGCCGGCGCAGCTTCTCGATCTGCTGGGCGCGCACCGAGGAGTTGTCGACCTTGAGCACGTCGATCTGCTCGTCGTTGGCGACCCGGTACTTGTTGACGCCGATCACCGGCTGGCGGCCGGAGTCGATCCGGGCCTGGGTCCGGGCCGCGGCCTCCTCGACGCGCAGCTTGGGGATGCCGGCGTCGATCGCCTTCGCCATGCCGCCGGCCGCCTCCACCTCCTGGATGTGCTGCCAGGCGCGGGCCGCCAGGTCGTGGGTGAGCTTCTCCACGTACGCGGAGCCGCCCCACGGGTCGATCACCCGGCAGGTGCCCGACTCCTGCTGGAGCATCAGCTGGGTGTTGCGGGCGATCCGGGCCGAGAAGTCGGTCGGCAGCGCCAGCGCCTCGTCCAGCGCGTTGGTGTGCAGCGACTGGGTGTGGCCCTGGGTGGCGGCCATCGCCTCGACACAGGTGCGGGTGACGTTGTTGAACACGTCCTGGGCGGTCAGCGACCAGCCGGAGGTCTGCGAATGGGTGCGCAGCGACAGCGACTTGGCGTTCTGGGGGTCGAACTGCTTGACCAGCTTGGCCCACAGCAGCCGGGCCGCGCGCAGCTTGGCGACCTCCATGAAGAAGTTCATGCCGATCGCCCAGAAGAACGACAGCCGCGGCGCGAACGCGTCCACGTCCAGCCCGGCGCCCAGGCCCGCCCGCAGGTACTCCACCCCGTCCGCCAGCGTGTACGCCAGCTCCAGGTCGGCCGTGGCCCCGGCCTCCTGGATGTGGTACCCGGAGATGGAGATGGAGTTGTAGCGCGGCATCTTCTGCGAGGTGTACGCGAAGATGTCCGAGATGATCCGCATCGACGGCTGCGGCGGGTAGATGTAGGTGTTGCGGACCATGAACTCCTTGAGGATGTCGTTCTGGATGGTCCCCGCGAGCTTCTCGGGCGCCACCCCCTGCTCCTCGGCCGCCACGATGTACAGCGCCAGGATCGGCAGCACCGCGCCGTTCATGGTCATCGACACCGACATCCGGTCCAGCGGGATCCCGTCGAACAGCTGGCGCATGTCGTAGATCGAGTCGATCGCCACGCCCGCCATGCCGACATCACCGGTCACCCGCGGGTGGTCGCTGTCGTAGCCGCGGTGGGTCGGCAGGTCGAAGGCGACCGACAGGCCCTTCTGACCGGCCGCCAGGTTGCGCCGGTAGAAGGCGTTGGACTCCTCGGCGGTGGAGAAGCCCGCGTACTGCCGGACCGTCCACGGCTGGTTGACGTACATGGTCGGGTACGGGCCGCGCAGGAACGGCGCGACACCCGGATAGGTGGCCAGGAAGTCCAGCCCGGCCAGGTCCTCGGCGGTGTACAGCGGCTTGACGCCGATGCCCTCCGGGGTCTCCCAGACCAGCTCCTCGACGTCCTTGCCGGTCGCCTGCTGCCAGGCCGCCCGCCACTGCTCGCCGGTGGCCGCCGGGCCGCCCGGTGCGTCGAGTCCGATCTCCGTGAAGTCGGGGATCATCGGGCCACTCCGATCTGGTCGAGCAGGGAGGTGAGGACGGCGACCGCGTCGCCGCCCGCGCTGACGAACTCGTCGACCCCGGCCTGCCGGTACGCCGTCTCCTGCTCGCCGGGCCGGCCCGCCAGCAGCACCCGGGCGGCGCCGGCCGCCTTCAGCGCGGCGGCCACCGGTGCGGCGTGCTCCTCGTACAGCGCGTCGCTGGAGCACAGCGCGGCCACCGCGGCGCCGCTCGCGGCGAACGCCTCCGCGAGCGCGACCGGGTCGGTGCCCTGGCCGACGACGGTCTCGATCCCGCCGGCCTGGAACAGGTTGGCGGCGAAGGTCAGCCGCGCGGTGTGCGCCGCCGCCGGGCCCAGCGCCGCCAGGAACAGCCGCGGCCGCGCGCCGGTGGCGTCCCGGTGCAGGTCGGAACGGGTCCGCAGGGCCTCGTACGCCTCGGCGCGGCGCACCCGGGGCAGACCGCCGGTCAGCGGCGCCGGGGCCGCCTCGCGCACCAGCGGCTGCTCGCCCAGGTTCGGGAACTCGCTGACGCCGGTGATCGGCTCCCTGCGGCGGGCCAGCGCCGACGAGCGCCGCGCCCACGTGTCGCCGATCCGGTCCGCGACCAGACCCGAGCGCAGCGCCTCGCGCAGGCCGCCGGCCCGCTCGATCTCCTGGAACCACGACCAGGCGGCGTGCGCCAGCTCGTCGGTCAGCCGCTCCACGTACCAGGAACCGCCGGCCGGGTCGACGACCCGCGCCAGGTGCGACTCCTCCAGCAGGATCGCCTGCGTGTTGCGGGCGATCCGGCGGGCGAACGCGTCCGGCAGACCGAGCGCGCTGTCGAACGGCAGCACCGTCACCGCGTCCGCGCCGCCGACGCCCGCGGCCAGGCAGGCGACGGTGGTGCGCAGCATGTTCACCCACGGGTCGCGCTCGGTCATCATCACCGCCGAGGTGACCGCGTGCTGGCGCTGCGCGGCGGCCGGCGAGGAGATCCCCGACGCCTCGGCCACCCGCGCCCACAGTCGGCGCGCCGCCCGGAACGCGGCGATGGTCAGGAACTGGTCCGCCCCGGCCGACAGCCGGAACTCCAGCTGCCCGGCGGCCGCGTCCGCGTCCAGCCCGGCCGCCGTCAGCTCCCGCAGGTACGCCACACCGGCGGCCAGCGCACAGCCCAGCTCCTGCGCGGGCGAGGCACCCGCCTCGTGGTACGGCAGCGCGTCGACGGTGATCGCGCGCAGGCCCGGGAAGCCCTCGTGCACGCGGACCGCCAGCGCGGCGGCCGCGGCGAGCAGCCCGGCGGTCGGCGCGTCGTCCCCGGTACGGGCCAGCAGGCCCAGCGGGTCCGCACCCAGCGTGCCGGTGGCGGCCTCGGCGGGCACCCCGCGCTCCGCGTACAGCGCCAGCAGCCGCTCGGCGGCCGCCGGGAACTCGGCCCCGGCGTCCAGCGCCACGGCCGCCAGGTCCAGGTACACGCCCTCCAGCACCTCGGGCAGCGCGGCGACCGGCAGACCGTCCCGGCCCAGCTCCAGCCAGACCGAGCCCACCCCGTGCTCCAGGTCGGCGAGCACCGCCTCGTTCGAGGTCCGCGGGTCCGGATGGGTGTGCCGCTGGCGCACGTCCCACCCCGAGACGGCCGAACCCTGCGGCCGGCCACCCCGGACGAACGGCGCGAAGCCCGGGAACCCGGCCCCGGCGGGTGCGTCCTCGGCGGTGTACAGCGGACGGGCGGTGAGGCCGTCCTCCAGCTTGGTGGCGAGGGCGTCCTCCGCCTGCGTACCGGTCACGTCCTGCTTACCGGACTTGCGCAACACACCTTCGACCAGGCGCTGCCACTGCTCACGGCTTGCATCCGGGAACTCGGCGGCCAGGGAGAGCCCTTCGGGCGAGACCGTCATGAGGGAAGGTTAGAGCCCGTTCACGTGCGGCTGTACAACGAACCGGTGTGACCTTTCACTCCTTGCACTCCAAGCGCCGCAGAGTGCAACACCGGTACGACTCCCCGAACCCCCGGACCCCCGGCGTGGCGCAGCGCGCGGGTTGTCTCTGGGGGCGCGGGGCTGCTTCTGGGGGCGCGGGGTTGTTTTTTGGGGGCGCGGGGAACTGCGCGAGGGCGGGAGGTAGCGGGTGCGGGGTCGGCGACGGTGGGGTGGGTGCAGCGCCGTTGCCGTTGTTCCGGTGGGATGCCTGCCGCTGCGCGCAGTTCCTCGCGCCCCTGAGGTGGTGCCGGGGCGCGGCTCCAGGGCGGCGCCGTTGCCGTTGTTCAGGTGGGATGCCTGCCGCTGCGCGCAGTTCCTCGCGCCCCTGAGGTGGTGCCGTGGGTTGCCTTGGGGGGTGGGGTGGCCGTTGCGCCGTTGCCGTACCGCTGCGCGCAGGTGGCCGCGCTGCGGAGGGCTGCTGCGGTGGCGGCTGTGGCTTCGGTGTCGAGGCGGGCGGAGGTGCCGAGGAGGAGGTGGCGGGTCTCGCGGGTGGCGAGGAGGAGCAGGCCGGGGAGGAGGTCGGTGCAGCGGGCGGCGACCCAGCGGGTGCCCTGGGTGGCCATCCAGCGCAGGTCGGCGACGAACCCGGGCGCCGCCGCGGACAGGCTCGCCGCCGGGGCGTCCCCCAGCTGCCCGCCGCCGGCGGTGAGCAGGGCGTGGAACTCGCGCGCGATCCGGTGGTGCCCCGCCGCGCTGGGATGCAGCCGGTCGACGCTGAGCAGCGCGCGTTCGGTGAGCCAGGGCAGGTCGGCGAGGTGCAGGTGGGCGGCGCCGTACCGGAGCGAGAGGGCGTGCACGACGGTGTTGACGGCCCGCATCCGGCGGGCGAGCGGCCGGGCGAGCGGTGGCGGGAGCCGCAGCAGCCGCCCGGGGTCGGGCAGGCACGCGGTCAGCAGGACGGCGCCCTGGTCGCGCAGTGCGGCGAGGGCGGTGTCGAGGTGGCGTGCGGTGCGGGCGATGTCGAAGCCGGCCCGCAGGGTGTCGTTGCCGCCGATCAGGACGGCGGCGTGGGTGGGCCGCAGGGCGAGGGCGGCGGGCAGTTGAACGGCGGTCAGGTCGTGGCTGAGCGCGCCGCTGTTGGCGAGGTTGCGGAACTCGACCGGGCCGGGGGAGAGGCTGGGGGCGAGCATGGCGGCCCAGCCGCGCCAGCCGTCGGCGACGGGGTCGCCCACGCCCTCGGTGACGGAGTCGCCGAGGGCGGTGAACCGGACCGCCGCGGTCATGGCGCGGCCTGCGCGGCGTCCGCCGGCAGCGGTACCCGGTGGGCGGCGAGGAAGGCGGCGACCGCGGAGTCCCAGCCGAAGTGTTCGGCCCTGGCGCGGGCCGCGGCGCGGCGTTCGGCGGCCGGCCGCTCGAGCAGGTCGCGGACGGCGGTGGCGAAGGCCTCGCCGGTGTCGGCCGCGGCGAGGCCGGCCGGTCCGACGATCGGCGGCAGCGCCGAGGAGCGGCTGACGGCCACCGGGGTGCCGCAGGCGAGCGCCTCCAGGGCGGCCAGCCCGAAGGTCTCCACCGGCCCGGGCGCGATGGCGACGTCGGCGGCGGCGAGCAGCGCGGCGACCTCGGCGCGGGTGCCGAGGTGCCCGAGGAACCGGACGGGGACCCGCAGTTCGGCGGCGCGCGCCTGGAGCCGGCGGCGCAGCGGCCCGGCGCCGGCGACGGCCAGGACGGCGGGGATCCGGTGGCGGCGCCGCAGGACGGCGAGCGCCTCGACGGCCCGTTCGGGCTTCTTCTCGGGGGACAGCCGGGAGCAGAGCACCAGCAGGACCTGTCCGGGGTCGGCGTAGCGGGCCCGGACCTCGGGGTCGTGGCGGTCGGGGTGCAACTGCTCGAGGTCGACGCCGAGCGGTGCCTGGACCAGGTTGGCGGCGCCGATCCGTTCGAACTCGGCGGCCGCCCAGGCGGTGGTGCACAGCACGGTGTCGTACGCCCGGGCGGTCCTGGTGTTGAGCCGGTCGGCGAGGGTGCGGGCGGGGCCGGGCGGCAGGCCCCAGGTGCCGAGCAGTCCGGTGGCGCTCTCGTGCGAGACCATCACCGACCGGACGCCGTGGGCCCGGGCCCAGGCGCCGGTCCAGCGCAGGCTGGTGCGGTCGGAGACCTCCAGCCGGTCGGGGGCCAGGCCGGCCAGGGTGCGGGCGACGGCGCGCCGGTCGGTGAGCAGCCGGTAGCCGCCGCTGCCGGGGATCGGCCGGCCGGGCAGGGTGATGACCCGGCCCTGGGAGGTCCACTCGTCGGCGGCGCGCGGCCCGGGGACGAGGAGGACCGGGTGGTGGCCGGCGGCGAGGTAGCCCTCGCCGAGGTGGCGCAGGGCCGTGCGCAGGCCGCCGGAGACCGGGGTGACGAAGTTGGCCACCCGGACGATCCGCAGCCCGTCGTGCGGCGGGGTCATGCCGGGAGCTCCTCGGGCAGCTGGGTGCCGGCGGATGCCTGCGCGGGGATCTGGCCGGTGGGCGCGGGCACGGTGGCGGGGGTGCCGGCCGCCGGGTGGAGGGCCTGGACGGGGCCGCCGTGGTGCTCGGCGATGGCCTCGGTGTAGTGGCGCAGCAGCAGGTCGCCGACCGCCTCCCAGGTGCGGGCGGTGACGTCGGCGCGGCCGGCCCGGCCGTAGCCGGTCCGGACCTCGGGGCCGGCGGCGGCCAGTTCGGCGACGGCGCGGGTGACGGCGGCGGTGTCCCGGGGCGGGACCAGCAGGCCGGTGCGGTGGTGGCCGACCAGGTCGAGCGGGCCGCCGACGGCGGGTGCGACCACGGGGACGCCGCTGGCCATCGCCTCCTGGATGGTCTGGCAGAACGTCTCCAGCGGACCGGTGTGCACGAACAGGTCCAGGGTGGCGAAGTAGCGGGCGAGCTCGGCGCCGGTCCGGCGGCCGAGGAACAGGGCCTTGGGCATGGCGGCCTTGAGTGCGGGGGCGCTGGGGCCGTCGCCGATCACCACCACCCGTACGCCCGGCAGTTCGCAGGCGCCGGCCAGCAGGTCGACCCGCTTCTCGGGGGCGAGCCGGCCGACGTAGCCGATCAGCAGTTCGCCGCCGGGGGCCAGGGTGCGGTGCAGTGCCTCGTCGCGGTGGGCGGGGTGGAAGCGGACCGAGTCCACGCCGCGCGGCCACAGCCGGACCCGGGGGACGCCGTGGGCGGTGAGGTCCTGCGCGGCCGGGGTGGAGGGTGCCAGGGTGCGGGTGGCGGCGCCGTGCACCGCCCGGATCCGGGCCCAGGCGAGCGCGGAGCCGATGCCCCGGCCCACCCGGTACGCCTGGGCGTACCCGGCCAGGTCGGTCTGGTAGACGGCCACGCTGGGCAGGCCGAGCCGTTCGGCCACCTTCGCGCCGCGCGCGCCGAGCACGAACGGGCTGGCCAGGTGCACCAGGTCGGGCCGGTGGTCGGCGACGGCCTCGGCCAGCCGCCTGCTCGGCAGCGCGACCCGGACCTGGGGGTAGCCCGGCAGCGGGATCGACGGCACCCGGACCACCGGCAGCGGCGTCGAGTCCGGGCCGAAGGAGTGCGGCGGGCAGTGGGCGCCCCTGGCCGGGGCCGGGGTGATGACCAACGGTTCGTGGCCGCGGCGGACCAGGTGCTCCGCTGTCCTCAGCACGCTGTGGGCGACGCCGTTGACCTCGGGGGGGAAGGACTCGGTGACGATGGCGACTCGCATGCCAACGTTGTGTCCCCTCGGGGCGTGCGACTGACCACGGGGATCTTTCGTACAGGCGAACGTCCGTGGCCAATTGGGCGCGGGCCCGGCCGGGGGCGGCCCGCGGGCCGGTCAGGCCGCGGCGGCGCGGGGGGTCTCCTCGCGCAGCGCCCAGGGGGAGCCGTAGGCGGTGAGCAGGTCCAGGAACGGGCGGGGCGGCAGGGCTTCGGGGCCGAGGACGCCGGCGCCGGCCCAGGCGCCGGTGGCGAGCAGTTCGAGGGCGACGACCGGGTTCACCGCGGTCTGCCAGACCACGGCCTGCGAGCCGTACTCGCGCATCGACCAGGCGTTGTCCACCACGTGGTGCAGGTACACCTGCCGCGGCTGCCCGTTCTTGGCGCCGCGGACCCAGGTGCCGGCGCAGGTCCTGCCGTGCATCCGGTCGCCGAGGGTGGCCGGGTCGGGCAGGCAGGCGGCGACCACGTCGCGGGGGGAGACCCCGACCGGCCCGTGTGCGGCGGGGACGGTGACCGGGTCGGTGGCGGACAGGCCGAGCCGGTGGAGCGTCTTGAGCACCTCGATGAAGTCCTGCCCGAGGCCGTACTTGAAGGTGACCCGGCGGGCGTCGATCCAGCGGGGGATCAGCAGGACCTCCTCGTGCTCGACGTTGACGCACTCGACCGGCCCGATGCCGTCGGGGAAGTCGAACACCTCGGGCTCGCTGAAGGGTTCGGTGGTGAACCAGCCGAGTCCGGACTCGAAGACGACCGGCGGGTTGAGGCACTCCTCGATGGTGGTCCAGATCGAGAACGAGGGCGCGAAGTCGTACCCGTCGACGGTCAGGTCGGCGCCGTCGCGGACCCCGATCTCGTCGATGGTGTCGAAGAGTTCGTCCGCCGCGTAGCGGGCGAAGACGTCCGAGAGGCCGGGTTCGACGCCCATGCCGCACAGGGCCAGCAGCCCGGCGTCCTCCCAGGCGCGGGCCCGGGCGAACTGGCCGTCGCCGAGTTTGATCCCGCACTCCTGGTAGGGGCGTTCGGGGTGCGGGTGGGACAGCGACATCGCCATGTCGAGGTAGTGCGCCCGCCCGGCCAGCGCGGCCTCGAACAGCGGCAGCACGAACCGCGGGTCGGTGGCGTTGAACAGGACGTCGCAGCGGTGTTCGGTGAGCAGCGCGGTGACGGCGGCGGTGTCGGAGGCGTCGACGGTGGCCGGGCGGAACCGTTCCGCGCCGGCCTCGCCGGCCAGCGAGGCGACCGCGGCCTCGGCCCGGGCGGGGTCGAAGTCGGCCACCACGAAGCATTCGAAGAAGGGGCGCCGGACCGCGATCCGGGCGGCGGCGGTGCCGACGCCGCCCGCGCCCACCAGCAGGATCCTCATCGCGGCCTCACGGGGCGTCGGAGGGGTCGGCGGCGCTGACCGGGACGTCCGGGTGCCTGAACCAGGAGCCCTGGACGGCCCACTGGACGAGCATCAGCAGGAAGCCGAGGATCAGCGCGCCGATGCCGATCACGGTGACCCCGCCGGTCTGCCCGAAGATCGGCAGGTCGATGGAGGTGGATCCGTAGTCGGGGTCGGCGTAGACGTCGAAGGCGCCGTAGCAGAAGAAGTAGAGCAGCATCAGGCCGCCGAGCAGCGGTGCGACGCCCTTGAAGATGAAGTCCTTGGCGCTGCGGGTGAGCACCTTGCGGTAGTACCAGACGCAGGCGAAGCCGGTCAGGCCGTAGTAGAAGGCGATGGCGAGGCCGACCGAGGCGATCGAGTCGGCGAGGACGTTGCCGCTGATCGCGGTGAGCAGGACGTAGAAGGCGATCGAGGCGAGGCCCATGCCGACGGTGGACCAGGTCGGGGTGAGGTGCCGGGGGTGGACCCGGGCGAACTCGCGGGGGATGGCCTTGTGCGCGGCCATCGAGAAGGTGGTCCGGGCGGTCGGCAGGATGGTGGTCTGGGTGGAGGCCGCGGAGGAGGTCAGCACCATGAAGATGAGCAGTTTGGTGAGGAACCAGCCGAGGCCCGCGCTGCCGAACACGGCTGCGCCGAGTGAGGAGAGCACATCGCCGGAGTTGTCCTCGTTGCCGAGTCCGATGCCCTCGGTGCCGATCCCGGCGAAGGCCTGGGCGGAGGTGGAGACCAGGGCGTAGATGATCAGCAGGAGCACGGTGGAGATGACGGCGGCGCGTCCGGGGGTACGGGCGGCGTCGGCGGTCTCCTCGTTGACGGAGACGGCGGTGTCCCAGCCCCAGTAGATGAACACGGCGGCCAGGATGCCGGCGGTGAACGCGGTGGTGGAGGAGACCGCGAAGGGGTTGAACCAGGACGCGGAGACGTGGATCGCGGTGTCCGGGGGGTGCGAGCCGTAGACCTTGACCAGGGCGGTCACCGACAGCAGCACCAGCATCACGACCTCGATGCACAGCAGCCAGCGCTGCAGGGCGGCGGAGATCTCGATGCCGACGTAGCAGATCGCGGTCATCACGATGATCCAGATGACCCCGGCGACGGTGGTCCACACGGTGCTCTCGGCGAGGCCGTCGAAGCCGAACAGCCGGAAGCCGTACACGCCGGCGATCTGGGCGAGGTTGGCCATCACGATGATGTCGGCCGCCACGATGCCCCAGCCCCCCATCCAGCCGGTGCGCGGCCCGAAGGCGCGGGCGCCCCAGGTGAAGGTGGTGCCGCAGTCCGGGTCGGAGGCGTTGAGCTCCTTGTAGGCGTAGGCGATCAGCAGCATCGGGATGAACGCCAGGATGGTGATGATCGGCGCCTGCAGCCCCACGCCGACCACGATGATGCCGAGCGTGGCGGCCAGGCTGTACGCGGGTGCGGTGGAGGCCAGGCCGATCGCCACCGAGGAGACCAGGCCGAGGGCGCCGGTCTTCAGGCCCTTCTCGCCGGCCCGGGAGCTGACCACCGACGGTGCGGCGGGCGGAGGCGGAGAGTGGTGTCCGGGGGGACCCTGCATCGTTCCCACCCCCTGATCCTGTGACGGAGGGACGGACGGGACTGGACCTCCTCAGCGTACGCCCGGGGCCCCCCGCTTTCCTGGGGATGGCGTGCGGGCCGTGCACCGGTCGCACCTGACCGCCGGTTAGCGGCCGGGGCTCCGCCGGGCGCCGGGTGTACAGGGGGTGACGGCGCGTGGCGGCCGTTCGCGGGCCGCGGCGGCCCGTAGCGGGCCGGTGCCGGTACCGGCGGTAATCGGCCGGGTGCGCGGTGGTCCCGTGGCCCGGCCGGTGACGTTCCGTGTGCGAAACGGTCTCCGGGGATTTCCGGGAGCAGCGGTCCCGGCGGCGCCGTGTGGCGACGGCGTCGCAGGCCAGGGGCGTGCGGGCGGCCGGACGGGCGGGGCGGGCGGGGCGGCGACGGAAAGGGGCGTCAGCTCGGGTGAATAGTGGAATGGATCTGATCAGCTGAAAACACCGATGGGGTTCCGGCCGGGAAATCCGCCCCGGCCGTCACCGCCGCCCGGCCTTCCCTGGCGCTCCGTCACCTGCCGTGACCGGCAGCGGAGTTCATTGACTTGGTTCGGGCCGCCGGGGATTATCGGTGCCTGTTCGACCGGGCCAGGGCACTCACCGAGGTGCACCGGCCGCTGTGACGGCCACCGCCGTTGGGGTCGGTGGGGGGAGGCTGCGCGCCGTGGTGCCCGCAGCCGGGAGAAGGACGTGCGCGTGCCCACTGTGCCCGAGCTCGTGGCGGCCCGCGCGGCCGCCGACCCGGACCGCACCGCCCTGCTGCAGGGTGACCGGGAACTCACCTACGGCGCCCTGCTCGACTGGGCCGACGCGCTGGCCGCGCGGCTGACCGGAGCCGGCGTGGGCCCGGGCGCCACGGTCGCGGTGGTCTGCGAGCGCTCGATCGAGTACGTGGTCGCCGCACTCGCGGTGCTGCGGGCGGGCGCCTGCTACCTGCCGGTCGACCCCGCCTACCCGGCCGAGCGCCGGGAGCTGATGCTCGCGGACGCCGCCGTGGCCGCGGTGCTGGACGCCGCCGCCGTCACCGCCGCCCGCACCCCCGCCGGCACCCCCGCCGCGCCCCGCCGTCCGGCCGGCTCCCCGGCCCCCGGCGACCTCGCCTACGTGGTGTACACCTCCGGCTCCACCGGCCGCCCCAAGGGCGTCGCCGTCGAGCACGGCAGCCTGCTGAACCTGGTGGGCTGGGTGCACGCCGCCTTCGCCCCCGGCCCCGGCGACCGCACCCCGCTGCTGTCGGCGGTCGGCTTCGACGCCTCGGTGCTGGAGCTGTGGCCGTACCTGACGGCGGGCGCCACCCTGGTGGTCGCCACCGAGCACGACCGGCGCTCCCCGGCCCGGCTGCGGGACTTCCTGGTCGACGCCGGGATCACCCTGGCGTTCGCCGCCACCCCGCTGGCCGAGGCCCTGACCGCGCTGCCCTGGCCCGCCACCACCGCCCTGCGCACCCTGCTCACCGGCGGCGACCGGCTCACCGCCCGGCCCCCGGCCGGGCTGCCGTTCACCCTGGTCGACAACTACGGGCCCGCCGAGTCCACCGTGGTCGCGCTCTCCGGCCGGGTCGACCCCGGCGACGGCCCGGCCGCCATCGGCCGCCCGCTGCCCGGGATCACCGCCCTGGTCCGCGACGCGGCCGGCGCCGAGGCGCCCGACGGCGAGGTGGGCGAGCTGTACCTCGGCGGGGCGGGCCTGGCCCGCGGCTACCTGGGCCGCCCGGAGCTCACCGCCGAACGCTTCACCGCCGACCCGGCCGCGGGCCGGCTCTACCGGACCGGCGACCTGGTGCGCCGCCGCCCGGACGGCGCGTACGAGTTCGTCGGACGCGCCGACGACCAGGTGCAGATCCGCGGCTTCCGGGTCGAGCCTGGCGAGGTGGAGGCCGCGGTCGGCGCCCTGCCGGGCGTCCGGGCGGCCGCCGTGGTGGCCGGACCGGACGCCACCGGCGAGCCCTGCCTGCGGGCGTTCTACGTCCCCGCCCCCGACGGCCCCGCGGCCGACGCCGTCCGCCGCGCCCTCGCCGCCCGGCTGCCCGCCCACCTGGTACCGGCCGCCGTGCACGCCCTGGACGCACTGCCGCTGACCGGCCACGGCAAGACCGACCGGGCCGCGCTGCGGGCCCGCTCGGCCGGCGAACGCCCCCCGGCGGCGCCACCGCGCACCCCCACCGAGGCGCTGCTCGCGGACATCTGGTCGGAGGTGTTCGGCTTCCGGGTCGGCGTGGACGAGCCGTTCGACGAACTCGGCGGACACTCGCTGCGGGCGATGCGGATCGTCGCCCGGATCGCCGAACGCTGCGGCGCCGACCTCGCCCCGGCCGACCTGTTCGGCCGCCGCACGGTCGCCGACCTCGCCCGGACCGTGGACGCCTCGGCGCGCGCCGACGGCCCCGGACAGCCGCTGGAACCGCCGATGCCGGCCGACGGCGACGCCCCGCTGAGCTCGGCCCAGGCCCGGCACTGGTTCATCGACCAGTTCGCGCCCGACCGGGCCATCTCCAACGTCTCGGTCGGCCTCACCGTCACCGCCGACCCGCAGCCCGGCCCCGCCGTCGACGAGCGCGCCCTCGCCGAGAGCATCGCCGAACTGGTCCGCCGCCACCCCGCGCTGCGCACCGCCCACCTCGACACCCCGGACGGCCCGCGCCAGCGGGTCCTGCCCTGGACCGGTACCGCCGACGACCTGGTCGAGACGGTCGACCTGCGGCACGCACCCGGCTCCGCCGCCGAACGCTTCGCCGCGCAGACCGCCCGGCCGTTCGACCTGACCGCCCCGCCGCTGCTGCGCGCCACCCTGGCCCGGACCGGCGATCGGCGCTGGGAGATCTGCCTGACCGTCCACCACATCGCCGTCGACGGGCGCTCGGTGGAGATCCTGCTCGCCGACCTGGCCGAGGTCTACCCGGCGCTGGCCGAGGGCCGCCGCCCCGCCGACCGCCCGGCCGGCCCCGGCCCCGCCGAACCGGCCCGCTGGGAACAGGCCCAGCAGCACCGGCACCCCGCCCTGCTGGAGTACTGGACCCGCACCCTGGACGGCGCCCCGCCGCTCCTCGACCTCACCCCCGGCGAGACCCGCCCGCCGCAGCCCAGCTTCCGCGGCGCCACCGCCGCCCGCCGCCTGCAGGCCGGGCTGCGCGGCACCCTGGACCGGACCGCCCGGCGGCTCGGCGCCACCCCGTACATGGTGCTGCTGGCCGGCCTGCTGACCGTGCTGCACCGCTGCACCGGGCAGCGCGACCTGGTGGTCGGCACCCCGGTCGGCGACCGGCCCAGGGCCGCCTTCGAGTCGGCCGTCGGCTGCTTCGTCAACACCCTGCCGCTCCGGGTCGACCTGGGCGGCCGGCCGGACTTCGCCGAGCTCGTCGACCGGGTCCGGGCGGTCACCGCCGGGGCGTACGCCCACCGGGCGCTGCCGTTCGAGCGGCTGGTGGAGGAGCTGATGCCGGCCGGGCGGCGGGCCCACCACCCGGTGTTCCAGGTGATGCTGGTGCTCCAGCAGCCCGAGCTCACCGAGGTCCGGCTGCCCGGTGCCACCGTCCGCTTCGACGGCGAACTCCCCGCCGAACGCGGCCGGTTCGACCTCACCGTGGTGCTCGACCGGGACCGGCTGGCGGTGGAGTACGCCACCGACCTGTTCGACGCCGCCTTCGCCGAGCGGCTCGCCGACCAGCTGCTGCGGGTGCTCGCCGCCGCCGGCGCCGACCCGGCGACCGCCCTGGACGCGATCGAGCTGCTCACCGACGCCGAACGCGATCAGGTGCTGGCCTTCGGCCGCGGCGCCCCCGCCCGCCGCCCCGGACCGGTGCACGACCGGATCGCCGGCCCGCCCAGCCGCCCCGCCGTCGTCTGCGAGGACGAGAGCCTCGACTACGCCGCACTCGACCTGGCCGTCAACGGCCTCGCCCACGCCCTGACCGGACACGGCCTCACCCCCGGCACCCCGGTCGCGGTCTGCCTGCCCCGCTCGGTCCACTCGGTGGTCGCCATGATCGCCGTGCACCGGGCCGGCGGCGTGTACGTCCCGATCGACCCGGCCTTCCCCGACGAGCGGCTGCGGCAGCTGCTCGCCGACGCCGCCCCGCCGTTCGCGGTCTGCACCGACGGACCCGGCGGCACCGCGGAACGCCTGCGGGCGCTCACCGCCGCGCCGCTCACCACCCTCGGCGCCCGCCAGCCGGGCCGCACCGACCGGCCGCCGGTGCGGGTCGGCGACGACGACACCGCCGACATCATGTTCACCTCCGGCTCCACCGGCCGCCCCAAGGGCGTCCTGCTGACCCACGGCGGCCTGGCCAACCTGGTGGCCGCCAAGGTCGACCTGTTCGACGTCCGGCCCGACTCCACCGTGCTGCAGTTCGTCGCGTTCGGCTTCAGCGTCTCCATCTCCGACGTCTACATGACCCTCACCACCGGCGGCACCCTGGTGGTCCGCGGCGACGCGGACCTGGCCGGGGAGGACCTCGCCGCACTGATCCGCCGGCACGGCGTCACCAACCTGGTGCTGCCCGCCTCCGTCCTCGCCGCACTGCCCGACACCGACCTGCCGTCCGTGCGCGCGATCACCGTCGGCGGCGAGGCGTGCAGCGCCGCCCTGGTCGACCGCTGGGCACCGGGCCGGCACTTCGTCAACGCCTACGGCCCGACCGAGGCCACCACCGCCACCGCCGTCGGCGTCTGCCGCCCCGGCGGCGGGCGGCCCACCGTCGGCCACCCGATCCCCGGCGCCCTGGTCCACCTGCTGGACGAGCACCACCGCCCGGTCCCGGTCGGCGTCCCCGGCGAGCTGTACATCGGCGGCGCGGGCGTCGGCCGCGGCTACCTCGGACGCCCGGACCTGACCGCCGAACGCTTCCTGCCCGACCCGTTCGCCGACGGCGGCGGCCGGATGTACCGCACCGGCGACCTGGCCCGCTGGCTGCCCGACGGCCGGATCGCCCTGCTCGGCCGCAACGACGACCAGGTCAACGTCCGCGGCGCCCGGGTCGAGATCGGCGACATCGAGGCCGCACTGCGCGCCCACCCGGCCGTCGCCGACGCCGCCGCCGCCGTCCAGCGCCACCCGGTCGCGGGGGAGCGGCTGGTCGCCCACCTGGTACCCGCCGCCGACGCCCCCGCCGTCCCCGCCCCGCCCGCCGCCGACGGGCCGCTCGCGCCGGCCGCCGTCCGCGCCTTCCTCGCCGACCGGCTGCCCGCCCACGCCGTCCCCACCGCCTTCGTCACCCTGCCCGCCCTGCCCCGCACCAGCACCGGCAAGGTCGACCGGCGCGCCCTGCCCGACCCCGGCGACCTCCCCGGGCAGCAGGCCGCCCGGCGCGGCCCGGCCGGGCCGATCGAGGAGATCCTGGTCGAGATCTGGACCGAGGTGCTCGGCACCGAACCCGGCGTGGACGACGACTTCTTCGCGATCGGCGGCCAGTCCCTGCTCGCCGCCGCCGTCGCCGCCCGGATCCGGGACCGCTTCGAGATCCCCTTCCCGGTCCGGGCCCTGTTCGACGAACCCACCATCGCCGCGCTCGCCGGCGCCGTCGAGAAGGCGATTGTCGAGGACCTCGGATGACCACCCTGGAACCCCCGGCGGCCACCCTGGAACAGCGCCTGGCCGAACGGCTCGCCCGGGCCCGGGCCCGCCGCCCCGCCGCCGCCCCCGCCTTCCCGCCCAGGCCCCCCGGCGCCACCCCGCTCTCCGGCGCCCAGCGGCGGCTGTGGTTCCTGCACCGCTGGGACCCCGACAGCGCCGCCTACACCATCCCGGTCGCCTGGCGGCTGCGCGGCCCGCTCGACGCGGCGCGGCTCGCCGGCGCGCTGACCGCCGTCGCCGCCCGGCACGAGATCCTGCGCACCCGCTACCCGGTGCCGGCCGACGACGGCGGCGAGCCCACCCCCGTCGTCGACGACCCGGCGCCCGTCCCGCTGCCGGTCCGCGAGGCGCCCGACGGCCTCGACGCGGCGCTGCGCCGCGCGATCGCCGAACCCTTCGACCTGGACCTGCGCCCGCCGCTGCGCGCCGAACTGCTCCGGCTGGCCCCCGACGACCACGTCCTGGTGGTCTGCCTGCACCACATCGCCGCCGACGGCTGGTCGGTCGGCCTGCTGGCCGCCGACCTCGCCGCCGCCTGGCAGCACGGCGGCCCGCTGCCGCCCGCCACCGGCTACGCCGACGTCACCCACGCCCGGCGCCACCTCACCCACGAACCCGAACTCGCCTACTGGCAGCAGCGGCTGGACGGCGCCCCGACCGTCCTCGAACTGCCCGCCGACCGCCCCCGGCAGGCCGTCGCCGACGACGCCGGCGCCGCCCTGCGCTTCACCCTCGACGAGAGGGCCACCGCCGCCCTGCGCAGCCTGGCCGCCGAGACCCGGTGCACCACCTTCATGGTCCTGCTGGCCGCCTTCCAGGCCCTGTGCGCCCGCTACGCCGGGGTCGACGACGTCCTGGTCGGCACCCCGGTCGCGGGCCGCGACGAGGTGCCCGAGGTGTTCGGCTGCTTCCTGGACACCATCGTGCTGCGCACCCGCTTCCCCGACGGCCTGACCGGCCGCCACCTGCTCGCCGGGGTCCGGGAGTCGGTCCTCGCCGACACCGCCAACAGCGCGCTGCCGTTCGACCGGCTGGTCGGCCGCACCACCCGGCAGGCCGGCCACCACCCGCTCTACCAGGTGCAGTTGGTGGCCACCCACGTCCCCCGGGTACCGCTGCGCCTGGACGGTCTGGACGTCACCCACCAGGACGTCGAACCCCGGACCGCCAAGGTCGACCTCTCGCTGTCCGCCGAGGACCTCGGCGGCCCCACCGTCGAGATCACCGCGGTGTACCGCACCGCCCTGTTCGACCGGGCGTCGGTCGAGCGCTTCCTGCGGCAGTACGGCGCGCTGCTCACCGCCCTCGCCGCCGACCCCGACGCCCCCGTCGACCGGCTGCCGCTGCCCGACGGCGACCGGGCCGCGGCCCGCCCGCCGTGGCAGCCCGTCCGGGACACCGTGCTGGACCGCTTCGACCACGGGGTCCGCACCCACCCCGACCGGCCCGCCGTGCACGCCCCCGACGGCACCCTCGACTACGCCGGACTCGACCGGGCCGCCCGCACCCTGGCCGGACGGCTGCACGGCGCCGCCGTCGTCGCCGTCCACGCCACCCCCGGCACCGGCTTCCTCACCGCCGTGCTGGCCTGCTGGCGGGCCGGCGCCGCCTACCTCCCCGTCGACCCCGCCCTGCCCGAGGCCCGGCAGCGCGAACTGCTCACCGCGGCCGGCGCCGCCCTGCTGGTCTCCGGGCCCGCCCACGCCCCCGTCGTCCGCCGCACCGGCGCCGACGGCACCCCGCAGCCCGGCCTCGCCTACGTGATGTTCACCTCCGGCTCCACCGGCCGCCCCAAGGGCGTCGCCGTCGGCCACGACAGCCTCGCCGCCTACCTGGCCGCCGTCACCCCGGTACTCACCCCCGACCCGGCCGCCGCGCCGGCCGCCGAGCAGTACGCCGTCTGCTCCACCCTCGCCGCCGACCTCGGCCACACCATGCTGTTCGGCGCGCTGTGGGCCGGCGGCACCGTCCGGCTGCTCGACCCCGCCCTGGTCGCCGACGCCGACGCGCTCGCCGCCGCCCTCGCCGACCACCCCGTCGACCTGCTCAAACTGGTCCCCTCCCAGCTCGCCGCGCTGCTCACCGCCGACCGGCCGGCCGACCTGCTGCCCCGCCGCTGCCTGGTGCTCGGCGGCGAGGCGGCCGGCTGGGAGCTCGTCGACCGGGCCGCCGCCCTGCGACCCGGCCTGCGGATCGTCAACCACTACGGGCCCACCGAGACCACCGTCGGCGTCCTCACCCACGTCCTCTCGGACCACCCCGCGGCAGACCGGCCCCCCGCGCCGCCGCTCGGCCGCCCGCTGCCGCACGTCGAGGCGCTGATCCTGGACCGCCACGGCCGGCCCGTCCCGCCCGGGGCCGTCGGCGAACTGTGGATCGGCGGCCCCGCCGTCACCCGCGGCTACCACGGCGACCCCGGGCGGACCGCCGAACGCTTCACCACCGACCCGGACACCGGCACCCGCCGATACCGCACCGGCGACCGGGTCCGGCTGCGCCCCGACGACACCGTGGAGTTCCTCGGCCGCGCCGACCGGCAGGTCAAGATCCGCGGCTACCGGGTCGAACCCGGCGAGGTCGAGGCCGCCCTGCGCGCCGAACCCGGCATCACCGACGCCGCCGTCCTCGCCGCCGACGGCCGGCTGACCGCCTACCTGGTCGCCGACGCCCCGGCGGCCCTGGACGGCCTCGCCGACCGGCTCGCCGCCCGGCTGCCCGCCCACCTCGTCCCCGCCGCACTCGTCCCGCTCGACGCCCTGCCGCTGACCGCCAACGGCAAGGTCGACCGCGCCGCGCTGCCCGCCGCCCCGGCCCCCGCCACCACCGGCCGCCCGCCCGCCACCCGGCTGGAACGCGCCGTCGCCGCCGTCTACACCGACCTGCTCGGCGTCCCCGTCACCGACGCCGACGCCGACTTCTTCGCCCTCGGCGGCCACTCCCTGCTCGCCACCCGCGCCGTCTCCCGGCTGCGCCGCGACCTCGGCACCACCGTGGCACTGCCCGTCCTGTTCGCCCACCCCACGGTCGCCGGCCTCGCCCGGCAACTCGCCGCGCTGCGCCCCGGCACGACCACCCACCCGCCGCTGCGCCCCGGCAGCCCGGTCACGGTCTCCTTCGCCCAGCAGCGGCTCTGGTTCCTCGACCAGGTCACCCCCGGCAACCCCGCCTACAACCTCCCGTACGCGCTGCGCCTGGACGGCGACCTCGACGTGCCCGCGCTCGCCGCCGCACTCACCGCGGCCGCCGCCCGCCACGACAGCCTGCGCACCGTCTTCCCCGCCGCCGACGGCGCCCCCGCCCCCCGGGTGCTGCCGCCCGCGCCCGTCCCGCTGCCCGTCACCGACCTGCGCGGCGCCCCCGCCGAACGGCTGCGCACCGAGGTCGACGCCGAGTTCCGGCACGGCTTCGACCTCGCCGCCGGCCCGCTGCTGCGGGCCCGGCTGCTGCGCACCGAGGACCGCGCCCACCTGCTGCTGCTGACCTTCCACCACATCGTCTTCGACGGCTGGTCGTACGCGCTGTTCGCCGCCGAGGTCGGCGCCGCGTACGCGGGCACCCCGCTGCCGCCGCCCGGAGTCCAGTACGCCGACCACGCCGCCTGGCAGCGCGGCACCGACCACACCGAGGGCCTCGCGCACTGGCGCGAACTGCTGCGCGGCGCACCGCCCTTCCTCGAGCTGCCCGCCGACCGGCCCCGGCCCGCCCGCCCGACCCACACCGGCGGCGCCGTCCCCCTCACCGTCCCCGCCGAGGTCTCCGCACCCCTGCTGGGGATCGGCCGGGCCGAGGGCGCCACCGCCTTCATGACGCTGTTCGCCGCCTACCAGGTGCTGCTCGCCCGGTACGCCGGCACCGACGACCTGGTGGTCGGCGTCCCGGTGGCCGGCCGGCACCACCCCGACGCCGACGACCTGGTCGGCTTCTTCGTCAACATGCTGCCGCTGCGCGGCCGGCCGCGCCCCGGCCTGACCTTCCGCGAGCACCTGCGGGCCGTCCGGGACACCTGCGTGGCCGCCTTCGGCCACGCCGAGGTGCCCTTCGAATGGCTGGTCGAGCAGCTCGCGCCGGTCCGCGACCCGGCCCGCACGCCGCTGTTCTCCACCATGTTCGCCCTGCAGAACATGCCCGCCCCGGTCTGGCGGCTGCCCGGACTGACCGCCACCGCGGCCGACGGCCCCACCGGCGTCGCCAAGTTCGACCTCTCGCTGATCCTGGTCGAGCAGCCCGACGGCCTCACCGGCGCCCTGGAGTACAGCGCCGACGTCCTCGCCCCCGCCACCGCCGAACGGCTGGCCGGCCACTTCGCCACCCTGCTGCGGGCCGTCGCCGCCGACCCCGACACCGCCCTCGCCGACCTGCCGCTCGCCGACGCCGCCGAGACGCACCGCGTCCTCACCGCGTGGAACGACACCGCCGCCGACCTGCCCACCGCCACCGTGCCCGAGCAGATCGCCGCCCAGGCCGCCCGCACCCCGCACGCCACCGCCGTCGGCGACGGCACCCGCACCCTCGACTACGCCGCACTCGACCGGCAGGCCGACGCCCTGGCCCGCACCCTCGCCGCCCACGGCGTCGGACCGCAGACCGTGGTCGGCGTCGCCGCCGACCGCACCACCCGGCTGCCGGTCGCGCTGCTCGCCGTGCTGCGGGCCGGCGGCACCTACCTGCCGCTCGATCCCGACTACCCCGCCGAGCGGCTCACCCACATGCTCGCCGACTCCGGCGCCGCCGCCCTGCTCACCGACGACGGCACCGCCCTGCCCGGCGTCCCCTTCGACGGCCCGGTCCTCGCCCTGCACACCCCCGGCCCGGGCCCCGCCACCCCGGCGGCCCCGCCCGTACCGCTGCCCGCACCCGACCCCGACCGCACCGCCTACCTGCTGTACACCTCCGGCTCCACCGGCCGCCCCAAGGGCGTCGCCGTCCCGCACCGCGCCCTCGCCAACCTGCTCGGCGCGATCCGCCGCACCCTCGGCGGCTTCGGCCCCGACGACGTCCTGCTGGCCATCACCACCCTCTCCTTCGACATCGCCGGCCTGGAACTGTGGCTGCCGCTGGTCACCGGCGCCCGGGTCGAACTCGCCGACCGCACCACCGTCCGCGACGGCGCCGCCCTCGCCCGCCGGATCGCCGACAGCGGCGCCACCTGCCTGCAGGCCACCCCCGCCACCTGGCGCCTGCTGCTGGAGGCCGGCTGGAGCGGCGGCCCGCGGCTCACCGCCCTGTGCGGCGGCGAGGCCCTGCCCACCGACCTCGCCGCCGCCCTGCGCCCGCGGGTCGGCGCCCTGTGGAACCTCTACGGCCCCACCGAGGCCACCGTCTGGGCCACCGCCCGCCGGATCGACGACGACGGCGAGATCACCGTCGGCCGCCCGCTCGCCAACACCACCGCGTACGTCCTCGACGACCGCCTGCGCCCGGTCCCGGTCGGCGCCGTCGGCGACCTGTACCTCGGCGGCGCCGGCCTCGCCCACGGCTACCACCGCAGGCCCGACCTGACCGCCGCCGCCTTCGTCCCCAACCCCTTCGGACCCGGCCGCCTCTACCGCACCGGCGACCTCGCCCGCCACCGCGCCGACGGCCAACTCCTGCTGCTGGGACGGGCCGACGGCCAGATCAAACTCCGCGGCCACCGGATCGAGACCGGCGAGATCGAAGCCGTCCTCGCCGAACACCCCGGGATCCGCCGCGCCGCCGTCGTCCTGCGCCCCGACCGGGCCGGCGAGCCCCGGCTGGTCGGCCACCTGGTCACCACCGGGCCGGTCGACCTCACCGAGGTCACCGCCTGGCTGCGCCGCCGCCTGCCCGCCCACCTGGTGCCCGCCCGGCTCGCCACCATCGACGAACTGCCGCTCAGCCCCGCCGGAAAGCTCGACCGGGCCGCCCTGCCCGCCCCGCCCGAGGCGACCCCCGGCGGCCCGGCCGCGACCCCCACCACCCCCGCCGAAGCCCTGGTCGCCGCCGTCTTCCAGGACGTCCTGGAACGGCCGGTCGGCCTCGACGAGGACTTCTTCGCCGCCGGCGGCGACTCCATGCGCGCCGTCCGCGCGGTCCGCCGGATCGACCCCGAGCTCTCCGTCCTCGACCTGTTCGGCCACCCCACCGTCCGCGCCCTCGCCGCCCGCCTCGGCGGGCCCGGCCGCACCGCCGACCTGATCCACCGGATGACCGGCACCACCGCCGACCAGGCCGAGGTCACCGTCCTCGCCGTCCCGTTCGGCGGCGCCGGCGCCATCGTCTACCGCGACCTCGCCGAACGGCTGCCCGACGGCTGGGCCCTGTACGCCGTCCAGCCGCCCGGCCGCGACCCGGCCCACCTGGAGGAGAGCGCCGAGGCGGCCGCCGGCCTCGCCCGCCGCTGCGCCGAGCGGATCCTGCGCGAACGCCCCGGCCCGGTGGTCCTGTACGGCCACTGCGTCGGCGCCGCCCTCGCCACCGCGATCGAGGCCGAACTGCGCGCCGCCGGCCACCCCGTCCTCGGCCTGGTCGTCGGCGCGGCCTTCCCGACCGCCGAACTGCCGGGCCCGCTCGGCCGCCTGGCCCGCCTCGCCCCCGGCCGCCGGCAGTCCGACCGCGCCCTCACCGACGGCCTGCGCGCCCTCGGCGGCCTCGCCGAGGACCTCCCCGAACCGGAACGCCGGCTGCTGGCCGCGGCCGTGCGGCACGACGCCGTCGAGGCCGAACGCTTCTACGGCGCCCCCGCCACGGCCGGCCCCACCCCCGTCCTGGTGGTGGTCGGCGAACGCGACAAGGTCACCGAGTTCCACCGCGAACGCGCCCACGAATGGGCCGCCTACGGCTCCGCCGTCGACACCGCCGTGGTCCCCGGCGCCGGCCACTTCTTCCAGCGCGAACCCGCCCTCGCCGACCTGCTGCGGCAACGGGTGGAACGCTGGCGGCGCGCGGAGGGACCGGCCGAACCGCCCGAGGTGCCGCCGCCCGCCCGGCTCACCGCCTTCCTCACCGTCACCCTCGGCCAACTGGTCTCGCTGGTCGGCACCGGACTGTCCACCTTCGCCCTCGGCCTGTGGGCCTACCGCACCACCGGCGCCGTCACCGCCTTCGCCGCCATCGCCGCGTTCGCGCTGCTCCCGGCCATCCTGGCGGCGCCGATCGCGGGCGCCGTCGCCGACCGCTACGACCGCCGCCGGGTGATGATCGGCTGCGACCTGGCCGCCCTCGGCGCCGGCGCGGCCGCCGCCGCCCTGCTCACCACCGGGTCCCTGCGGCTGTGGCAGCTGTACGCGGTGGTGATCGTGGGAGCCGTCGCCACCGCCTTCCGGCAGCCCGCCTACCTCGCGGCCGTCACCCAGCTCACCCCCAAACGCTACCTGGGCCAGGCCAACGGCGTGGTCGGCCTGGGCACCGCCACCGGCACCCTGTTCGCCCAACTCCTCGGCGGCGCCCTGGCGGTGGCCGTCGGCCTGGCCACCGTGGTGTGGCTGGACGTGGCCTCCTTCGCGATCTCGCTCACCACCCTGCTGGTGGTCCGCTTCCCCGACCTCGGCTTCGTCCGCCGGGACGGGCCGCTGCTGCGCGAGATCACCGAGGGCTGGCGCTTCCTGGCCCGCCGCCGCGGCCTGATCGCCCTCGCCGTCTTCTTCGCCGTCGCCAACGCGCTCGGCGGCGTGGTGACGGTCCTGGTCACCCCGCTGGTCCTGGCCTTCGGCTCACCCGCCACCCTCGGCGTGGTGCTCGCCGCCCAGGGCGCCGGACTGCTCGCCGGCAGCGCCCTGATGGCGCTCTGGGGCGGCACCCGCCGCCGGGCCGCCGGCATGATCGCCTTCGTCGGGCTGTTCGCCGCCTCCGCGGTGGTGATCGGCCTGCGCCCGACCGCGTTCTTCCCGACCGCCGGCATGTTCGGCATCGGCGTCTGCGCGGCCCTGATCAACGCCCACTGGCTGGCCCTGGTCCAGCTCAAGGTCGGCCTCGACCTCCAGGGCCGGGTGCTCGCCACCTGCCTGATGCTGGCCCGGCTGGTGATGCCGCTCGGCTACCTGGTCACCGGCCCGCTCACCGACCACGTCTTCGAACCGCTGCTGCGCGACCCCGCGACCCTGCCCGGCACCCTGATCGGCGCCGTGCTCGGCACCGGCCCGGGACGCGGCATGGCCGCCGTCGTGGTGCTCACCGGCCTCGCCGCGCTGGCCTGGACCGCCGCGGGCTACGGGTACCGGCCGCTGCGCGAGGCCGACGACTCACTTCCGGACTCCGGGCGGCCGACCGGCGCCCGCCCGGCCGACCCGCGGGACTCCTGATGCTCACCCACCCCACCAGACCGGACCTGTTCCTGCTGACCGCCGCCGACCTGGAACCGGCCGTCGGCGGCCCCGCCCTCCCGGCGGCCGCCGCGGCCCACGCGGGTGCGCTGCGCGCCGTCCTGGACTGGGCCCGCGCCTACCTCACCGAGCCGCACCCCGACCTCGGCCGCACCGGGCCGGTCTGCCCGTTCGTCGGCGCCTCGCTGCGCGACGAGCGGTTCCACCTGGCGGTCCGCCCGGGCCGGCCGGCCGGGCGCCGCCCGGTGGCGGAGGCGGTCGCGCTGTACCGGGACTGGTTCCTGCGGCTGGCGCCGCCCGGCGGCGCCCGGGCGCAGTTCACCACCATCCTGATCGTCTTCCCCGACCTGCCGACCGCCGAGGCACCCGAACTCGTCGACCGCACCCAGCTGGAGCTGAAGACCGCCTTCGTCGAGGACGGCCTGATGCTGGGCCAGTTCCACGACCTGCCGCCGGACCAGCCGGGCCTGTGGAACCCGGACTTCCGGCCGCTGCGCAGTCCGCTGCCGATGCTGGTGATCCGCCACATGGTGCCGACCGACCTACCGTTCCTGCTGGCCGACCCGCGCCACCTTGCCGCCTACCACCGGCTGTTCGGCGAGCGCGAGCAGCCGGCCCGGCGCCCGGTGCGCTCCTGACCGGCCGCCGCTCCTGACGGCCGCCGTCCCGGGCGGGCCCGCGCAGGGCCCGTCCGGAGCGGCGCCGCTCAGGTCGCGATGCCGCAGTACTGCTGCTGCTTGCCGATCGCCCGGTACACGCAGTCGGCGGTCTCCACCAGCCGCAGCACGGCCTCCCGGTTGCGGCTGGTCTCCCGTCCGATCACCTCGTCGGGCGGGTAGAAGCCGCTGCTGCCGTTCGGGCCCGGGTACATCTCGAAGGTGTACGCGAAGACCCGCTGGGTGCCCCACAGCCAGTCGTCGATCGCCCCGTCGGTGATGTACAGGTCGCTGGACTGCTCGGGGGTGTAGCCGTTGGTGCCGGCCATGGTGCGCCCGAGGGTGGCGAAGGTGTTGTACTCGTCGGCGGTCATGCCGGTGGTGGTGTTGGCCGTGGTCCAGCCGAACGGCCAGAGCACCAGCTGGCTGTAGGTGTGGAAGTCGATCGCCGCGGTGATCTGCTGCTTGCCGCCGACCACCCGGCTGCGCACGAAGTCGGCGACCACCTTGGTCTCCTTGGCGGACTCCGCGGCGCTGCCCCGGTAGGTCTCGCTGGAGGTGGAGCCGGAGGAGCCGCCGCAGCAGCCCCACTTGTAGTTCCAGTTCCGGTTGAGGTCGGTACCGGCGCTGCTGCTGCCCGGGTTGGGCTGGCGGTCCTTGCGCCAGCTGCGGTAGCGGCCGGTGGCGATGTCGTACTCGCCGCCGTCCGGGTTGAGGTCCGGCACCACCCAGATCTCGCGGCTGTTGACGGCGTTCGCGATCCGGCTGTCGGTGGCGTACTTGTCGCCGAACTCGTGCAGCAGGTAGAGCGCCATCTCGACGGTGAGGTGCTCGCGGGCGTGCTGGTGGGCGGTAACAGCACCTCGGGCTCGTTCTCGTCGGTGCCGACGTTGTCGCTGATCTTGATCGCGACGATCGCCCGGCCCTCGTACGAGGTGCCGATGACCCGCTTGCTCATGATGTCGGGGTGGGCGGCGACCACGGCGTCGATGTCGGCGGTGGCCTCGGCGTAGTTGTGGTAGCCGGAGTCCGCGGACGGGAAGTCGTACGGGGTGGCGGCCGCCGGCTCCCGGGCGCCGCCGTCGCCGTCCTGCGGCCCGGGCAGCACGGTGGCGGACCAGCCGAGCGCCCGCAGCCGGCCGGCCTCGGCGGCGGTGGCGGTGACCACCACGGAGTCGCTGCGGACGGCGTCGACGGAGGCGCCGGTGGCGGCGATGGCGGTGCGCTCGGCGACGGTCCGCGGGCCGTCGAGGACGTACTGCCGGGCGGTGTCCGCGCCGACGGCGGACCCGGCGGCCACCGGGTGCGCGGCGGCCTGGGTGGTGAGCGGTGACGCGAGGGCGAGGGCCAGCAGGACGGCGGTGGCCGCGGCGGGCTTCCCTCGACTGGGCAGTCGCATGACTGTCCTCCGGTGGGGGATCCGTAGGGACGGAACAGGGAGGAGGTGCGGCGCGCGCCAGCATGATGGTCCGTCAGTGTCATGGTTTCGTCAAGAAGGCGGGTCCCCGCCGTCCGGGGCGGTGCCCGGCTCAGTGCGTCGGGCCGAGGGCCAGGTACACCAGGGAGAGCGTGCCCATCGACACCAGCGTCGAGGACAGCACCGAGTCCCGGGCCACGGCCGTGCTCAGCCCGTACTCACGGGCGTAGACGAAGGCGTTCTGGGCGGTCGGCAGCGCCGAACAGAGCACCACGGCCAGCAGCTGATGGCGGGGCAGGTGCAGCAGCGGACCGCCGACCGCCAGCGCGACCAGCGGCTGGACCAGCGTCTTCAGGACCACGGCCACGCCGACCTCCGCGCGCAGCCCGGGCCCGGCCCCGGCCCGGCGGCCGTGCAGCGACATGCCGAGGGTGAGCAGGGCGGTCGGGACGGCCGCGGCGCCGAGCAGTTCGCCGGGCCGGGCCAGGAACGGCGGCAGCCGCCACCCCGCGGCGGAGACCAGTACGCCGAGGGCCGAGGCCAGGATGACCGGGTTGCGGACCGGCATGGTGAGCAGCCGCCGCAGCGGGCCGGGCGCCGCCGCCCCGGCGCCGCCCGGCATTCCCGCACCGGCCGCCGCGCGGGCCCGCGCGGTGCCCGCGTCGAGCAGGGCGAGGATCACCGGGGACACCAGCAGGACCTGGAACAGCAGGATCTGGGCCACGAACGAGGCGTCACCGAGCACCTGGACGGCCACCGGGATGCCGAGGTTGGCCGAGTTGACGTAGCCCGCCGCCATCCCGCTGATCGCCTGGTCGGCCGGGGCCCGGCGGAACAGCAGCCGGCCCGCCAGGAAGCCCAGCCCGGCGGTGAGTACCGTGCCCGCGGCGAAGGCCAGCATCGCGGAGCCCACCAGACCCGCCGGGCGCGCCCCGGCGAGCATGGTGAACAGCGCGGCGGGCATGGCCACATGGAAGACGAACCGCCCGAGCACCGTCTCGGCCTGCTCCCCGAGCAGGCCGGTCCGGGCGATCAGCAGGCCGACGGCGGTGAGGACCCAGATCGGGGCGAAACCGGCGAGCAGGGACTGCATGGAACCTCGGCTGGGATCGTTCGGGCACGGGCCGTCGGCAGCAGTCTGCCAGGCCCGTGCCCGGTGCTCCGGTGCGGGGTTCGGGTGGGGCCGGCCGGGGCCGGGCCCCGGCCGGTCAGGGGAGGGTGAGCACCTGTCCGGGGTGGATCAGGTCGGGGTTGGTGCCGACCGTGGGGGAGTTGTGGTCGTAGAGGTGCTGCCAGCCGCCCAGGGTCAGGTTGTTGGAGATGGTGGAGAGGGTGTCGCCCGGGGCGACGGTGTAGGTGGTCGCGGGCGCCGGGGTGGTGGCGGCGGCGGGCGTGGTGGTGGCGGCCGCCGCGGCCGGGTCCGGGGTGGCCGGCTGGCCGCCGGTGGCGGGTGCGGTGGTGCCGGAGGCGCCCGGCACCGGCAGGCCCGTGCCGGGGGAGGTGGTGGCGTCCGGGCTGGGGGAGGTGGTGGGTGCGGCGGTGCCGGTGCCGGGCGCCGGGGTGGTGCCCGGGTCCGGGGTCGGGGCCGGGGTGACCGGGGCGGCCGTGGTGGGGTCGACCGGGGTGGTGCCGGGCGCCGTGGCGCCGGGCAGGTCGGTCGGCAGGCCGCCGGGCTGGGCGGGGGCGGCGGGCGGCAGCTCGCCGGTGGTCCCGGTGGTCCCGGTGGTCCCGGGGACGGCGGGGGTCGCGGAGGGCTCCAGGTACGGCAGGACGAAGTGCGGGACGTACCCGCCGTCGCCCCGGACCGGGGTGGAGGCGTCGAGGCTGGGCACGGCCGGGTCGGCGGCGGGCGGGGTGTCGGCCACCGGGGCGGGCAGGCCGGCCGCCGGGCCGCAGGTCGGCCACAGGCTGGAGCCGCGGGCCGCGAGCAGCCGCTCGGCCACGATGATCTGCTCCTGCGGGGTGGCGTGGTCGGGCTGCGCGGCGAACTCGTCGCCGCCGTACGCGGCCCAGGTCCGCAGGGTCAGGCCGAGGCCGCCGTAGGTGCCGGTGCCGGGGTTGCCGTGCCAGTCCCCGTCGGTCTGGCACTGGGCGACCGCCTGCCAGGTGTCCGGCGTCACGGCCGGTGCCGCGTGCGCGCCGGTCGCGGTGAGCAGCGGGAGCGCGAGGCCGACCCCGGCGACGCCGGCGGCCGCGACGGCGCGGTCGGCCTGGGTGGGACGGCGGTGACGCCCGGAACCCGAAAACACCATCAGTTATCCCTCTCCGCACGCCTGCGAGGTGAGCTGTCGGGTTCGGGCCGGGAGGTGGCCCGGCCGCGCTGGGCGCGGCTTCACCCCGAGCCGATGGGGGTCGGCGCAATAACCTGGGTCCCCCGCCCCTGCCCAGGGTGTCCGGTCGTCCCGGTGGCGCGGTGGGCAGGGTTGGGCGTGCCGCGTTCCGGGCGCCCGCAGCGGCGGGCTGCCTGGGAGATTAGAGGGATCAACAGCTCAATAACAAGCCTGCATACCGAGCATCACACAATCATCACGGTTGACTTGGGGGCTGCGGTCGGGAACCGCATGCGGCGCGTGCCGGAACCGTCCGCGACCTGCACCGGAGGTTCGGTGACGCACGGTCGGGCGGCCCTGCCCGGAGCCCGCCGGAACGGTCGGGACATGTGTCCGCCCGGAGCCCGGGTCGCGGTCGGTCGCCCCGGCGCGAGCGCCCGCCGGGGCACGGGGAGGGCGCGGCGGCCCTCCGCGCGCCCCTGCGTCAGTTCCCGGCCTGGGCCGGGCCGTCCGGCCGCTTCCCGGCGTAGGGCTGCTTGAGCTTGCGCCAGACGGTCTCCAGGGCCTGGATGTCCGTCTCGTCCAGGAGTCCGCCGAACACCGGCCGGAGGATCTCCCGGCGGGCCGCGTCCGCCTCGGCGAAGGTCCGCCGGCCGTGCTCGGTCAGGGCGATCCGCACCGAACGGGCGTCGGAGGGGGAGGGGCTGCGGGCGACCAGGCCGCGGGCGGCGAGCGCGTCCACCACCCGGGAGACCTGGCTGCGGCTGAGCATGGTGCGGGCGCCGAGGTCCGAGGCGGCCACCGGCTCGGCCTGGCCGTTGAGCCAGAGCATCACCTCGAACCAGGACAGCGGCAGGCCGTGGGTGCGGGTCAGCTCGCGGTCCACGTGCGCGGCCAGCGTGGTGCCCGCCCAGACCAGGCCGTAGAAGGCGTGGTCCTGGTCGGACAGGGGCCCCAGGGAGAGCTCGGCGCGCGTCATGACCGCATCGTACTTCCTTGCGTGTGCGCGCACACAGTATTAGTGTGTGTGTACACGCAAGTCACTGTGCCGACCGACCCGAACGAGGTACCGCCATGTCCAGCACCGCCCCCCGCGACGCCGCCAACGCCGCCACGCCGAACCGGACCGTCCTGATCACCGGCTGCTCCTCCGGCATCGGCCTGGCCGCGGCCGTCGCCGCCGCCCGGGCCGGCTGGCTGGTGGTCGCCACCATGCGGGACCTCACCCGCTCCGGCGCCCTGGAGCGGGCCGCCGCCGAGGCCGGCGTGGCCGACCTGGTCCAGGTACGGCAGCTGGACGTGACCGACCCCGCGTCGGTGGCCGCCTGCGTCGCCGGTGTGATCACCGAGCACGGGCGGCTGGACGCGGTGGTCAACAACGCGGGCGCCGGCCACCTCGGCACCATCGAGCAGGAGGCCGTCGCGGACGTCCGCGCGGTGATGGAGGTGAACTTCTTCGGCGTCGTGGAGGTCACCCGCGCCGCGCTGCCCCACCTGCGGGCCTCCGGCGGCCGCCTGATCGCGGTGAGCAGCGTCGGCGGCGTGGTCGGCCAGCCGTTCAACGAGGCGTACTGCGCGGCCAAGTTCGCCGTCGAGGGCTTCCTGGAGTCGCTCGCCCCGGTGGCCGCCTCCCAGGGCGTCGCCGTGACCCTGGTCGAGCCCGGTGCCGTGGCCAGCGAGTTCGTGGCCAACGTCGGCGTCGACCTCGAGGCCGCGCTCGGCGCCGCCGGCCCGTACGCCCCGGCCCTCAAGGGCTACCTCGACCGCACCATGGCCGCCTTCGCCAACGGCGCGCAGTCCGCCGAGGGCGCCGCCGCCACCATCGTCGAGGCGCTCGGCGCTGACCGTCCGGCGCTGCGGGTGCAGACCTCCGAGGCCGCCCGGGCCTTCGTCGGGCTCAAGCTGGCCGACCTCGACGGGTCCGCCGTGCTCGGCGCGACCAGCACCTGGATCGCCTGACTCCCCACCGCCGCCGGGGGCCGCTCAGCCCCCGGCGCCGGCGGGCGCCGGTTCGGGCCCGGGCCGGTCGCGCTCGATCTCGCTCTCCCGGACCAGCCACAGGGCCAGCACGGCGCCGACGAAGCTGAGCACCGCGCCCATCCACAGCACCGTGTTCAGGCCGGACAGGAACCCGGCCCGGGCGGCGTCCACCACCGCGCCGCGGACCGGCTCCGGGAACGCCGCCACCGCCTCGTCGAGCGCGCCCGAGGAGGCCGCCTCGACCAGCTGCCGCGGCCGCCCGCCCTCGGCGGCCGGGGTCCCGGCGGCCAGCTCGCGGACCCGCTCGGTGCCGCGGCCGACGAACACCGCGCCCCAGACCGCGATGCCCACCGCGATGCCGACCTGCCGGAAGGTGTCGTTGATGCCGGCGGCCATCCCGCTGCGCTCCTTGGGGACCACGCTCACCGCCACGTCCGCGATCACCGGGTTGATCAGGCCGACCCCCGCGCCCGCCACCACGAAGCCGCTCAGCAGGGTGGACCAGCTGTCGCCGGCCTGGATGTCGCCCATCAGCAGCAGCCCCGTGCCGACCGCCGCGAGCCCGGTCCCGAGCAGCAGCCGGGCCTGCACCCGGGACAGCAGCGCCCCGGCGACCGGCGCCACCAGGAAGCTGAGCGCGGTGATCGGCAGGTACCGCACGCCGGCCGCGAACGGCGACAGGCCGAGGTAGTTCTGCAGGTACAGGGTCAGGTACAGGAACAGCGCGAACAGCGAGCCGGAGACCGCGAACGCGGCCAGCTGCACCCCGGTGAACGCCCCGCGCCGGAACAGCGTCAGCGGCAGCATCGGCTCCGCCACCCGCAGCTCGACCACCACGAACGCGGCCATCAGCAGCGCCGCGCCGACGAACAGCGAGACGATCAGGGCGCTGCCCCAGCCCTCCGCGTTGCCCCGGACCAGCGCCAGGACCAGCAGGAACAGCGAGAGCGAGAAGGTCACCACGCCCGCCCAGTCGATCCGGGTGGCGTTGGGGTCGCGGCTCTCGCGCAGCTTCAGGAAGGTGACCAGCAGCGCCGCCGCCCCGATCGGCAGGTTGAGGTAGAAGATCGACTCCCAGCCCAGCCAGTCGGTCAGCGCGCCGCCGACCAGCGGGCCGACCGCCACCGCGACCCCGATGGTGGCCCCGTACAGGCCCATCGCCGTGCCGCGCTCCCGTCCGGCCGGGAACTCCTGGGCGACCAGGGCCAGCGACACCGCGAACATCACCGCGCCGCCGACGCCCTGCAGCGCCCGGGAGAGGTTGAGGAACGTCGGGTTGGGGGCCAGGGCGCACAGCAGCGAGGCCACCGAGAAGATCACCAGACCGGCCGCGAAGGTCCGCCGCCGCCCGAGCCGGTCGGCCAGCGAGCCGGCCGTCAGCACCAGCGCGGCCAGCGTCAGCGCGTACGCGTCGAACACCCACTGCAGGTCGGTGAAGCTGGCCCCCAGGTCACGGCGGATCGACGGCAGCGCCACGTTCACGACGGTGATGTCCAGCAGGAGCATGAAGGTCGCCACCGAGACGGCGATCAGGGTCCACCACTTGCGTTCCACGGAAAGCCCCGCTCCTCGTCCCGACCGTCGTGTTGTCCGACCGTCGTCCCGACCGGCCGGGTCGGGTCGCCCCGGTGTCCGGCCGTCACCCGGGTCCGGGTGCCGCCGGGTCCGGTGGCCGCCTCTGCAAGATCCGACGGTACGCACCGGCGCGCGCGCCGGGCGCGGGACACGAGCGGGCCGCGGGGTGATTCCGCCGCCCGCGCGGCCGCCCGGCCGGCCGCGGAACCGCCGGTCCCCGGGACTGCGGGGCGACCGGCGCCCGGACGGGCCAGTATGGGAGGAAGGCCGGGCGGGTGACCCGACGGCCCGGATCGAGGTGGTTGCGTGGACACGTCAGGGCCGGCGTCCCCGCGGCCCGGACGCGATGGCGCCGAGCCGGCGGCCGAGGACGGCCTCGACGCCCTGGCCCGGATCCTGCGCCGGGCCGCCACCGGCCCGCTGGACGCCCAGCTCGGCGGGCTCTACCTGCGGTCGGCCGACGGCGACCTGCTGGAACTCGCCCTCACCCTGGGGGCCGCCCGGCAGTTCACCCGCCCCTGGCACCGGGTCGGCCTGTCCGCGCCGATCCCGGTCGCCGACGCCGTCCGCGGCGACCACCTGGTCTGGATCGGCGGCCCGGACGCGATGGCCCGCCGGTACCCCCGGGTCGCGGTCGCCATGCCGTACGCCTTCAGCCTCGCCGCTGCCCCGCTGACCGACGGCACGGCCGGCTACGGCGCGCTGTTCCTGCTCTGGCCGGCCTCCCACCCCGCGGAGCTCTCGCCGGGCGAGAGCCGCGCGCTCACCGACCTCACCGCCCGGCTCACCGCCGAACTCGCCCGCGCCGACCGGGCCGGCCACCCGCTGCGGCCACGCCGCAGCCCCCTCGCGGTCACCCCCACCGACCTCCCGGCCGACCCGCTCGCACTCGCCCTGGCCCGGCTCCCCGACGGCCTGTGCGGCCTGGACCTGAACGGCCGGATCGCCGTCGTCACCGCCAACGCGGCCGCCCTGCTCGGCGAGAGCGCCGACCGCCTCACCGGTGAACGCCCCTGGTCCGCGCTGCCCTGGCTGCGCGACCCGGTGTACGAGTACCACTACCGGGCGGCCGTGATCGGCGGCACGTCCACCTCCTTCGTCGCGCTGCGGCCCCCCGACCACTGGCTGACGTTCCAGCTCCACCCCGACGCCACCGGCCTCACCGTCCGGATCACCCCCGCCGCGGACGGACAGCACCCCACCGGCCCCCGGCCGGACGCCCAGCCCGCCGTCCACCCCCGGCCCGGCGCGCTGTACCACATCCTCCACCTGGCCGGCGCGCTCACCGAGGCGGTCGGCGTCCAGGACGTGGTCAGCATGGTCTCCGAGCAGATCGTCCCCGCCTTCGGCGCCCAGGCCGTCGCCGTCCTGATGGCCGAGGCCGGGCGGCTGCGGATCGTCGGCCACCGCGGCTACCCGCCCGGCCTGGTCGACCAGTTCGACGGCACCGCGCTGGACGAGTCCACCCCCGGCGTCCAGGCCGCCACCAACCCGGTGCCCGCCTTCTTCGAGAACCGCACCGAACTCGAACGGCTCTACCCCGGCCGCCACGAGACCCAGGACGGCATGGCCGCCTGGGCGTACCTCCCGCTGGTCACCTCCGGCCGGCTGATCGGCACCTGCGTGCTGGCCTTCGCCGAACCCCACCACTTCGGCGTCGAGGAACGCGCCGTCCTCACCTCCCTCGGCGGCCTGATCGCCCAGGCCCTCGACCGCGCCCGCCTGTACGACACCAAACTCGGCCTCGCCCACGGCCTCCAGGACAGCCTGCTGCCCCGCGCCCTGCCCACCGTCCCCGGCCTGGAGAGCGCCGCCCGCTACCTGCCCGGCACCGAGGGCATGGACGTCGGCGGCGACTTCTACGACCTGGTCCCCATCGACCGGGACACCGCCGTCGTGGTCATCGGCGACGTCCAGGGCCACAACGTCAACGCCGCCGCCCTGATGGGCCAGATCCGCACCGCCGTCCGCGCCTTCGCCACCGCCGACGCCGACCCCAGCACCGTGCTCGCCCGCACCAACCGCCTGCTCACCGACCTGGACACCACCCTGCTCGCCAGCTGCGCCTGCCTGCGGGTCGACCTCGCCCGGCGGGAGGCCTGGCTCGCCGACGCCGGCCACCCCGCACCGCTGCTGCGGCGCCCCGACGGACAGGCCGAGGTGCTGGAACCGCAGAGCGGCCTGGTGCTCAACGTCGACCCCGCCGCCGAGTACCCGCTGACCCGGATCGGCCTGCCGGTCGGCACCACCCTCGCCTTCTACACCGACGGCCTGATCGAGACCCCCGGCGCCGACCTCGACCTGGCCCTCGCCGCGCTGTCCGGCGAACTCGCCCGGCACGGCGGCGAGCCGCTCGCCCGCCTCGCCGACACCCTGATCGGCCAGGCCAGGCGCGCCGAGCACCGGACCGACGACATCGCCCTGCTGCTGATCCGATCCGTCCCCCGCTGAACCCCAGAGCCGGACAGGAGGTTGCGCCGTGGCCAAGCCGCCGCTGCTCGCCGTGCGCGGGATCTCCAAACGCTTCGGCGCCGTCCAGGCGCTGAGCGAGGTCGACCTGGTGGTCACCGCCGGCGAGGTGGTGGCCCTGGTCGGGGACAACGGCGCCGGCAAGTCCACCCTGGTCAAGGCGGTCTCCGGGGTGCTCGAACCGGACAGCGGGGAGATCGAGTGGGACGGCCGCCCGGTCGGCCTGCGCCGCCCGGCCGACGCCCAGGACCTGGGCATCGCCGCCGTCCACCAGGACCTCTCCCTGTGCGACAACCTCGACACCGTCGCCAACCTCTTCCTCGGCCGCGAACTGCGCCGCTTCGGGATCCTCGACGAGGTCGGCATGGAGAAGCGCGCCCGCCGGCTGCTGGCCGCCCTGTCCATCCGGATCCCCAGCCTGCGGGTCCCGGTCGGCTCGCTCTCCGGCGGCCAGCGCCAGAGCGTGGCCATCGCCCGGGCCCTGATCGGCGGCCCCCGGATGGTCATCCTGGACGAGCCGACCGCCGCCCTCGGCGTCGCCCAGACCGCCCTGGTGCTGGAACTGATCGAGCGCCTGCGCGAACGCGGCCTGGGCGTCCTGCTGGTCAGCCACGACCTGGACACCGTCCGCGCGGTCGCCGACCGGGTGGCGGTGCTGCGCCTGGGCTGCAACGGCGGCGTCTTCGACACCAAGTACGCCACCCAGGAGCAGATCGTCTCCGCCGTCACCGGCGACCACACCATGGCCGTCACCCTGCAGCAGAGCCTGCTGCCCCGCGGCCTGCCCGACCAGGGCGCCCTCGACGTCGCGTACCGCTACCTGCCCGCCCAGGAAGGCGTCGGCGGCGACTGGTTCGACGTCATCCCGCTGGCCGGCACCCGGGTCGCCCTGGTGGTCGGCGACATCGTCGGCCACGGCATGCACGCCGCCGCCTCGATGGGCCGGCTGCGGACCGCGGTGCACAACTTCTCCATGCTCGACCTGCCGCCCGACGACCTGCTCGCCCACCTCGACGACCTGGTCGCCCGGATCGACAAGGACGAGTCCACGGCCGGCGGCGACGCCGCGCTCACCGGGGCGACCTGCCTCTACGCCGTCTACGACCCGGTCTCGCGCGGCTGCGAACTCGCCCGGGCCGGCCACCTGCCGCCCGCCCTGGTCCGGCCCGGCGGCGCCGTCGAGTTCCTGGACCTGCCGGCCGGCCCGCCGCTCGGCCTCGGCGGCCTGCCGTTCGAGACCGTCCGCCTGGAACTTCCCGAGGGCAGCCACCTGGTCCTCTACACCGACGGCCTGCTGGAGAACCGCCGCCGCGACATCGACCTCGGACTCGAGCAGCTCCGGGCCGCCCTGGCGGGCGACGGCGGCCGTACTCCGGAACAGGCCTGCGACGCCGTCCTCGACGCCCTGCTGCCCACCCAGCCTACCGACGACGTCGCCCTGCTGGTCGCCCGCACCAAGGCCCTGCCCGCCGACCGGATCGCCTGCTGGGAGGTCCCGTTCGGCCCGGCCGCGGTGGCCGGCACCCGGGCCGACGCCGGCCGCCGGCTGGCCGACTGGGGGCTGGAGGAGCTGTCGTTCACCACCGAGCTGATCCTCAGCGAACTGGTCACCAACGCCGTGCGCTACGCCTCCGGGCCGATCACCGTCCGGCTGCTGTTCGACCGCACCCTGATCTGCGAGGTCTCGGACACCAGCAGCACCGCCCCGCACCTGCGCTACGCCGCGGACTCGGACGAGGGCGGCCGCGGCCTGTTCCTGGTGGCCCAGTTCGCCGAGCGCTGGGGGACCAGGTACACCGCCGAGGGAAAGATCATCTGGGCGGAGCAGCCACTGCCCCGCGGCTGAGCGGCGCGGGGCCCGCCGCCGGGCGGGCCCCGGTCGGCCGTACGCGCCGCGGACCCGCCGACGGTCCCTTCCCGGTCCGTCGGCGGGTCCGCGGGGTGCGCCCGCCGTCCGCGAGGTGCGTGCGCCCGGCGCGGGTCACATCTCCCGGAGCTGGGTCAGCCGGATGTTGTTGCCGGACGGGTCGCGGAACCCGCAGTCACGGCCGTACGGCTGGTCGGTCGGCTTCTCGTTGAACTCGACGCCGCGCGCCGAGAGCTCCGCGTAGGCGGCGTCGCAGTCGTCGGTGGTCAGGAAGACGGTGCCGGCCGCGCCCTTGGCCGTCAGCTCGCGCACCTGACCCTGGGTCTCGGCGTCGAACATCGGCGGACCGGGGATCGCCATCAGCACGATGGCCACGTCCTCCTGCCCGGCCGGGCCCACCGTGAGCCAGCGGAAGTTCCCCATCTCGGGGAGGGTGACGTCGGACCTGACCTCCATCCCGACGTTCTTCGTGTAGAAGGCGAGCGCCTCCTCCTGGTCGTGCACCCAGAGCTGAGCGGTGGCGATCCTGATCATCGAGTCCTCCGTGGGGCGGGCCGTCGGCCATGGTGTTCCGTAGCGGCGATACCGTCACGCTATTCCGGGGCCGTCGGCGGCGTCTTCTCGAAACGTGCGGTGTTGCGGGCGGCCGTAGGCGCGCTGCACGCAGCCCGGGATGATGGCGTGCGCGGCCGCCGGGGGGAACGCCGCCCGGTAGGCCGCGGGCGTGCGCGCGTACATCCGCGTGAAGCTGGTGGTGAACGACCCCAGGCTGTTCAGCCCGACGTCGAAGCAGATCGTGGCGATCGGGCGGTCCGTGGTGCGCAGCAGGGTGGCGGCCCGCTCCAGCCGCCTGGTCAGCAGGTACACGTGCGGGGACTCGCCGAACGCCCGCCGGAACTCGCGGCTGAAGTGCGCCCGCGACAGGCCGGCCGCCGCGGCGAGCTCGGCGACGGTGAGCGGCTCGGCGTACCGTGCGTCGGCGAGGTCCTTGGCCCGGAGCAGATGGCGGGCAGGGGGGTGTGCAGCCACGTGATCCAGCGTAGTGACGGGGGCTGACAGCGGACCGGCGCACCGCAAACGCGAGATGCCGGCCAGGATCTCTCCTGACCGGCATCGGCTCGCTCGCGACTGCGAGCGGTCTGTGTCCGAGGGGGGACTTGAACCCCCACGCCCGATAAAGGGCACTAGCACCTCAAGCTAGCGCGTCTGCCATTCCGCCACCCGGACCGGGTGTGTTGCCGCGGGTTTCACTTGTGTTCGTCCCGTGGCGACAGAGAGAACACTACCAGGCTCGCGGACCGCTTCTCACCTGCGTATCTGTCGCCCGGCGGGGTGCCCGGAGGTGTGCTGGGATGAATGCCGACGAACCAGGACAGGGCGGACGGCGGGTGACCCGGAGGTGGTGGCGGTGCGGGAGGCGAGGGCGGGGGAGCTGGGGGCGCCGGAGCGCGGGCTGGCGCGCAGGTTCGGGGTGCTGGCGCTGCTCGGGGTGGTGCTGGTGGGAGCGGCGCTGTTCGGCCTGCTCTACACCGCCTTCGCGACGCTGACCGGCATGCTGCTGTACGGCTGGCTGCTGCTGATCTGCGGCGTGGTGGGGCTGGGCCACGCCGTCCAGGCGCGGCGGGAGAACTTCTTCTGGCTGGGCGCGGCGGTGGCGGCCCTGAACCTCGCGGCGGGCCTGGTCCTGGTGGTGCGGCCGGACGCCGAGCCCGAGGGGCTGACGCAGTTCGCCGCCCTGCTGTTCCTGAGCGCCGGGACCTTCCGGGTGGTCGGCGGGATCACCGTGCGGGGGCCGCAACTGGGATGGACGCTGCTGCTCGGCGTGCTGGACCTGGTGATCGGCGTGCTGGTGCTGGCGCAGTGGCCCAGTGCGTCCCGCTACACGCTGGGCCTGTACTTCTCGCTCTCGCTGCTCTTCGACGGTCTCGGGCTGATCAGCGTGGGGATCGGCTCGCGCCGGGTGATCGGGATGGCCGCGGACGCCCGCAAGGCCGCCGAGCCGCCCGTCGGGCCGACCGTCGGGCCGCTGGGCGAGCCACTGGCGGGGCCGCCGGCCGACCCGCTGGCCGGGCCGCCGGCGCAGCCGCCGCCGGGTTGATCGATCTCGCTGGGACGCCCCCGTGATCGGTGCCATGAATGGACCGTATTCGGCTGCATCCGTTCAGAATCCGTCGCAAGAGTTCAGCCGATGCCTAGTTCCAGTCCCCGCTCCAGCCGCTGACAGCTGGTCTCCTAGCCTCTGTGAACCTAGGGAGCCTTGAGCGGAACGCCCGATTCCCGAGAGGCCGCCGGTGGCATGGGCTGCGGTCGGCGGCAGAGCCTCCCGTCACCGTGCGAAGGGCGGCTTGACCGTGGAACAGACCAGCGAGGCGACCGGGCCGACGACGAGACCGTCCGACGGCCCCGAACCACTTCCCCCTCTCCCCACCTCATCCTCATCGTCCTCATCGGCCCCGACCGCGGCCGGCAGCGGATCCGGTACCGGCCCCGGCAGACGGACCGGCACCGGTCTCGCCGCCGGGTCCCGGACCGGTCGGATCGAGCAGGTGCCGCGGCCCGGGGTGTGGCGCTTCCCGGCGGAGTCCAGCGAGGCCTCGGTGCCCCGCACCCGCCATGCCGTGCGCGACCGGCTGCTGGCCGAGGGGATGGCGGGGGAGCGCTACCAGGAGCTGATCGACGACCTGCTGCTGATCGTCTCCGAGCTGGTCGGCAACGCGGTCACCCATGCCGCGGCGCTCTCCCCCCGGGTCGTCACCGAGCTGCGGATCGGGGAGGGCCGGGTGAGGGTCGCCGTCGAGGACGGGCATCCGTACCGGCCGAAGGCGCAGGAGAGCGATCTGGGACGGCTGGGCGGGCGGGGGCTGCTGCTGGTCAAGAGCATCACGCTGCAGGCCGGCGGGGTCTGCGACGTGGAGCGGACCGAGGAGGGCGGCAAGGTGATCTGGGCCGCCCTGCCGCTGCCCGGTCCGGCGGTGCCCGGTCCGGCGCTGCCGTCGCAGGGCCGGGCCGGTGTCCGGCCGGAGTTCGCCGACGCGGCGATGCTCGATGCGATCACCGAGGCGGTCAAGGACGACGACGAGGACGCGGCGGCGGGGGAGGTCACCGGGCGGCACGCCTGGCCCGAGTGACGCACCGGACGGTCCCGGGCCGGTCCGGCCCGGGTGGGGCACCCCGGGCCGGGGTGCCCCGCGGGGGCGGGTGCCCCTACCAGTCCCGTCCGGCGATCTCCTGGATGCCCGGCAGCGCGGCGTCGAAGACGGTCTCGAACCACACCGAGAACGGCTTCTGCGCCCGCAGGTCCTTCAGCTCCTGGGCGGTGACGAAGCGGGTGGAGTCGACCTCGTCCGGGTCGGGCGCCAGCTCGGCCGTGACCAGCCCGACGAACAGGTGGTTCCACTCCCGCTCGATCAGGCCGGAGGCCTCGTCGGGCAGGTCGTAGCGCACGGTCCCGGCCTCGCAGAGCAGCGCCGGGGCGGCGCCGAGCTCCTCCGCGGTGCGCCGGGCGGCGGCCACGAAGGGCTGCTCGCCGGGGTACGGGTGGCCGCAGCAGGTGTTGGACCACACGCCGGGCGAGTGGTACTTGCCGAGCGCCCGGCGCTGCAGCAGCAGCCGGCCCTGCTGGTCGAACAGGAAGACGGAGAAGGCCCGGTGGAGGCGGCCCGGCTGCTGGTGGGCCCAGAGCTTCTCGGCGGTGCCGACGGTGACGCCGTCGTCGTCCACGAGTTCCAGCAGGATCTCCGGCCCGGCGGCGCCCAGACCGGGGTCGGTGCCCGGTTCTCTGCCGGTGAGGCCCGCGGGGGCGTCAGCGAGATCCGGCCGGCTGGTCGATGGGCTCGTGGGCATGAGGCCCCTTTCGCGCGGGGACCGGAGCCGCCACCCGGGCGTGCGGGCCCGGGTCCGTCCACCCCGGTCCGGTGGTCGGCTGCGCCGCCGGCGTCCCCGGGGTCGCCCGGGGTGCACCAGGGGGCGTCGGGGCCCCAGTCTGCCGTATGGCCCAGCGTCGGTGCTGGTCCGACGCACATCTGGGCGCTTACCGGGCCGTACCGGTATGGATGAATGGTGAAACTGTTCGACCAGTGGTCAATTTTGTCGACCGTTCGTTCACCTTCTGGCAAGTCCGCTCGATTCCGTCGCGCGGATGCGGACGGATGTGCGCGGATGATTCACGAGTCCCGCCCGGGCCGGTGCGCGGCCGCCGCGACCGCCGCCGCAAGCGCCCCCCGGCCGCTTGTCGCGGCCCCCGGTCGTCCGGGATGATGATCCACACGGACCGGGCCCCTCACCTGGGGTTTCGCTCGGCCGGTACGGCTTCGCGCCGTCCGCCGCGGCCGCGTTCGGGCTGGTCGCCGTGGTCGCCTACCATCACTACGACACGGTGTACCGCCCCGAGGGCGGGGCCGGGCGCCGTCCCGGGGGCCGGTGCGGGGTGACGGGCAGGACGGCCGGGCCCGCCGCCCCCGTCGCGGCGACCGGGTGCGTGGTCGCCGGGTGCGCGGCGGCCGGTGCGCCGACCGCAGCGCCGCGGGCATCCACGTGCGGGTGCCCCGCGGCGTCACAGCAGCACACGACGAAACAGGAGACACCGCATGATCGGCCTCGTCCTGGCAGCCGGCGCGGGCCGCCGGCTCCGCCCGTACACCGACACCCTGCCCAAGGCCCTGGTGCCGGTCGACGGGGAGCGGACCGTCCTGGATCTCACCCTCGGCAACTTCGCCGAGGTCGGCCTGCGCGAGGCCGCGATCGTCGTGGGCTACCGCAAGGAGGCGGTGTACGACCGCAAGGACGCCCTGGAGCAGAAGTACGGCGTCAAGCTGACCCTGGTCGAGAACGACAAGGCCGAGGAGTGGAACAACGCCTACTCCCTGTGGTGCGCCCGGGACCTGTTCGGCGAGGGGCTGCTGCTCGCCAACGGCGACACCGTGCACCCGGCCTCGGTGCAGCGCACCATGCTGGACGGCAACGACCGGCGGATCAAGGAGGGCACCGCCCCCGGCATCCTGCTCGCCCTGGACACCGTGAAGAAGCTCGCCGACGAGGAGATGAAGGTCGTCGTCGACCCGGCGGCCGGCATGCGCCGGATCACCAAGCTGATGGACCCCGCCGAGGCCACCGGTGAGTACATCGGCGTCACGGTGATCAACCCCGCCGCCGCCGCCGACCTCAGCGACGCGCTGCGCACCACCTTCGAGCGCGACCCGCAGCTGTACTACGAGGACGGCTACCAGGAGATGGTCGACCGCGGCCTGCGGATCGACGTCCAGCCGATCGGCGAGGTCTCCTGGGTCGAGGTCGACAACCACGACGACCTGGCGAAGGCGCGGGAGATCGCGTGCCGGTACTGACCCGACTGGTGCCCTCGCCGGTCTTCGTCGAGATCCGCCCGGACGCCCTGGACGCGCTCGGCGGGATCCTCGCCGACCAGCGGCTGTCGGCCTCCGGCCGGATAGCGGTGGCGGTCAGCAACGGCTCCGGCGCGGTCCTGCGGGAGCGGCTGGAGCCGCTGCTGCCGGGCGCCGACTGGTACCACGTGCCGGACGGCACCCTGGACAGCGCGGTACGGCTGGCCGACCAGATGCGCGCCGGGCACTACGACGCGATCGTGGGCCTCGGCGGCGGCAAGATCATCGACGTGGCCAAGTACGCCGCGGCCCGGGTCGGCCTGCCGGTCGTCGCGGTCGCCACCAACCTGGCCCACGACGGCATCTGCTCCCCGGTCTCGACCCTCGACAACGACGCCGGCCGCGGCTCGTACGGGGTGCCCAGCCCGATCGGCATCGTGGTCGACCTGGACGTGGTCCGCCGGGCCCCGGCGCGGTTCGTGGCCTCCGGGATCGGCGACGTCATCTCCAACATCTCGGCCTGCGCGGACTGGGAGCTGTCGCACACCGTGACCGGCGAGCCGGTCGACGGGCTGGCGGTCGCGATGGCCCGCGCGGCCGGTGAGAACCTGCTGCGCCACCCCGGCAGCCTGGCCGACCAGGACCTGCTGACGGCGCTCGCGGAAGCCCTGGTACTGTCCGGCATCGCGATGAACATCGCTGGCAGTACCCGGCCGTCCTCGGGGGCCTGCCACGAGATCTCGCACGCCCTGGACGTGCTGTATCCCAAGCGGTCCGCCCAGCACGGCGAGCAGGTGGGCCTCGGTGCGGCCTTCGCCTGCTTCCTGCGGGGCGAGCGCGAGCTGACCGGCCTGGTCGTGGACCGCCTGCGGTTCCACGGCCTTCCGGTGACCGCGGACGAGATCGGCTTCACCGAGGCGGAGTTCACCGAAGCGGTGCACTACGCTCCGAACACCCGTCCGGGTCGTTTCACCATCCTCGAGCACCTCGACCTCTCCCCATCAGACATCAGGGACGCGTACGCCGACTATGTCCAAGCCGTCAACAGCTGACCGCCCCGCCGGGACCCCGGCCGAGCGTCCGCCGGTCGACCTCACCCGCCGCCCCTCGATCGAGGAGCTGCGGGCCGTCATCCACCCGGAGGGCATGCTCCAGCGCCGGAGCGCCGAGCACTGGGCCGGCCGCCTCTACATGCGCAAGATCTCGCTGCGGATCACCCGGGTCCTGTCCACCATGACGGTGATCACGCCCAACGGCCTGACCTACCTGATGATGCTGACCGGCATCGCGGCCGGCGCCGCGCTGCTGGTGCCCGGGATCACCGGGGCCGTGCTCGGCGCGCTGCTGATCCAGATCTACCTGCTGCTCGACTGCGTCGACGGCGAGGTGGCCCGCTGGCGCCGGCAGACCTCGCTGACCGGCGTCTACCTCGACCGGGTCGGCCACTACATGTCCGAGGCCGCGCTGCTCACCGGCCTCGGCCTGCGCGCCGCCGACCTGTTCCACCAGGAGGGCTCCTCCTCGCAGTGGCAGTGGGCCTTCCTCGGCACGCTGGCCGCGCTCGGCGCGATCCTGATCAAGTCGGAGACCGACCTGGTCGACGTGGCCCGCGCCCGCAGCGGTCTGACCGCGGTGCAGGACGAGGCCTCGGTGCCGCGCTCCGCCACCGTGGCCAAGGCCCGCCGGGCGGCCTCGCTGCTGAAGTTCCACCGCCTGGTCGGCGCGGTCGAGGCCTCGCTGTTCATCCTGGCGGCCGGGATCGCCGACGCCGTGCACGGCGGGCTGTTCTTCACCCGCCTCGCGGTGGTCGTGCTGGCCGCCATCGCCATGCTCCAGACGGTCCTGCACCTGCTCAGCATCGTCCTGTCCAGCAGGCTGCGATGACCACCGGGTCCGGCGAGGCCGCCGAGGGCTTCAAGCTGGGTGCCGTCATCATCACCATGGGCACCCGCCCGGCCGAGCTGACCGCGCTGATCGACTCGGTGCGCGCCCAGCACGGCCCGGCCGTCGAACTGGCGGTGGTCGGCAACGGCGCCCCGCTGCCGCCGCTGCCGGACGGCGTCCGCACCGCCGAGCTGCCCGAGAACCTGGGCATCCCCGGCGGCCGCAACGTCGGCATCGAGCTGTTCGGCGAGGACGGCCGGGACGTCGACGCGGTGCTCTTCCTGGACGACGACGGCTCGCTGCCCGGGCAGGACTCGGCCGAGCTGCTCCGGCAGGCCTTCGCCGCCGACCCGGGGCTGGGCATCGTCTCGTTCCGGATCGCCGACCCGGACACCGGCGTCACCCAGCGCCGGCACGTCCCGCGGCTGCGCGTCGGCGACCCGCTGGTGTCCTCGCCGGTGACCACCTTCCTGGGCGGCGCCAGCGCGGTGCGCAGCGAGGTGTTCCGGACGGCCGGGCAGCTGCCCGGGGACTTCTTCTACGCCCACGAGGAGACCGACCTGGCCTGGCGCGCCCTGGACGCCGGCTGGTCGATCGACTACCGGGCGGACATCGTGCTGCACCACCCGACGACCTCCCCGGGCCGGCACGCCACGTACCTGCACAACGTGGCCCGGAACCGGGTGTGGCTGGCCCGACGGAACCTCCCGGTGCCGTTGGTCCCTCTCTACCTGGGAACCTGGTTCCTGCTCACGCTGGCCCGCCGCCCCTCGGGTGCCGCGGTCAAGGCGTGGCTGGGCGGTTTCCTGGCCGGCTGGCGGGAGCCCTGCGGTCCTCGCCGTCCGATGCGATGGCGTACTGTATGGCGACTGACCAGGTTGGGCAGACCGCCAATCATCTGATCGCATGATGTGATCGCTGTGGTCGGCAGCAGCCCCTCTGCCGACCGGCTTGTCCCCCCGTGATCCCCCCGGATCCGGCCCCGGCCCGCCTGCTCAGCCGATACAGGTGCGGACCGGACCATCGATCCCGCTAAAGGACGAATGTGTCGACAGTGAGTGATTCCGTCAGCCTCTCAGCCCCGAGGGGGGCGGACGCGGGCCTGACCCCCAAGCAGCTGGCGGACAAGTACGGCTTGACGGTCAGCGGTCGCCGCCCCGGGCTGTTCGCGTACAGCAGGCAGCTGTGGAACCGGCGCCACTTCATCATGGCGTTCGCCACGGCCCGACTGGTCGCGCAGTACACCACGGCCAAGCTCGGCCAGGTCTGGCAGGTGGCCACGCCCCTGCTGAACTGCCTGGTGTTCTACATCGTCTTCGGCGTGATCCTCAACAACAAGGGGATCCCGCACTACATCGCCTGGCTGTGCATCGGTGTCTTCGTCTTCCAGTTCACCCAGAGCGCGGTGCAGGCCGGCACCCGGGCGATCTCGGACAACCTCGGGCTGATCCGCGCGCTGCACTTCCCCCGTGCCTCGATGCCGATCGCCTTCACCGTGATCCAGCTCCAGCAGCTGCTGATCTCGATGGTGGTGCTGGTCGCCATCGTGCTGGGCAGCGGCATCCCGCCGACCAGCACCTGGATCCTGGTGATCCCGGCGCTGATCCTGCAGAGCGCGTTCAACACCGGCCTGGCCCTGATCATGGCCCGGATCGGCGCCAAGACCAGTGACATCTCGCAGCTGATCCCGTTCGTGATGCGCGCCTGGCTGTACATGTCCGGCGTGATGTACAGCATCCAGGACCGGATCGACAACTGGCCGCACTACATCCAGGTGATCATGACGATCAACCCGGCCTCGGTCTACATGGACCTGATCCGGTACGCCATGGTCCCGGAGATCTACGACCCGGCGACCAAGAACCACCAGAACCTGCCGCACCACCAGTGGGAGCTCGGCGTCGCCTGGGCCGTGGTGACCTTCGTGGTCGGCTACGTGTTCTTCTGGAAGGCCGAGGAGGAGTACGGCCGTGGCTGACACCGCAACCACCGAGAGCCTGGAGAGCGCCGTGCGCGACGCCCAGAACGACAGCGCCCGGGTCCCCACCGTGGTCGTCGACGACGTGCACATCGTCTACCGGGTGCACGGCGCCGGCGCCGGCAAGGGCAGCGCCACCTCGGCGCTGAGCCGGATCATCAGCAAGAAGCGCTCGCCCTCGATCCGCGAGGTGCACGCGGTGCGCGGGATCAGCTTCACCGCGTACAAGGGCGAGGCGATCGGCCTGATCGGGTCGAACGGCTCCGGCAAGTCGACCATGCTGGCGGCCATCGCGGGCCTGCTGCCGACCGAGAGCGGCGGCATCTACACCAACGGCCAGCCCTCGCTGCTGGGCGTGAACGCCGCGCTGATGAACGACCTCACCGGCGAGCGCAACGTGGTGCTCGGCTGCCTGGCGATGGGCATGACCAAGGAGGAGGTGCGCAACCGGTACCAGGAGATCGTCGACTTCTCGGGCATCAACGAGAAGGGCGACTTCATCTCGCTGCCGATGCGCACGTACTCCTCCGGCATGGGCGCCCGGCTGCGGTTCTCCATCGCCGCGGCCAAGACCCACGACGTGCTGCTGATCGACGAGGCGCTGGCCACCGGTGACCAGGCCTTCCAGCAGCGCAGCAAGCAGCGGATCAACGAGCTGCGCAAGGCGGCCGGTACGGTCTTCCTGGTCAGCCACGACAACAACTCGATCCGCGAGGTCTGCGAGCGGACCATCTGGATCGAGCACGGCGAGCTGGTCATGGACGGCCTCACCGAGGACGTCGTCTCCGCCTACGAGCGGGGCGAGCGCCCCTGAGCGGGCGGGCCCGACCTGCGGGGCCGGTGCCGGGGCTTCCCCGGACCGGCCCTGCGTCGTGTACCGGCGGTCTTCCCCCGGACGGCGGGAGGCTGCAAGGCTGGGACCTGGCCGGGGAGCTGCCCCGAGTAGGTCCGCGAGGCGTGTCCGAGGCGGACCCGGAGGGTCGGCCGGTGTACAACGGGGGAGTGACGGCAGTGGCGGCTTCAGCTAAATCAGATAACCCGACTGATGGTGGGGCGGGTAGCGGCCCCCTGGGCGGCGGCACGCCGGCCGACGGCACCCTCGGCAAGGCGGACCTGGAGAACTTCCCGGTCGCCCCGGTGTTCCTGCCCGCCGCCTGGCGCACCGACCTGATGGCGGTCTACGGCTTCGCCCGCCTGATCGACGACGCCGGCGACGGCGACCTCGCCGATCCGGCCGGGGTGGCCCGCCTGCTGGGCGTGGAGAGCGCTCCCCAGGACCCCGGCTTCCGGCCCGCCCTGCTGGACGGCCTGGAGCGCGACCTCGACCGCGCCTTCGAGAGCGCGCTGGCCCCGGACCCCGCCCGCCCCGCCGCCGAGGGGCCGCGCCACCCGCTGATGCGCGCCCTGGTGCCGCTGGTGGACCGGCACGGCCTGACCCCCGAGCCGTTCCGCCGGCTGATCGAGGCCAACCGGGTGGACCAGCGGGTCACCCGCTACCCCCGGTACCAGGACCTGCTCGACTACTGCACGCTCTCCGCCGATCCGGTCGGCCGCCTGGTGCTGGCCATCGCCGGACGCTCCACGCCCGAGCGGATCACCCGCTCGGACCAGATCTGCACGGCGCTCCAGATCGTCGAGCACCTCCAGGACGTGGCCGAGGACCTCGGCCGCGGCCGGATCTACCTGCCCGCCGAGGACATGGCCCGCTTCCGGGTCACCGAGGCCGACCTCGCCGCCCCCACCGCCGGGCCGCGGGTCCGCGAGCTGATCGCCTTCGAGGCGGCCCGGGCCCGGACCCTGCTCGACCACGGGTCACCGCTGGTAGGTACGGTTCGAGGAAGGCTCCGACTGCTGCTGGCGGGATTCACCGCCGGAGGGTACGCGGCCCTGGCGGCCATCGAGGCCGCCGGGTACGACGTACTGGCCATCCAGGCCAAGCCGGACAAGCGCCGCCTCGCAGTGAAGGCGGCGGCACTCTTCGCGAAGGGAAGGTGAGCGCCCGAGTGGGGGCATCACCACTGGCGTCGGCGCCGGTCATGGCGGCCTACCGGTACTGCGAGGCGGTCACCGCGCTGCAGGCCCGCAACTTCAGCTACGGCATCCGGCTGCTGCCCGAGTCCAAGCGGCTCGCCATGTCGGCGCTGTACGCGCTGGCCCGGCGGGTCGACGACATCGGGGACGGCGAACTGCCACCCGACCGCAAGACCGAGCAGCTCGGGCAGACCCGGGCGCTGCTCGACCAGATCAGGGCCGGGTCGGTGTCCGAGGAGGACACCGACCCGATCAAGGTCGCGCTCGCGGACGCCGCCCGGCGCTTCCCGATCCCGCTCGGCGGCTTCGACGAGCTGATCGACGGCGTCGAGATGGACCTCAAGGGCGTCGAGTACCAGACCTTCGAGGACCTCAAGGTCTACTGCCGCTGCGTGGCCGGCTCGATCGGCCGCCTCTCGCTCGGCGTGTACGGCTGCGAGGACCCGGCCCTCGGCGAGCGGTACGCCGACACCCTGGGCCTCGCGCTGCAGCTCACCAACATCCTGCGCGACCTGCGCGAGGACGCCGCCAACGGCCGCACCTACCTGCCCGCCGAGGACCTGGCCCGGTTCGGCTGCGAGCAGGGCTTCGGGCAGCCCGTGCTGCCCGAAGGGGCCGACTTCACCGGCCTGGTCGCCTTCGAGGCCGAGCGGGCCCAGCGGGCCTTCGAGGAGGGCCTGCGGCTGCTGCCGCTGCTCGACCGCCGCAGCCGCGCCTGCACCGCCGCGATGGCCGGCATCTACCACCGGCTGCTCGGACGGATCGCCGCCGAGCCGGAGTCGGTGCTGCGCGGCCGGGTCTCGCTGCCCGGATGGCAGAAGGCATACGTGGCACTGTCCGGGCTCGCCGGAGGGCGTTCTTGATTCTCTCGCCAGTTATGTCACGCTGTGTCAGCAGGGAACCACGCATGCCTGGGAGAGCGTTGTCCACCGCCGGGCGACGGAAGGACCACAACGACGGGGGGAGAGGCTGATGTCGGCACGAGCTGCGGTCCACCGGCCCACCGCCGTGGTGGTCGGCGGCGGCCTGGCGGGCATCACCGCCGCGCTGCGGCTGGCCGAGGCCGGGCAGCGGGTCACCCTGCTGGAGGCCCGCCCCCGCCTCGGGGGCCTGGCCTTCTCCTTCCGCCGCGGCGACCTGACCGTCGACAACGGCCAGCACGTCTTCCTGCGCTGCTGCACCGCCTACCGCGGCCTGGTCGACCGGCTGGGCGCGGGCCGTCTGGTGGATCTCCAGCCCCGGCTGGACGTCCCGGTGCTCGGTCTCGGTCCGGACGGCTCCCGCACCCTCGGGCGGCTGCGCCGGGCCGGCCTGCCGGTCCCGCTGCACCTCGCCGCCAGCCTGGCGGGCTACCCCCACCTGTCCCCGGCCGACCGGCTGCGGGTGGTGCGGGGGGCGCTCGCGCTCCGGGCGCTCGACCTCACCGACCCGGCCCTGGACCGGCTCTCGTTCGGCGACTGGCTGCGCCGGCACGGCCAGACCCCGGCCACCCTGGCCGCGCTCTGGGACCTGGTCGGCGTGGCCACGCTGAACGCCACCGCCGACCGGACCTCGCTGGCGCTGGCCGCGATGGTCTTCAAGACCGGCCTGCTCTCCGACCCGGGCGCCTCCGACATCGGGACGGCCAACGTCCCGCTCGGCGTGATCCACCACGACGCGGCGCTCGCCGAGCTCGAGCGCGCCGGCGTCCGGGTGCTGCTGCGGACCCGCGCCGCCGAGCTCAAGCCCGCCGACCAGCACGCGGTCCGCCTCGAGGGCGGCGAGCTGCTCACCGCCGACACCGTGGTGCTGGCCGGGGCCCAGGAGTCGGCCGCCGCCCTGCTGCCGCCGGGGGCGATCGAGCAGCGCCTCGGGCAGCTCGGCCACGCGCCCATCCTCAACGTGCACGTGGTCTACGACCGCAAGCTGCTGCGGCGGCCGTTCTTCGCCGCACTGGGCTCCCCGGTGCAGTGGGTGTTCGACCGGACGGCGCACTCCGGCCTCGACGTACCCGGCGCCCAGTACCTCGCACTCTCCCAGTCGGCCGTCGAGGCCGAGATCGACCTGCCGGTCGCCGAGCTGCGCGAGCGCTACCTGCCGGAGCTGGAGCGGCTGCTGCCGGCCGCCCGCGGCGCCCGGGTGCTGGACTTCTTCGTCACCCGCGAGCGCACCGCCACGTTCGACCCGGCGCCCGGCACCGCGGCGCTGCGCCCGGCGGCCCGGACGGCGGTGCCCGGCGTGCTGCTGGCCGGTTCGTGGACCGCCACCGGCTGGCCCGCGACCATGGAGAGCGCGGTCCGCAGCGGCCACGCCGCGGCCGACGCCGCGCTGACCCGGTCCGGCGCCGCGGCGCGGGTCCCGGTCGACCGCGGCGACGGGCGGTGGCCGCGATGACGGCCCGCCCCACCACCACCGACATCGCACCGGACCGGCCGTCCCCCACGGCCGGGAACACGCAGGAAGAGGGAACGCACGTGGAGGCACGCACCGGCTCGATGGCTCGGGCCGCGGGGGCCGCACCGGACAAGGACACCTCGTCGGTGGTGGAGCTGCTGGCCCGCGGCCGGAGCCTGTGCACCCCGCCGCTGCGCTCGGCCATCGCCCGTTTGGCCGCACCGATGGACACCGTCGCGGCGTACCACTTCGGCTGGATCGACCGGGACGGCAAGCCGGCCGCGGGGGACGGCGGCAAGGCCGTCCGCCCCGCCCTGGCGCTGCTGTCGGCCGAGGCGGCCGGGGCCCCCGCCGAGCACGGGGTGCCCGGCGGCGTCGCCGTTGAGATGGTGCACAACTTTTCCCTGCTCCATGATGATCTGATGGACGGTGACGAGTTCCGGCGGCACCGGGCGACGGCGTGGACGGTCTTCGGCCCGGCCCAGGCGATCCTGGTCGGCGACGCGCTGGCCACGCTCGGCACCGAGGTGCTGCTCGACGCCGCCGTCAGCGGGAAGGCGACCGCCGCGGACGCCGCCCGCGCCGTCCGGCTGATCACCACCGCGACCCGCAAGCTGATCGACGGCCAGGCCCAGGACCTCTCCTTCGAACACCGTGACCTGGTCACCGTCGAGGAGTGCCTGGAGATGGAGGGCAACAAGACCGGCGCGCTGCTGGCCGCCTCCGCCGCCGTCGGCGCGGTGCTGGCCGGCGCCGACGACCGGGTCTCCGACGCGCTCCAGCGCTACGGCCACCACCTGGGCCTGGCCTTCCAGGCGGTGGACGACCTGCTCGGCATCTGGGGCGCCACCGAGGTCACCGGCAAGCCGCACTGGGGCGACCTGCGCCAGCGCAAGAAGTCGCTGCCGGTGGCCGCCGCGCTGGCCGACGGCGGCGAGGCCTCCCGGCTGCTGGCCGAGCAGCTGGCCGACCCCAAGGGCCGGGGCGAGGAGAGCGAGCCGCAGCTCGCCGCCCGCGCCGCCCTGATCGAGCAGGCCGGCGGCCGCGCCTGGACCCAGGACGAGGCCCGCCGCCAGTACGAGACCGCCCTCGCCGCTCTGGACGAGGTGCCGATGGACCGCACGGTGCGCGAGCACTTCGTGGCACTCGCCGAATTCGTGGTGGTACGAGAGAGGTGACGTCAAGGTGACAGCAACCGCGGGCGGCCGGCTCGACCCCGAGTACGATCCCGAGCCGGCCGCGGTGGGCACCCGCCCGCCGGTGCCCGACGGACCCGGCCAGCGCCGGGCCCAGGTCCCGACCGGGCCAAACGATTCTTCACCCGCCGCGGCCGCACTGGCCCGGGCCACCACCCACCTGCTCTCGCTGCAGAGCACCGAGGGCTGGTGGAAGGGCGACCTGGAGACCAACGTCACCATGGACGCCGAGGACCTGTTACTGCGACAGTTCCTGGGCATCCGCACCGAGGAGCAGACCGCGGCCAGTGCCGCCTGGATCCGCTCCCAGCAGCGCGAGGACGGCACCTGGGCCACCTTCCACGGCGGCCCGCCCGAGCTGTCCGCCACGGTCGAGGCGTACGTGGCGCTGCGGCTGGCCGGCGACCCGCCCGAGGCCGGGCACATGCGGGCGGCCGCCGAGTTCGTCCGCGCCCGCGGCGGCATCGCCGCCACCCGGGTCTTCACCCGGATCTGGCTCGCCCTGTTCGGCTGGTGGCCCTGGGACGAACTCCCCGAGCTGCCCCCCGAGCTGATCTTCCTGCCCAGCTGGGCACCGCTGAACATCTACGACTTCGGCTGCTGGGCCCGGCAGACCATCGTGCCGCTGACGGTGGTCTCCGCCAGCCGCCCGGTGCGGCCCGCCCCGTTCGCCCTCACCGAGCTGCACACCGACCCGGCCGACCCCCATCCGGCCCGGCCGCTCGCCCCCGCCCGCAGCTGGGACGGCCTCTTCCAGCGGCTCGACCGGCTGATGCACGTCTACCACCGCTACGCGCTGCGCCCGCTGCGCCGCCTCGCCCTGAGCCGGGCCGGCCGGTGGATCGTGGAGCGGCAGGAGGCCGACGGCTGCTGGGGCGGCATCCAGCCGCCCGCCGTCTACTCGCTGATCGCCCTGCACCTGCTGGGCTACCCGCTCGACCACCCGGTGATGAAGGCCGGGCTGGCCTCCTTCGACGGCTTCACCGTGCACACCCCCGACGGGCGGCGCTGGATGGAGGCCTGCCAGTCCCCGGTCTGGGACACCTGCCTGGCCGCCATCGCGCTGCGCGACGCCGGACTGCCCGCCGACCACCCGGCGCTGGTCGCCGCCGCCGACTGGATGCTCGGCGAGGAGATCACCGTCAAGGGTGACTGGGCGGTCAAACGTCCACGGCTGGACCCCGGTGGGTGGGCCTTCGAGTTCCACAACGACACCTATCCGGACATCGACGACACCGCCGAGGTGGTGCTGGCGCTGCGCCGGATCGCCCACCCGGACGGTGAACGGCTGGCCGGCGCGGTGCACCGCGGGGTCCGCTGGAACCTCGGCATGCAGTCCAAGAACGGCGCCTGGGGCGCCTTCGACGTCGACAACACCAGCCGGCTCCCCAACCGGCTGCCGTTCTGCGACTTCGGCGAGGTGATCGACCCGCCGTCCGCCGACGTCACCGCCCATGTGGTGGAGATGCTCGCCGAGGTTGGCCTCGCCCACGACCCGCGCACCCGCCGCGGCGTCGCCTGGCTGCTGGCCAACCAGGAGGCCGACGGTTCCTGGTTCGGCCGCTGGGGCACCAACTACGTGTACGGCACCGGCTCGGTGGTGCCCGCCCTGGTCGCGGCCGGCACCGCGCCCGGCCACCCGGCGGTGCGCCGCGCGGTGGCCTGGCTGAAGGAGCGGCAGAACCCCGACGGCGGCTGGGGCGAGGACATGCGCTCGTACGAGGACCCGGGCAGCTGGGCCGGGCGCGGCGAGTCCACCGCCTCGCAGACCGCCTGGGCGCTGATGGCGCTGCTGGCGGCGGGCGAGGGCCCCGGCGGGTCCGCGGCCGGGGACGGCGCCGCCGTCGAGCGCGGGGTGCGCTGGCTGGTGGACACCCAGCTGCCCGAGGGCACCTGGGACGAACCGCAGTTCACCGGGACGGGGTTCCCCTGGGACTTCTCCATCAACTACCACCTGTACCGGCTGGTCTTCCCGGTGACCGCGCTCGGCCGGTACGTGAACGGCACCCCCCTGGGCGGAGGCGGACGATGACGGCAGGCCCGCTGCTGGTGCTGTGCGCGCTAGGCCCGGAACTCTGGGCGCTGCGCGGCGGCGACTGGACCGGCGCCACCGAGCCGCCGGTGCTCGCCCGGACCGGCATGGGCCGCCGCCGGGCCGGCCGCAGCGTGGCCCGGCTGCTCGCGGACGACGGCTACGGCGCGCTGGTGGTGGCCGGGTTCGGCGCCTCGGTGGCCCCCGGGGTCCGGCCCGGCGAGGTGATCGTCGCGGACGCCGTCCGGGACGGCGAGGGCCGCCGGTTCGAGCTGGACTCCGCCCCCGTCCTGGCCGAGGCCCTGCGTTCGCGCGGCCTGGCCGCCCACACCGGCCTGCACCACACCGCCGACCACGTGGTGCGCGGCGCCGAGCGGGCCGCGCTGCACGCCTCCGGCGCGCTGGCCGTCGACATGGAGGCCGCCGCGGTCCTGGCCGCCCGGGCCGAGCGGCGGCCCGGCCTGCCGACCGCGGTGCTGAGGATCGTGGTCGACACCCCCGAGCGCGAGCTGATCCGCCCCGGCACCCTGCCGGCCGGGGTGCGCGCCTGGCGGTCGCTGCGCGCGGCCGTACCGGCGCTGACCGCCTGGCACCGGCACACCGTCGCCGTCCCGCCGTCCGCCCCTGCCCCCCACCAGCCCCACCCACAGCCCTCGACGCTCCCTCAGGAGGCGAGCTAGTCATGGCCATGCCGCTGCGTCAGACCATCCGGGTCGGCACCTACCTCATGCAGCAGAAGATCAAGCGGCGGGACAAGTTCCCGCTGATCGTGGAGCTGGAACCGCTCTACGCCTGCAACCTGGCCTGCGAGGGCTGCGGCAAGATCCAGCACCCGGCCGGGGTGCTCAAGCAGCGGATGCCGGTCGCCCAGGCGGTCGGCGCGGTGCTGGAGTCGGGCGCCCCGATGGTCTCCATCGCGGGCGGCGAACCGCTGATGCACCCGCAGATCGACGAGATCGTCCGCCAGCTGGTGGCCCGCCGCAAGTACGTCTTCCTGTGCACCAACGCCCTGCTGATGCGCAAGAAGCTCGACAAGTTCACCCCCTCGCCGTACTTCACCTTCACCGTCCACATCGACGGGCTGCGCGAGCGGCACGATGCGTCGGTGGCCAAGGAGGGCACCTTCGACGAGGCGGTGGAGGCGATCAAGGAGGCCAAGCGGCGCGGCTTCCGGGTCACCACCAACTCGACGTTCTTCAACACCGACACCCCGCAGACCATCATCGAGGTGCTGGACTACCTCAACGACGAACTGCACGTCGACGAGATGATGATCTCCCCGGCGTACGCCTACGAGAAGGCCCCCGACCAGGAGCACTTCCTCGGCGTCGAGCAGACCAGGGAGCTCTTCCGCAAGGCCTTCGCCGGCGGCAACCGGCTGCGCTGGCGGCTCAACCACAGCCCGCTCTTCCTGGACTTCCTGGAAGGCAAGGTCGACTTCGAGTGCACCGCCTGGGGCATCCCCAACTACTCGCTGTTCGGCTGGCAGCGCCCCTGCTACCTGATGGCCGACGGCTACGTCCCCACCTACCGCGAACTGATCGAGAAGACCGACTGGGCCAAGTACGGCCGCGGCAAGGACCCGCGCTGCGACAACTGCATGGCGCACTGCGGCTACGAGCCCACCGCCGTCCTCGCCACCATGGGATCGCTCAAGGAGTCGCTGCGCGCCGCCCGCGAGACGATCTCCGCCAACCGGGGAGGCTGACCGGCCCCTTCCCCGGGCCGCCCGGTGCGGCGGCCCGGGGAAAACAGGCGAGCGGCCCGCCGCGGCCGCAGGCTGGACACCGACAGTCATCGCTTTGAACGAGCCGCGAGGTGAAGCCATGTCACTTCTGCCCACCATCAAGGGGCCCGCCGACCTCAGACGGCTGGCGGCCGAGGACCTCCCGCTGCTGGCCGACGAGATCCGCGACTTCCTGATCGACGCTGTCACCCGCACCGGCGGCCACCTCGGCCCCAACCTCGGCGTGGTCGAGCTGACCATCGCACTGCACCGGGTCTTCGACTCGCCGCACGACCGGATCCTGTTCGACACCGGCCACCAGGCCTACGTCCACAAGCTGCTCACCGGCCGCCAGGACTTCACCCGGCTGCGCGGCCGGGACGGCCTGTCCGGCTACCCCTCGCGCACCGAGTCCGAGCACGACCTGATCGAGAACTCGCACGCCTCCACCGCACTCGGCTACGCCGACGGCATCGCCAAGGCCAACCAGCTGCTCGGCCGCGAGGACCGCCGGACCGTCGCGGTGATCGGCGACGGCGCACTCACCGGCGGGATGGCCTGGGAGGCGCTCAACAACATCGCCGACGCCAAGGACCGCCCGCTGGTCATCGTCGTCAACGACAACGAGCGCTCCTACGCCCGCACCGTCGGCGGCCTCGCCCACCACCTCGCCACCCTGCGCACCACCCAGGGCTACGAACGCTTCCTGGCCCGCGGCAAGGAGGCCCTGCAGCGCACCCCGCTGGTCGGCCAGCCGATCTTCGACGCGCTGCACGGCGCCAAGAAGGGCTTCAAGGACGCCTTCGCCCCGCAGGGCCTGTTCGAGGACCTCGGCCTGAAGTACCTCGGCCCGATCGACGGCCACGACATCGGCGCCGTCGAGCAGGCGCTGCGCCAGGCCCGGCACTACGGCGGCCCGGTGATCGTGCACTGCCTGACCGTCAAGGGCCGCGGCTACCGCCCGGCCGAGCAGGACGAGGCCGACCGCTTCCACGCGGTCAACCCGATCGACCCGTACACCTGCCTGCCCATCTCGCCGTCCGCCGGGACCTCCTGGACCTCGGTGTTCGGCTCCGAACTGCTGGCGCTGGGCGCCGAGTACCCGGACGTGGTGGCGATCACCGCGGCGATGCTCCAGCCGGTCGGCCTCGCCAAGTTCGCCGCCGCCTACCCCGAGCGGACCTTCGACGTCGGCATCGCCGAGCAGCACGCCGTCGCCAGCGCCGCGGGCCTGGCCACCGGCGGGCTGCACCCGGTGGTCGCGGTCTACGCGACCTTCCTCAACCGGGCCTTCGACCAGGTCCTGATGGACGTCGCGCTGCACCGCCTGGGCGTCACCTTCGTGCTCGACCGCGCCGGGGTCACCGGCAACGACGGCGCCTCCCACAACGGCATGTGGGACATGTCGATCCTCCAGGTCGTGCCCGGACTGCGGCTGGCCGCCCCGCGCGACGCCGAACAGCTGCGCGCCCAGCTGCGCGAGGCCGTCGCGGTCTCCGACGCGCCCACCGTGCTGCGCTTCCCCAAGGGCGACCTCGGCCCGGCGGTGCCCGCGATCGAGCGGATCGGCGGGGTCGACGTGCTGGCGCGGACCGGCCCCAACCCGGACGTCCTGCTGGTCGCCGTGGGCGCGATGGCCCCCGCCTGCCTGGACGCGGCCGCGCTGCTCGCCGCCGAGGGGTTCACCGCCACCGTGGTCGACCCGCGCTGGGTCAAACCGGTCGACCCGGACCTGGTCGCGCTCGCCGCCGCCCACCGGATGGTGGTCACCGTCGAGGACAACGGCCGGGCCGGCGGGGTCGGCACCGCGGTCGCCCAGGCCCTGCGCGACGGCGGCGTCGACACCCCGCTGCGCGAGCTCGGCATCCCGCAGGAGTTCCTGAACCACGCCGGCCGCGGCGAGATCCTCGAGGAGATCGGCCTCACCGGCACCGGCGTCGCCGCCCAGACCGCCGCCTTCGCCAAGCGCCTGCTGCCGATCCGAGGAGCGAACCCGCACCATGCCGGCTGACCGCCCCGCCCGCCCCGTCGACCTCGCCGCCCTGATCGCCGAACGCGGCGCCGAGCGCTACCGGCTGCAGGCCGAGTACCTCAACCCGCAGCTGCCCCGGATGCTGCACACCATCGGCTTCGACCGGTACTACGAACGCGCCGAGGGCCCGTACTTCTACGACGCCGACGGCAACTCCTACCTGGACATGCTGGCCGGGTTCGGCATCTTCGCCCTCGGCCGGCACCACCCGGTGGTCCGCGACGCCCTCCACCAGGTGATCGACCTCGGCCTGCCCGACCTGACCCGCTTCGACTGCTCCCCGCTGCCCGGCCTGCTCGCCGAGCAGCTGCTGTCGTACGCGCCCGGCCTGGACCGGGTGTTCTTCGGCAACAGCGGTACCGAGGCGGTCGAGACCGCGCTGAAGTTCGCCCGGTACGCGACCGGCCGCAAGCGGGTGCTCTACTGCGACCACGCCTTCCACGGACTGACCGCCGGCTCACTGTCGGTCAACGGCGAGCAGGGCTTCCGCAAGGGCTTCGAGCCGCTGCTGCCGGACACCGCGATCCCGCTCGGCGACCTCGGCGCGCTGGCCCGAGAGCTGCGCCGGGGCGACGTCGCCGCGCTGATCGTGGAGCCGGTCCAGGGCAAGGGCGTGCACGCGGCCCCGCCCGGCTGGCTGCGGGCCGCCCAGGACCTGCTGCACGAGCACAAGGCCCTGCTGATCTGCGACGAGGTGCAGACCGGGATCGGCCGCACCGGCGACTTCTTCGCGTACCAGCACGAGGAGGGCGTGCTGCCCGACCTGGTGTGCGCCGCCAAGGCGCTCTCCGGCGGGTACGTGCCGGTCGGCGCCACCCTCGGCAAGGGGTGGATCTTCGAGAAGGTGTACTCCTCGATGGACCGGGTGCTGGTGCACTCGGCCTCGTTCGGCTCCAACGCGCAGGCGATGGCGGCCGGGCTGGCCACCCTGCAGGTGATGCGGGACGAGCAGGTGGTGGCCAACGCGCGCCGGGTCGGGGACCTGTTCCGGGAGCAGCTGACCGCGCTGGTGGAGAAGTACGAGCTGCTGGCCGAGGTGCGCGGGCGCGGGCTGATGATCGGCATCGAGTTCGGCCGGCCGAAGTCGCTCAAGCTGCGGACCGGATGGACGGCGCTGCAGGCGGCCCGCAAGGGGCTGTTCGCGCAGATGGTGGTGGTCCCGCTGCTCCAGCGGCACCGGATCCTCACCCAGGTCTCCGGCGACCACCTGGAGGTCATCAAACTCATCCCGCCGCTGATCATCACCGAACGGGAGGTGGAGCGCTTCATGGCCGCGTTCACCGAGGTGATGGACGACGCGCACCGGGGGAGCGGCCTGATGTGGGACTTCGGGCGGACCCTGGTGAAGCAGGCCGTGGGCGGCAAGTAGCCCCGCGGGGCGAGGGCGGGGGCTCAGGTCGGAGGCCGTTCGGCGGCCCGGTGGTGAGGGATGGGATGGCCGATCGGATCGAGGTCCGGGTCACCGGCGTGCTGACCGCGCTCACCGTCACCAGCGGCATGGTCGACGCGGTCAGCTTCCTCGGGCTCGGGCACGCCTTCGCCGCGCTCGCCACCGGGAACCTTCTGCTGCTCGCCTTCGGCATCGGCGGCTCCGAGGGACTGCCGATCGGCCGCCCGGCGCTCGCCCTCGCGGGCTTCGTGGCCGGGGCGGCCGCCGCGCACCTCATGGTCAGCCGGCGGCTGGCCCGGCGGCGGCGGTGGTTCGTGGTGGGCATGTCGGTGGAGTCCGCCCTGCTGCTGGCCGGCGGCGGCTACGCCGTCGCCACGGCCGGCCACGGCGGGACGCTGCAGGGGAGCCACGCCACGACCGTGTTCGTGCTGCTCACCTTCGCGATGGGGTGGCGCAGCCGGGTCATCCTGCAGGCCGGGATCCCGGAGATGCCCACCACCCTGGCGCAGACCACCCTGGTCAAGCTGGTCGCCGACCTCGCCTCGCCGCCCTCGGCCCGGACCGCCGGTACGCCGGGCAGCCTGACCAGGCTGCAGCGGCTGGCGACCGTCCTCGGGATGCTCGTCGGCGGTCTGCTGGGGGCGGTGGCGCTGCCGCTCGGCCTCGGTGTGGTGCTGCTGGGGGTGGGGAGCGCGGTGGCGCTGACCGCGCTGGTCTACTCGCGCTCACCCCAGCTGCACCGGCCGGCGCCGGAGGGTCTGGGCCGGGTCTGACCGTCTGCGGCGGATCGGCGGCGGATCGGCGCGCGGCGCTGGGCGCCCGGCGGAAACGGTCGGACCCGGCCCGGGCCGGCCGCGGCTGAGGCTGAGGTGCGGCCGGCCGGCTCCGGATGCTGCCGGCCGGCCCCCGATTGCGGCCGGGTCAGCGGGGCGCCGGGCAGAGGTCGGCCTGGAGGGCGGTGAGGATCTGCTCCGCCTTCTGCGCGCCGAAGCCCTCGGGGTGCTTGGCGGAGGTGAAGCGCTGGTTGGTCAGGTCGATCAGCTTCTGCCGGTCCTTGGGGAAGCTGAAGATGGCCTGGCACTGGTTGCGGGCGGCTTCGACGGCCTTCTCCGGCTTGCCCGCGACGATGTCGGGGTCGATCGCGTCCAGGGCGGCGACCAGCTTCGCGGTGGCCGCGGCGTCGGGGGCGGGCGGCAGCCCGGCGTCGGCCGGGGGCGCGGGCTTGGACGCCTCGGGTGCGTCCGACGACCCCTGCGGGGCGGGCTCGGACGGCGCGACGGCACCGGAGGGGGAGCCGGCGGCGGAGGGCGCGGCGGAGGGCGCGGCGGTGCTCGGTGCCGTCCCGGCGGCGGTGCTGCCGGAGCCGGAGCCGGAGCAGGCGGAGAGGGTGAGGGCGGCGGCGGCCGTACAGGCCAGCAGGGTGGCTCGAAGACGCATGCCCGTACGGTGTCATGCTCGCGTCCGCTGCGGTAGCCCTTGACAGCGGGCCCGGTGACGCTCCGTCCGGCCGCTGAGGCCACCGGGACCGCGGCGGCCGCGGGAGGTCAGAGCTCGGTGCGCCGGCGGCGGACCACCACCACCAGGTCCACCACGGCGAAGAGCGTGAGCAGCCCGCAGACCACGGCGAAGACGGTGAGCAGCGCCTGGCTGGGATTGTCGGTGGCGGTGGCCCGGGCGGCCCAGACCGCGAAGCCGGCCGTCAGCAGGGCGAACAGCGGGGTGAACAGCACCGACAGGAGGAAGCGCAGTTTCAGGTCACTCCGGGCGGTGGCGGGCTCGGTGCCGCTCCGCCAGACCTTCGGGGTCTTCGCTGGACGCATCGGCGGTCGCCTCGGATCCGGGTCGGTCTACCCTTCCAGGGTAGGACGCGAGGCAAGGGGGACGCTGATGTCCGACACCGCGCAGTACGTGGGCCTGCCGGTCGAACGGGCCAGGGAACTGGCTGTCCGCCTGGGGGTGGAGACCGTCCGGGAGCTGGCGCCGGGGGCGTTGATCACCCTGGAGTACCGTCCGGACCGGCTCAACCTCCTGGTGCGGGACGGCGTGGTGGAGCGGGCCTGGCAGGGCTGAGCGCCGGGCGGGGCCCTCGCCCGGACGCCGGGCCGGGGCGGCGGCCTGGCACGGGGCGGACCCGGTGACCGACCGCTGGGCCGGGAACGGGACGCGGGTGGCGGCGCGCGGCCCGGGGTCGGCGGCCGGCGGCGGTCCGGCGGGCCCGGTGGCGGCCCGGCGGCGTCCGCGGCGGGCGGTGATCCGGGCGTCGACGGCGGCGATCAGGGGCTCGGCCGGCGGCAGCACCAGCAGCACCAGCAGTCCGGCGGCCCAGCCGGCCAGCACGTCCGAGAGCCAGTGGGTGCCCAGGTAGACCGTGGTCAGGCCGATCGACACGGCGGTCGCGCCGGCCAGCACCGCGCCGGTGCGCCGCAGCCGGGTGGCCAGGTAGGCGAGTACGCCCCAGGTGACCACCGCGTTGGCGGTGTGCCCGGAGGGGAAGATGTTGCCGCCCGAGAAGAGTTCGGGGGAGCCCACGTAGTGGGCGTAGTGCGGGCCGAGCCGACCGGTGACGATCTTGACGCTGCCCACGGTGACGTTGAGCAGCAGCAGGGCCAGGCCCATCACCAGCAGCGGGCGCAGCGTCCCGGTGCGGTGCGAGCGCCAGCCGAGCCACAGGCAGGCGGCGATGGCGGTGGGGCCGCGCTGGCCGGCCACCACCCAGACGTCCAGGAAGGGCTCCAGCTCGGGCCAGCGGCGGTACGGCCGCAGCTGCTTGAACGCCCAGTCGAGGTCGACCAGCGGGGTGTCGCAGAGAATTCCGACCACCACGAGCAGGTAGCCGATGCCGGTGAGAGCGAACACCATGGCGTGCCGTCTGCTGATCGGCGGCCATCCCGACTCGGTGGCGGATCCGTCCTGGGCGGAGGCATATTCGGAGTCGGTGGATTCAATTCTGGCTGGCACGCACCAGAGATTACCCGGGCCCGGCGGAGCGCTCCGGCGATTGCCGGAAATCCGCTGGTCAGAAAGGTGTGATGATACTGTAAATGTGCGTGGGTGTCCCTCCGCGGGCCCTGGGGTGCCGAGCGGTGGAGGAATCTCCCATTGATTTCACGTCACCACCCGGGAATGGCCGAAAAATGGGGACCGTGTGGCCGTACGGCGGCCGCCCCTGGTAGGGGACGGCCGCCGCCCGGTCAGGAGCAGTGGAAGCGGGCCGAACCCCAGTCGCCGTGGTCACCGGTGGCGGTGCCGACGCTGGTCACCACCAGCTCCACCCGCTGCGCGCCGCCGAGCGGGACGTCGACCGCCAGCGGCGCCGACGAGGACCCCAGGGTCGGCGAGGTCCACCGGGTGACCCCGTCCGCCCGGACCGAGAAGGTGACGTCCCCGTAGCCGCTGATCTCGTCGTCGATCCCGACCGAGGCGGTGAAGGAGGAGCAGTGGCCGCCGGTCAGGAACTCGATGTCGGAGGCGGCGTGCGCGCCGATCCCCTTCTGGTGCACGGTGCCGTTCAGCGTGATCGGCCCGCCGTCCGCGGCCCCCTGCTCGCCGTTGCTGCGGTCCCGCTCGGCGGGGCCCCAGCCGTTCACCGAGCTGACCCAGGGCAGGTCGCTCGCCCAGCTGTCGGCCCGCGGTCCGCCCGGGTCGGGCGGCGTGGTGGCGCCCCCGACCGCGCTCGCACCGTCCAGCACCAGTTGGAACGCGGACCCGGTGGAGAGCGCCGCGGTCTTCACGTTCACCACCCCGGCACGGTCCGCCGGGTCGTACCACCAGCCCTCGGCCGCCGCGTCGAACGCGGCCTTGGAGGCCTGCTGCGGCAGCGCCCGGCCGCCCAGCGCGACCCGGGTGGGCGCGGTGGTGGAGTGCACGGTGAAGGCGTACGGGCGGGCGGCCTGCTTGCCGGTGAAGTCGCCGACGCTGGCGCCGACGTCGATCCGCACCTGGCCGGCGCCGCTCGCCGGGGCGTCCACCGTGGCGGTCTGGGTCGCGGACTTCCCGCTGCGGTGCTGCCGGGTCACGCCGTCGTCCTCGTACAGGGTGAAGGAGCCGTGGCCCTGCGGGTAGACGTCCCAGGCCAGCGGCGAGGCGGCGGTGCGGTCGAGGTACGAGCTGACGCCCGGCCACATCGGGACGGCCGCACCCGCCTTGACGAACAGCGGCAGGGTGTCCAGCGGCGCCTGGTAGCCGTTGACGGTGGTCGGGCCCTGGTAGGTGCGGCCGGTCCAGTAGTCCACCCAGGTGCCCTTGGGCAGGTAGATGCCGTCCCGCACCGAGGTGTCCGAGTACACCGGCGCGACCAGGAAGTCCTCACCGCTGAGGAACTCGTACTTCACCGCGTCCGTCGCGGTCACCGGGTCGTCCGGGTACTCCAGCGCCAGCGGCCGGACCGGGCCGACGCCGGTGCGGGTCGCCTCGGCGGCGTAGCTGTACATGTAGGGGAGCAGCGACTCCTTGAGCTTGAGGTACTTGCGGTTGATCGCGGTGTACGGGTCCCCGTACCGGTAGGGCTGCTTGTCGCTGGGCGCCCAGCCGTCCATCGACATGATGGCCGGCAGGAAGGACTTCCACTGCAGGTCGCGGGTGTAGGTCTTGGCGCTGCCGCCGAAGATCCCGTCCACGTCGCCGCTGTTGTACGCCATGCCCGACATGGTCGCGCCGGCGTAGGTGGGGATCTGCCAGCGGATGTAGTCCCAGCTGCCGGACTGGTCGCCGCTCCACTGCACCCCGCAGCGCTGCGCGCCGGACCAGCTCTCCGGGGCCCAGGTGAAGCCGCGGGCGTCGCTGTTGTCCTCGATGCCCCGGTAGGCGGCCTTGCAGCCGTCGAGGGCGAACTTGTAGCCGGAGCCCACCCAGGCGACGTCCAGCTTGGCGATCCGCTGGCCGGCCTTCACCTGGTCGGCGAGCTGGGAGAGGCCGTTCTCGGTCCACAGGCCCAGCTGCATCTTGCGCTGCTGGAGGCCCTGGGCGGTCTGGGCGAGGTTCTCGTAGCCGCAGCCGTAGCCGTCGTTGACCAGCATCCAGCCGTTCGGCATGTCGTTGGCCCGGTAGCCGTCGGCGACGGCGAGCGCGTCCAGGGTGTGCCGCTCGCCGCGGTTGGCGTTGTGCAGGTAGCAGTCGGAGTCGCCCATCTCCAGGCCGTACACCGGCGGCAGGAAGGGCTTTCCGGTGAGCGAGGTGTACTGGCCGATCACGTCCTTGGTGCTCGGGCCGGTGAAGTAGTAGGCGTCGAAGCGCAGTTCCTGCTCGGTGGTGGCGACCGGGTCGGTGAAGGCGTAGGTGCCGGGGGCGTAGGTGTTGCGGAAGACGCCGTAGCCGGCCGAGGAGAGGTAGAACGGCACCGAGTTGGGGTGGCCGCCCTCGTTCCAGTTGGTGTCCTGGCCGACCTGGACGGTCCGGCCGCGGTAGGTGAACGAGCCGTTCTGCTCGCCGGCGCCGAAGAACTGCTCGGCGGCGCCCCGGGCCAGCGTCTGGGTGGTGGCCTTGCCGTCCCAGCTGAGCGGCTTGGACTCGGACCACACCGCGCTGCCGTCGGCCCTGTACAGCGCGAACCGCAGCGCCGACTTGTAGACCCGCAGGGTCACCGCGGCGGTGGAGATCTCGTACCGGTCGCCGGCGTCCCGCCAGGTGGTGGCCGGCGGTGCGCCCTGCGGGAGGACGATGTCGCTGCCGGTGGGGTCGGTGAAGGTGCCGTTCGGGGCCAGCTCGATCCGGAAGACCCGGTCGGTGGTGAAGCTGACCCGGGCCCGCGCGGTGCCCGCGGAGATCGAGTAGACGGCGCCGTCGGCGCTGAACGCGGTGACGGCGCCCGCGCTGGTGACGGCCGCCGCCGCGGTGGGGGCGAGTGCGGTGCTGAGGCCGGCGGCGGTGAGGGTCAGTGCGGCGGCGAGGGCCAGAGCGGCCGGCCGTATGAGCGGGTGGTGCACGGATTTGCGCATAATCACCTCTCACAGTGCAGTATTGAGCAACTGTGAGCAGGTATAGCGCAGCCCAAGGCGCTTGACCACAGTTCTGACGTGAAGTGTCCATGTCCGGACATGCCTGAGGCCCCGCATCGCTGCGGGGCCTCAGGTGCACAACGGGTGCCGGACGGGTGCCGGACCGGTGCCGGTCAGGGCAGCAGCCGCTCCACTGCCGCGGCGCCGTACTTGGCCAGATCCTGACGGGCCTTCTCGATCAGCTCCGGGGTGGGTTCGCGGCCCGAGGCGCGCACCAGGTCCTCGGGGTCGACGGGGTTCTCGGCGCCGGTGTGCAGCAGGTGGTCCGGGGTCGGCATGGAGTCGACGTCACTGGGTTCGGACATGTAAGGCCTCCGGGGAGAGGGTGTCGGCAGGCCGCCGGGCGGGCGACCGGCCTCCCCTCGAGTGTGGACCTTCCGGCCCGCCGCCCGCACGGCGAGCCGCCCGGCGTGTCGCGACCTCCGCCGGCCGGCCGGGGTGCTCAGTCGAGCGGGCCGCCGGCCACGTAGATGACCTGGCCGGAGACGAAGCCGGCGCCCTCGCCGGTCAGGAAGGAGATCGTGTTGGCGATGTCCTCGGGGACGCCGACCCGGCCGACCGGGATCTGGGTGGCCGCGGCGGCCTTGAAGTCCTCGAACTCCATGCCCACCCGGGCCGCGGTGGCGGCCGTCATGTCGGTGGCGATGAAGCCCGGCGCGACCGCGTTGGCGGTGATGCCGAACTTGCCCAGCTCGATCGCCAGGGTCTTGGTGAAGCCCTGCAGGCCGGCCTTGGCGGTGGAGTAGTTGGCCTGGCCGCGGTTGCCCTGGGCGGAGGAGGAGGAGAGGTTCACGATCCGGCCGAATCCGGCGTCCACCATGTGCTTCTGGACCGCGCGGGTCATCAGGAAGGCGCCCTTGAGGTGGACGTCCATCACGGTGTCCCAGTCGGATTCGGACATCTTGAACAGCAGGTTGTCGCGGAGCACGCCGGCGTTGTTGACCAGCACCACCGGGGCGCCCAGCTCCTCGGCGATCCGGTCGACGGCGGCCTGCACCTGGCCGGCGTCCGAGACGTCGGCGCCCACCGCCAGCGCGCGGCCGCCCGCGGCGGTGATCCGCTCCACGGTCTCCCCGGCCGCCTCCTCGGCGAGGTCGACCACCGCGACCGCGTAGCCGTCCGCTGCCAGCCGCAGGGCGGTGGCGGCGCCGATGCCGCGGGCCGCGCCGGTCACGATCGCGACCCTGGTGATCTGCTCGGTCATGCTCGTACTCGTCTCTCTCGGTGGGGTGACGGGCGAGGCCGGAGCGTTGACGGCGGCCTCCCCCGGGTGCTCCGTCCGGGCCGGGGCCGGGGCGGGGGATGGTGGCGCTGCGTGTGCGCGGCCACCTTACCGGCGAGTAGTATTCCGGGCCAGAGGGCAGCGCCGCAGGTGACGGAGGGTGAGGGCGGCTCGGATCCGAGCGGGTGAACCACCGTCTGACACGACCCCGACAGGCCGGGGAAATATGCCAACTTCACCGAACATGCGTCTACTATTGGCCCCTGCCTGCCAGCACAGGCCGACCGTTTGTATAGTGTGCGCCAGCAGCCACCGGCTGCACGGCTGGCGTGCCTTCCATCACAGCGGGATGCTCACTCGCCGTTACTGCCCCGCTCGGGTGTCCCACACACACCGGGCGTGACACCGGGACGGATTTCATGGTGCTGGGGGAGATCCCGACAACCCGCGTGACCGGCCGACTGCAGCAGTCGCCCGGCCACCTCATCCGCGTGGCCCAGCAGGTACACACCCGCTTGTGGTCCGAATTCGTCGGTACCGAGCTGACGGCTCCGCAGTTCGCCGTGCTGCTCGTACTGGCCCTCGAACCGGGCGCCGACCAGCGCACGGTGGGCGAGCGGGCCTCGCTCGACAAGGCCACGATGGCCGAGATGGTCGCCCGCCTGGTGCGGCGCGGCCTGGTGCTCCGCCGCCGCGATCCGGCCGACGGCCGGCGCAAGCTGCTGGCCCTCTCGCAGAACGGCGCGCAGGCCGTGCGCGAGGCCACCGGCGGCGTGGTCCGCGTGCAGCGCACGCTGTTCGAACCGCTCAACCCCGACGAGCAGCTCGAGATCGTCCGGGTGATGTCGAAGATAGCCAGGCTGGAGCCTGCGGCGGTCGCCGTCATGACCGACGCCCGGCCGATGCTGGACGCCCAGCGGGCGATCGGCTATCTGATCCGGGTGGCACAGCAGGTGCACACCAAGCTCTGGTCCGAGAAGGTCGGCTCCGAGCTGACGGCTCCGCAGTACGCGGTGCTCGACGCGCTGGAGACCGAGCCGGGCGCGGACCAGCGGACCGTCGGCGAGCTGGCCTCGCTCGACAAGGCGACCATGGCGGAGATGGTCAGCCGGCTGGTGCGCCGGGGCCTGGTGCTGCGGCGCCGTGACCCCTCGGACGGCCGGCGCAACCTGCTCTCGCTCTCGCCGGACGGCCAGGACCTCTTGCACCGCTCGGCGGCGGGCGTGCGCGAGGTCCAGCAGCTGCTGCTCGCCCCGCTCGACGCGGACGAGCACGAGCCGGCGATGGCCCTGCTGGCCAAGGCGGCCCGGCTGTAGCCGGTTCTCCTCGATCTCGACCGCGGATCGCCGTAACGATTCGCCAGGGCGCCTGATGGGCCGTCACTCCTGCGTGGGTGACGGCCCATCAGGCTTGGACCGCCCGGGTGCGGAGCCGGGGGGTCAGTTCCAGTCGAACCCCTGCGGGTCCGGGCCGATCCGCACGCCGGTCTGCACGGTGCCGATCGCGGCCAGGTCCTCGGCGTCCAGCTCGAAGCCGGTCACCGCGAGGTTCTCCCGGATCCGCGAGGGGGTCACGGACTTCGGGATCGCGATCACGCCGCTCTGCAGGTGCCAGCGGAGCACCACCTGCGCGACCGTGCGGCCGTGCTTCTCGGCGATCTTCACCAGGGCGGGCTCCGACAGCAGCTCGCCGCCCTGGCCCAGCGGGCTCCAGGCCTCGGTCGCGATGCCGTGCTGGGCCTGGAAGTCGCGCAGCTCCTGCTGCGGGAAGTACGGGTGCAGCTCGACCTGGTTGAGCACCGGCACCACCGAGCTCTCCTTGATCAGCGTCTCGAGCTGCGGGACGCCGAAGTTGGAGACGCCGACCGACTTGACCCGGCCGTCGTCGAGCAGCCCGGCGACCGCCTCCCACACGTTCAGGAAGGTGCCGTGCATCGGGCGCGGCCAGTGGATCAGGTACAGGTCGAGGTAGTCCAGGCCCAGCTTCTCGAGCGACGCCTCGAACTCCTGCCGGACGGCGGCCCGCCCGGCCGCACCCGACCAGTCGCGGGTGCCCGAGTTCCACAGCTTGGTGGTGATGAACAGCTCCTCGCGGGGCACGCCGGCCTCCGCGACGGCCCGGCCGGTGCCGACCTCGTTCTCGTAGATCGCGGCTGTGTCGATCGAGCGGTAGCCCGCCTCGATGGCGGCGCGCACGGCCGGCGTGGCCTCCGCGTCCAGGACCTGCCAGACACCGAAGCCGAGCTGCGGGATCACCGCGCCGTTGTTCAGGGTGACGCTGGGGATGGTGCTCACGAGAAGGGGTGCCCCTCTGGTCGTCCAATGATTCCGTGATTGGCGAACTCCCGGGGGCGGCGGATGATTCCCGTCGGGCCGGATTTCACCGGATCCGGTGAACCGGTCCGCGGGTCCGGGGCCCCGCAGCCCGGAACCGCACCGTCCGGACCGGAAAACCTGTTGCGTACGTCACACCGGACCGGCACGCTCGGTGCCCATGACGTCCTGACGAGACCCCAGCCCCCAGCCCCCGAGCTCCGCCCCGGCACGTCCGCGAACCGGGGCGCGTCGCCGCGCCCGCCAGCCGGAGCACGGCCCCGGCGGGCTGCCGCGAAGACCCGGCAGCCCGCCGCGTAGCCCCTGTCAGCACAGCGCAATCGGAGCGTCATGCCGCTCGAACCCCTGCCCATGCCGGACCCGGGTACCCCCGACCTCTCCACCCCCACCGCCTTCCTGCGCTGGCTGCGCCGCAGCCAGCGCCGCGGCCAACTGCTCGCCACCTGGTGGGGCGTGCTGGAGCTGGGCGGCATGGCCGCCCTGCCCACCGCCCTCGGACTGGGCATCCAGGCCGTCGTCGAGCACGACCGGGCCGGACTGTGGCGGGCCGGCGCCCTCGCCCTCGTGCTGTCCGTCCTGCAGACCGCCGGCTGCGTCCTGCTGCACCGCCAGGCGGTGTGGAACTGGATCACCGCCGCCTCGCAGCTGCGCCAGCTGGTCGCCCGCCAGGCCTCCCACCTGGGCGCCGGGCTGTCCCGCTCGATCGCCACCGGCGAGATCGTCGCCGTCAGCAGCGGCGACGTCGAGAAGATCGGCTGGTACGTGGAGCTGGTCGCCCGGGTCCGGGCCGCCGTCCTGGTCTGGCTCGGGGTCAGCCTGGTCGTGCTGGTGCAGCAGCCGCTGCTGGGCGCGGCCGTGCTGCTCGGCGTCCCGGTCCTCGCGGTGGCCGTCTGGCCGCTGCTCGGCCCGTTCGAGCGCCGCTACGACGAACAGCGGGCGCTCGGCGGCAAGGCCACCGAGCTGGCCGCCGACACCGTCGCCGGACTGCGGGTGCTGCGCGGCATCGGCGGCGAGGAGCTGTTCCTGGAGCGCTACCGGGCCGCCTCCCAGCGGGTGCGGGCCGCCGCGGTGCGGGCCAGCCGGATCTGGGCCCTGATGCAGGCCCAGCAGGTCCTGCTGCCCGGCCTGTTCGTGGTCGGGGTCACCTGGTACGGCGCCCACCTCGCGGTGACCGGCCGGATCGGGATCGGCCAGCTGGTCGCCGTGTACGGCGCGACCGCCTTCCTGGCCGCCCCGCTGCGGATCCTCGGCGAGGCCGCGCACGCCTACAGCGTCGCCCGGGTCTCCGCCGGGCGGGCCACCCGGGTGCTCGCCCTGGCCAGGGGCTGCCCCGAGGGCACCGGAGGCACGGCGGCGGCCGCGCTCACCCGCCCCGGCCACGGCGACCTGTACGACCCGGTCACCGGGCTGACCGCCCGGGCCGGCCGGCTGACCGCCGTGGTCTGCGGCGACCCGGACCTCGCCGGTGAGCTGGCGGCCCGGCTCGGCGGCCACCTGCCGCCAGCCGCGGGCCGGCCGGCGGAGCCGGGGGTCCGGCTCGGCGGGACGGTCCTGGACGAGGTCCCGCTGGCCGCCGCCCGGGCCGCCGTCCTGGTGCACGACAAGGAGCCGGTGCTGCTCTCCGGCAGCCTCGCCGACCTGCTCGACGTCCCGCGCTCCGGCCGGGTGACGGCCGCCGAGGCACTGGCCGCGGCCCAGGCCGGGGACGTGCTGGACGCCCTGGTGGACGGCTCGCCCGAGTGCGCCGGGGACGCCATGGCGGCCCGGATCACCGAGCGCGGCCGCTCCCTGTCCGGCGGCCAGCGCCAACGGCTGGCGCTGGCGCGCTCGCTGGTGGCCGACCCGCCGGTGCTGGTGCTCGACGAGCCGACCAGCGCGGTCGACGCGCACACCGAGTCGCGGATCGCGGCGGCGCTCGCCGGCCTGCGCGCCGGACACACCACCGTGATCCTCGCGACCAGCCCGCTGCTGCTGGACCGCGCCGAGACCGTGGTCCTGGTGCGCGACGGCCGGGTCGCCGCCACCGGCCGGCACCGCGAGCTGCTCGCCGCCGACCCGCACTACCGCGCGGTGGTCACCCGCGAGGACGACACCCCGGTGACCGGGGACCGACCCGTGAAGGAGCCGGTATGAAGCCGCCCGTCGTCGAGGAGAGCGGACCGGCCACCATGCTGCCGGTCGGCTCGCCGGCCGCGGTCCGCGGGTACGTGCGGCTGATGGCCCGCCGGCACCGCTCGGGACTGGCCGGGGTGGTGCTGCTGCACACCGTCGCCACCCTGGCGGGGCTGGTCGGGCCGTGGGTGCTGGGATCGCTGGTGGAGTCGCTCGGCACGGGCACCGCCGAGGGCGAGGTGCTGGCCGCGGTCGGCTGGTACCTGGCGGCGCTGGTGGTGCAGTCCGCGTTCACCGGGATGTCGCGGCTGCGCGGCGGGGTGCTCGGCGAGGAGGTGCTGGCCGACCTGCGGGAGGACTTCCTGGTCCGCTCGGTGGCGCTGCCGCCGGGCGTCCTGGAGCGGGCCGGCACCGGCGACCTGGTCTCCCGCGGCACCACCGACGTCGACCGGCTCGCCAAGTCGGTCCGCGAGGCGGTGCCGGAGCTGGCCGTCGCGGTGGTCTCGCTGGTACTGGTCGCCGGGGCGCTGGTGCTCACCTCGCCGCTGCTGGCGGTCAGCGCGCTGATCGGCCTGCCGCTGCTGCTGGCCTCCTCCCGCTGGTACTTCCGCCGCGCCCCGCAGTCGTACCGCTCGGAGTCCGCCGGGTACGCGGCCGTCAACACCGTGCTGGCCGAGACGGTGGACGCCGGGCGGACGGTGGAGGCGCTGCGCCTCGGCGAGGAGCGGGTCACGCTGACCGACCGGAAGATCCGGGAGTGGCTGGCCTGGGAGCGGTACACGCTCTGGCTGCGGGTCACCTGGTTCCCGACCGTGGAGGCGACGTACGCGCTGGCGATGCTGGGCACCCTGGTGCTCGGCGGGCTGTACGCGCTGAACGGCTGGATCGGCGTCGGCCAGCTCACCGCGGGCGTGCTGTACGCGCAGGCGCTCACCCACCCGGTGGACATGATCCTGCGCTGGTACGACGAACTGCAGGTCGGCCAGGCCTCGCTGGCCCGGCTGGTCGGGGTGCGCGAGGTACCGGACCCGGACACCGACGAGGGCGCGCACCCGGACGGGCTGCGGGTGACGGCGCAGGAGGTCGGGTTCGGCTACCGGGAGGGCGCCGACGTGCTGCACGGCATCAGCCTGGACGTGGCGCCCGGCAGCCGGGTCGCGCTGGTCGGCCCGTCCGGGGCGGGCAAGTCGACGCTGGGCCGGCTGCTGGCCGGGATCTACGCCCCCGGCCGGGGGACCGTCACGCTCGGCGGGGCGCAGCTGTCCAGGATGCCGGCCGAGCGGGTCCGCACCCAGGTGGCGCTGGTCAACCAGGAGCACCACGTGTTCGTCGGCACGCTGCGGGACAACCTGCGCCTGGCCCGTCCGGAGGCGGACGACACCGAGCTGCGCGCCGCGCTGGCCGCGGTGGACGCGGTCGAGTGGGCCGACGCGCTGCCCGCCGGGCTGGACACCGAGGTCGGCTCGGGCGGGACCGCGCTGACCCCGGCGCAGGCGCAGCAACTGGCGCTGGCCCGCCTGGTGCTGGCCGACCCGCACACCCTGGTGCTGGACGAGGCCACCTCGCTGCTGGACCCGCGGGCCGCCCGGCACCTGGAGCGCTCGCTGGCCAGGGTGCTGGACGGCCGGACGGTGATCGCCATCGCGCACCGGCTGCACACCGCGCACGACGCGGATGTGATCGCGGTGGTCGAGCAGGGCCGGATCAGCGAGTACGGCAGCCATCCCGAGCTGGTGGCGGCCGAGGGGCCGTACGCGGCGCTGTGGCGGTCCTGGCGGGACGAGCGCTGACGTCGGGTGAGGAGTCGGCGGGCGGCCCGGGCGGGTGCGGCGCAGACTGCGGGGGTGACCAAGATTTCCGACGGCCCCTCGGGGGCCAACAAGCGCGGTGAGATCGCGGGTGTTCCGACCAGGGTGATCGCCATCGTGGTGATCGTCATCCTGGCGGTCTGGTTCCTGTTCGCCAACCTGGAGCGGGTGAAGATCCAGTTCTGGGTGTTCACGGTGACGGCCCCGCTGTGGATCGCGCTGGCGGCGACGCTGCTGGCCGGCGCGGCGGTGGGATGGCTGGCCAAGGGCCGGCGCGACCGGTGACGGCCGACGGGTGACGGGTGACGGGTGACGGCCGACGGTGACCGCCGGTGGTGACGGCCGACGGTGACCGCCGGTGGGGGCTGCCGGGTCCGTGACGGGTGATGTCAAAGCGACTGAGGGGACCTGACCTCGATACCCCAAAATCTGCTTATCATTGAGGGGTGTTCGACTCACGGCACATCAAGACCTTTCACCAGGTGGTCACCAGCGGCTCGTACTCCGCCGCGGCCCGCGAGCTCGGTTACACCCAGCCCGCCGTCACCCAGCAGATGAAGGCGCTGGAGCGCACCGCGGGCGTCCCGCTGTTCACCCGGGCCGGACGTGGCCTGCGGCTGACCGAGGCCGGCGAGGCGCTGGCCCGGCACGCCGGGACCATCCTCGGTTCGCTCGCCGCGGCCCAGCAGCAACTCGGCGCGCTCGCCCGGCTGCGGGCCGGGCGGGTCAGGATCTGCGGCTTCCCCAGCGCCAACGCGACCCTGATCCCCGAGACCATGGCCCGGCTGCTGGCCGAGCACCCGGGCGTCCGGGTCGAGCTGACCGAGGCGGAACCGCCCGAGTCGGTGCAGCGGCTGCTGCGCGGCGAGTGCGACGTCGCCCTCTCCTTCAGCTACGCCGGCGCGGGGAGCGTCCCGGTCCCGGACGAACTCGCCGAGATTCCCCTGCTGGAGGACCGGCTCACCGTCCTGCTCCCGGTCGGCCACCCGCTGGCCCGGCGGCACGCGGTGCGCCTGGCCGACCTCACCGAGGACCGCTGGATCGCCGGCTGCCCGCGCTGCCGGGCCAATCTGCTGCAGATCTGCGCGGACCAGGGCTACGCTCCGGACGTGGTGTTCACCACCGACGACAACCTCGCCGTGCAGAGCCTGGTCGCCGCCGGGGTCGGCATCGCGCTGATGCCCTCGCTGGTGCTGGCCTTCATGTGCCACCAGAAGGTCACCGGCCGGCTGGTCGAGCCGCACCAGTTCCGCCGGGTCTGCGCGTACGTGCTGCGCGAGCACCTGCGGGTGCCCGCCACCGCGGTGGTGGTCGAGGAGCTCCGGCGGGCGGCCGCCGCCCGCTCCGGCTGCTGAATGCCGTTGCTGAACGTCGCTGCGCAGGGCGCCGCCGGGCCGGCCCACGCACGCCGGCCCGCTCGTGTCGGCCCGCCCACGGCGGCCCACCCATAAGCGGGAAGGGGGAGTTCGCCAAGAATCCCTCCTTGGACGTGATGGGTCGTCCGGTCCGACCCTGCCAGCATGACAACCACCGCACCCAGGGCAGTCACCGCCGCCTGTACCCGGCGCATGAGCGGCCTCGTCGAGGAGATCCGGGAGACCGTCGAGCGCGGCCTGCCCCCCGACCTGACGGCCTACCTGGTCGGTGAACGCATCGCCCCGCACCTGGGGGCGCCGGACCTGCTCGGCCCCGAGCACTGCGAGGGCGACCCGGACCGCTACCGCCAGCACCTGCTGCACGCCGAGACCGACGGCAGCTTCTCCGTGGTGGCCCTGGTCTGGCTGCCCGGCCAGCAGACCCCGATCCACGACCACCTCTCCTGGTGCACCACCGGTGTCCACCTCGGCGAGGAGAGCGAGCGCCGCTACCGGCTGGTCTCCGACGGCCGCACCGCCCGGCTGGTGCCCACCGAGGACGTGGTCAACCGGCAGGGCGAGGTCTGCGGCTTCGCCCCGCCCGGCGACATCCACCTGGTCCGCAACTCCGGTGGCTCGACCGCGATCTCGCTGCACGTCTACGGCGCCGACCTGGCCCGCCTGGGCAGCAGCATCCGCCGGGTCTACCGTCTCCCCGCCGGCGAGGTCTGAGCGCACCGTGGCACTGACCCTGCGCGCCACGGCCCGCCCCGTCACCGCGCCCCCGGCCTTCCGCCGCAACGGCCCCGGCCTCGCCCTGGCCGCCCTCGGCGTGGCCACCGCCTGGGGCGTGCACGCCGCGGTGCCCGCCGTTCCCCGGCTCACCGCCGCCGTCGCCCTCGGTGTCGCCGCCGCCCACCTGCCGGGCCTGCGCGGGCTGGTCCGCGGCGCCGCCCGGCCCGGACTCTCGCTCGCCGGGCGGCGGCTGATGCGGATAGGCATCGTGCTGCTCGGCTGCAAACTCAGCCTGCACGACGTGCTCGGCCTCGGCTGGGCCACCGTCGCGATGGTGCTCGCGGTGGTCGCCGCCACCTTCACCGGCACGCTGTGGCTGGGCCGACGCCTCGGCCTGCCCGGCGACCAGCCGCTGCTGGTCGCGGCCGGGTACTCGATCTGCGGGGCCTCCGCGATCGGCGCGGTCGGCGAGGCGGCCGGCAGCAACGAGGAGGACGCCGCCACCTCGGTCACCCTGGTCACGCTCTGCGGCACCCTGGCCATCGCCGTCCTCCCGTTGCTGCACCAGCCGCTCGGCCTGGACCCGACCGGCTTCGGCCGCTGGGTCGGCGCCAGCGTGCACGACGTCGGCCAGGTGGTCGCCACCGCGCAGACCGGCGGCCCGCTCGCGCTGCGCGAGGCGGTCCTGGTGAAGCTGATGCGGGTGGCGCTGCTGGCCCCGCTGGTGGCGGGCGTCGGACTCGCCCTGCGCGAGCGGCGGCGCACCGAAGGGCAGCGGGCGGGGACGAAGGCCGCGCGCCGGCCGCCGGTGGTCCCGCTGTTCGTGGCGGGCTTCCTGCTGGTGGTCGTGGTGCGCAGCGTCCTGACGCTGCCCGACGGCCTGTTGGAGGGCGCCCAGCAGGCGCAGGAACTCCTGCTCGCCGCAGCCCTGTTCGGCCTCGGCAGCGCGGTCCACCTGCCCACCCTGGCCCGTACCGGCGGCCGGGTCGCCGCACTCGGGCTGGCCTCCTGGGTGGTGGTCGCCGGAGTCTCGTACGCCGGGGTGCTGCTCACCACCTGACGGCGTCCGCTGCCGGGCCGTGCGGCGGGGGGAAATCCGCTGAGCCCGCGGCGCCCGCTCGGTTAGAGTCGGCTGATCGGCCACGACCGATGCCCGTCGGTGAGGAAGCCGCCCCAGCCCGGAGGAATCCGTACCATGCCCGAACTGCCCAGCCGGGACGGCCGGCAGACCCCCGCCACGCTCGACCGGCGGGACGGTCCGTACGGGGAGGTGGTGCTGCGGCAGCGCGGCGAGCACTTCGAGATCATCGCCAACGGCTGCTTCCTGATGGACACCGCCGACGGCCGCTCGGAGCGGCTGCTGGTGCAGGCGGCCCTGGACGAGCTGGGCGGCGCGGCGCGGGGGGCCCGCCCGTCGGTGCTGATCGGTGGTCTCGGGGTGGGTTTCTCGCTGGCGTACGCCGCCGCCGAACCGTGCTGGCGGCGGATCGCCGTGGTCGAGCGGGAGAGCGCCGTCATCGACTGGCACCGCAGCGGTCCGCTGGGTGCGTTCTCGGCCGGGGCGCTGGCCGATCCGCGGGTGGAGGTGCTGCCCACCGACCTGCTGGCGTACCTGGCCGGGCCGGGGGAGCGCTTCGACGCGCTCTGCCTGGACATCGACAACGGCCCCGACTGGACGGTCACCGAGGCCAACTCCGGCCTCTACGGCCCGGCCGGGCTGGCCGCCGCGTACGGCAGGCTCACCGAGGGCGGGGTGCTGGCGGTGTGGAGCGCCCAGCCGTCCGCGTCCTTCGAACGGGCGCTGGCGGCGGCCGGGTTCACCGGGGTCCGGACGCTGGAGATCGACGTGGTGCGCGGCGTGCCGGACGTCGTCCATCTGGCACGCCGCGCGTGACGCGGGCCGCTCGGGCCGCCGTGGTCCGGGCTACTTCAGGCCGTTGCTGACCGCGGTCATCAGCTCCCCGTTGGCGGTGTCACCGTCGAAGGACCAGACCATCGCGCCGGCCAGCCCCTGGGACTTGATCCAGGCGGTCTTGCGGGCGATCTCGGTCGGGTCGTCGTAGGTGTAGAGCACGGTGCCGTTGTAGATGTACGAGAAGCCGGCCACCGGGTCCCGGTAGATGGTGTAACCGCCGCTCGTGGCCATGTCCTTGAGCTTGTGGTAGTCCTCGTACCCGGGCTCGTAGGTGCCGGGGCCGGGGCCGGTGGCGGTCTGGAACAGGCCGTTGGTGGTGCCGCGCGGCACGCCCGTCCAGCCGCGGCCGTAGAACGGGATGCCCAGGGTGAGCTTGCTCTTCGGGGCCCCGCCGCTGACGTAGGCGTTGATGGCGATCTCCGAGCTGAACTTCTGGTTCGCCGGGCTCGGGTCGCCCGCCGCGAGCTTGATCGCGGACTGCTGGTTGGTGACGGTCTCCCAGCCGCCGTGGTAGTCGTAGCCCTGGATGGTGGCGAAGTCGAACGCGCCGAACAGGCCGGGGATGTCGATGCCCGCGGAGACCTTCAGCGGGTCGGCCGGCAGGAAGGCGCTCAGCGTGTAGTGCTTGCCGGTGGTGGCGCCCAGCGCGTCCAGCTGGCGGCGGAACTCCTGCGCCAGCAGGGTGTAGTTGGCCTTGTCGGCGGGCTTGTAGATGTTGCCGAGGTGGCCGTCGGAGTTGGGCCACTCCCAGTCCAGGTCGATGCCGTCGAAGATGCCGGCCGCCGAGCCCGCGCCGCCCCGGCCGTCGATCACCGGCAGGTTGCCCTTGATGTACATGTCGATGCAGGAGCTGACCAGCGCCTTGCGCGAGGCATCGGTGGCGGCGGCGTCCGAGAACCACTTGCTGTAGGACCAGCCGCCGATCGAGATCTGCATCTTCAGGTTCGGGTACTTCGCCTTGAGCTGCTTGAGCTGGTTGAAGTTGCCCGCCAGCTTCTGGTCCCAGGTGTCGGTGGTGCCGGCCACCGAGGTGCCCGCGTCCCAGCCGCGGCCGAAGTCGGCCCAGGCGTCACCGGCGCCGTCGCCCGCGTTGGGGTCGGAGTCGTTGCCGGCGGCCTTGTTGGTGATGAAGCACTGCTTGGTGGTCGGGTGGATGTTGGCGAAGGCGTAGTTCAGCGTGGTGAGCTTCGCCGCCGTCCCGGAGGTGTCCAGCTGCTTCACGCTGTAGCCGCGGGCGTAGATGCTCCACTGCGTGAAGTAGCCGATCTTCAGCCCGCCGCCGGGGGTGCCGGTGTCGGGCTGGGTCCGCGCGCTCACCGGCGCGGAGGCCGGGGAGGTGTTGCCCGCGGCGTCCCGGGCCTTCACGGTGAAGGTGTACGGGGTGTCCGGCGCCAGGCCGTCGACGGTGGCGGTGGTGCCGGTGACGGTCCTCGCCACGGCGGCGCCGTTGTAGACGTCGTACGCGGTGACGCCGACGTTGTCGGTGGCGGCGGCCCAGCTCAGGGAGACCGAGCCGGAGGTGGTCCCGGTGACGGCCGGGGTACCGGGCGCGGTGGGCGGCTGGTTGTCGGCCGGCGGGGTGGGCACGGTGACGGTGACCGGGCCGGCGGCGGCCGAACGGTTCCCGGCCGCGTCGAAGGCGACCACGGTGAAGGGGTGCGCGCCCGCCGACAGGCCGGTGACGGTGGCCGAGGTGCCGGTGACGGTGGCGGCCTTGGCGGCGCCGTCGAACACGTCGTACCCGGCGACCCCGACGTTGTCGGTGCTGGCCGTCCAGGAGAGCGCCGCTCCGTTGCCGCCAGCCAGGGCGCCCTGCAGGCCGCCCGGCACGCTCGGCGCGGTGGTGTCCGAGGGCGCGCCGGCGCAGGGCTGGCCGTTCAGCTTGCAGTTGGCGAGCGGCTGGTAGGCGCCCGAGTAGGCGATGTTGAAGCCGAAGTTGTACGAGGCCCCGGGCGCGATGACCGGCTGCCAGCCCGGGTTCTTCACCGTGACGTGCGAGCTGGCGACGGTGTACGTGGCGTTCCACAGCGAGGCGACGCTGTTGCCGCTCGGCAGGTCGAACTCCAGGGTCCAGCCGTTGATGGCGGTGGAGGTGCCGTTGTTGATGGTGTAGCTGCCGCCGTAACCGGAGCCCCAGTCCTGGTCCTTGGCGAAGGTGGCGGTGGCGGAGGCCGCGTGCGCCGAGGTGGCGGGCAGCGCGAGGGCGATGAGCGGGGCGATGAGGCTTCCCGCGGCGAGCAGGGGCAGCCGGGACCGACGTCTGCGCATGAAGGGCTCCTGTCCGGGAGCGCGCCCGGGCCGTGGCCGGACGGGCGGGCTCCCCTACCTGTGGGGGGAGGTGCCAGGTGCAAGGGTGATGCGCGCCCGGGCCGTCGGGGACGGCCGCGGGCCGAGGTGCCGGGCCGTCGGGGTGCCGCGGAGGTCCTCTGTCATAGGAGGGTAAAGAGCCGGGGCAGCAGTGGCAATAGGTCTGGACCAGAGCGTCCCGGGCGGGCTCCGGCGGTCGCGTGGCATCCGAACGCCGAACGGCGGCCGGGCAGTTGATCCTGTCCGGCCGCCGTCCGCGGCACTGCTGGGGTACTTCCGGTGGCTCAGCCGAAGGGGCTGTACGCCGGCGGCTCGGGGGCCGGGGGCTCCGCCGCCGCCGCAGCCGCCGGGGCGGCGGGCGCCGGCGGGGCGAACGGGTTGAAGTCCGGCGGGGGCACCCGGACCGGCGTCCCCTTGCCCGGCGCGGGCTGCTCGGCCGGCTCGGCGGGCGCCTCCGCGGCGGGGGCGGCCGGCGGGGCCGGGGGCGCGAACGGGTTGAAGTCCGCCGGCGGGACCCGGACCGGCGTCCCCTTGCCCGGTGCGGGCGCGGCGGCGGGCGCCGCAGGAGCGGCCACCGGTGCGGCGGCGGGCGCGGGAGCCGCGCTCCCGGCCACGGCGGTGCCGAACGGGTCGGCCGCCGGGGTCGGCACCGTGGTGCCGAACGGGTCCGCGGCAGCCGGGGCCGCGGGAGCCGCCGCGGGCGCGGGGGCGGCCGGGGCCGCGGCGGCCGTGCCGGGCGCCGGGGGAGCGAACGGGTTGAAGTCGGCGGGCGGGACCCGGACCGGCGTGCCCTTGCCCGGCGCGGCCGGCGCGGCCGGCTCGCCCGACGGCGCCGCGGCGGCCGGGGCGGCGGGCGCCGGCGGGGCGAACGGGTTGAAGTCCGCCGGCGGGACCCGCACCGGGGTGCCCTTGGGCTGAGTCGGCTGAGCAGGCTGGGCGGGCTGAGCAGGAGGGGCGGCCGGGGCCGGCGGCGCCGCCGGAGCCGGCTGATCGGCCACCGGGGCCGGAGGGACCACGGGCGGGGCCGGGGGAGCAGGCGGCGCAGCGACGGGGGCCGGGGGTGCGGCCTGCACCGGGGCGGCGGGCTGCTGGACCTGCGGCGGCTGCGGCTCGGCGGCCGGCTGCTGGACCTGCGGCGGCTGGGCGGCGACGTGCACCTGCCCGTCCCAGGCGAGCTGGACGCTCTCCAGCACCCGGGCGAACACGCCCGTGTACAGCTCCCAGTCGTCCGCCTGGGCGGTGCTCAGCTGGACGGTCAGCACCGACCGGCCGTCCGGCAGCGGCAGGAACGCCTCGGCGGTGACACCGACCAGCGACAGCGGCCGCCCGTCGGCGGTCAGCGGCGAGGGCACCGGTACCGTCCGCGGCTCGACCAGCAGCACGGCGGGTCCGGCCGGCAGCAGCACCCGCCAGACCTCGGCGGCGGGCCGCCGGTCGGCCAGCTCGGTGGCCAGCTCGCCGACCTCCTGGGCGTGCGGGACCAGCGCCGCGACCAGCGAGGCGCGCGAGCGGCGCCCCTGCGTCTCGACCGCGGCCAGGCCGGCGAAGACCACGCCCGCGGCGGCGGTCTCCTCGGCCAGCGCGGCCGCCACCACCGCCCACTCCTTGCGGGCCTCGGCGTCGGCACCGGCGAACAGCTCGGCGGCCACCTCGGTCAGGTGCGCGCCGAGCGCGGCGGCGTCGCCGCGGATCGCCAGCGGGTGGAACAGCGAGGGCACCAGCAGGCGCGCCTCGACACCGGAACCGGTGGACAGTTCGTCAGGTGCGAGGACCGGGCGGTCCGCGGCGAGCGCGGCCAGCGCGGGCGGGAACTCCGGGCGCAGCTTCTCGTCCGCGCTGCCGTGGCCGACCGGGAAGCGGAACGCCGCCGCGGACGGGGCCGCGGCGCCGCGCACGGCACCGCCGCCGTACCGGGCGAGCAGCTCGGCGGCCGCCCCCGGCGCGGGCTCGGGGCGCCGGGTGTGGGCCGCCTCCACCACCGTGCCGAGACCGTGAACCCCGGTGATACCCGGGCCGTTGGGGCCGATCCGGACGCCGAACAGGGCGCCGGCGGCCGGGTGCGCGGTGCTCCCGAAAGCGGCCAGGGTGGCGGCCGGGTAGTGCGTGGCCCGCTCGCCCAGCAGCGTTTCGGCCAGTGCGTCCAGTGTGGCCGCGATCCGCTCCGCGGCTGTGAAGCCGTCCTGAGTCATGGCGCCGAGCCCCCCTCGCTCTCGGTGTGGCATTAACGCCCACTTTCTATCAGAAACCGCTGACCCGGCGGCATCCGGCACCGAAGCTCACCAAGCGGGCGCAGCAGCTCCGGATGTGCGCGGCCCGCGTCCTCAGCCGGCCGGCGGGGCGGCGAGCCGGCCGAGGTCCTCCGCGAGGCCGGGAACGGCCAGCAGGCCCGCCAGTTCGCGTACCAGCTGCCCGGTCGGACCCCCGGGCTGCTCGCTGCGGAAGAACCCGGCCAGCTCCGCCGCGAGCCCCGGCTCCCGGGCCGCGGTGACCGCCAGCGCCGCGACGAACTCCTGCACCAGCTGCAGCTGCAGCTCCTCCAGCGGGACGCTGCGCTCGGACAGCCAGTCCAGCGAGGTGATCTCGGCGTTGGCGATCCAGGCCCGGACGGTGCGGCGCAGCCCTGGGCTGGGCGCGGGGACGGCGAGGTGCAGCAGGATCTGCTCCAGGGCGGCCCGCCGGACCTCGTCGATCACCGCCGTGGTGCCGGGGCTGGCTGCGACCGAACCGCCGCGCAGCAGCGCCTCGAAGCCGGGGCCGTGGCTGTTCACGAAGTCGAGGTAGCGGCCCATCACCCGCAGCAGCCGCTCCGACATCGGCCCTTCGGCGGCCTCCTCGAAGCGCCCGGCCAGCTCCTGGCCGGCCCGGCGCAGCGACTCCTCGTACAGCGCCTGCTTGCCGGGGAAGTAGTGGTAGACCAGCGGCCGGGAGGCCCCCGCGGCGGCCGCGATGTCGTCGATGGAGACGTCCTCCGGCGGGTGCTTGCTGAACAGGTCGAGCGCGACCGCGATCAGCTGCTCCCGGCGCTCGTCCACGCTCAGCCTGCGGCGCGGCGCGCGCGCGTCCGGAGTCCGGGTCGCCGCCGTCGGCGTACGGGAAGCCATACCGTCACCCTATCGGTCGATGCCGTCCGGGCCGGTCGTTCGATCATGCGGGCCGGGGTGGCCCGGCTGTCCTTGGAGGAGATGACGAAATTCTGACGGCGGCCCCGCGGCCCTGGCCCCGACCCCGCCGACCTGGTCGAATCAACGGTGTGAGCGAGAACTCCGGAACCCCCGTCGGACGCCGCGTCGTGCTCGGCATGCTCGGTCTGGGCGTGGCCGGGGTGGCGGCGGGCCCGTTCCTGCAACGCGCCGTCGAAGGGGTCACCAGCAAGGACCCGACCGGGCTGAGCGGGCTGCTGCCCGGCGGGGGCGGCTTCCGGTACTACTCGGTGGTCGGCTCGGTGCCGGTCCGGACGGCCGCGGACTACACGCTGCGGATCGACGGGATGGTGGACCGCCCGGTCACCCTCAGCCTGCCCCAGCTGCAGGCCATGGAGCAGACCCGGATCGTCCACGACGTGCAGTGCGTGACCGGCTGGCGGGTGCCGGGCACCCCGTTCGAGGGGGTCAGGCTCGCCACCCTGCTGGACGCGGCCGGGGTCCGGGCGGACGCCGGGGCGGTGCGGTTCAGCTGCTTCGACGGCGAGTACACCGAGAGCCTCACCCTGGAGCAGGCCCGGCGCGACGACGTGCTGGTGGCGCTGCGGATGCAGGACCGGCCGGTCAGTCACGAGCACGGCGGTCCGGTGCGGCTGTACGTCGCCCCGATGTACTTCTACAAATCGGCCAAGTGGCTCTCCGGCATCACGCTGACGCCCTCGGTCGAACCCGGCTACTGGGAGCACTACGGCTATGACGTCGACGCCTGGGTGGGCCGCTCGAACGGACGCGACGATGCGCCCACCGGCTGAGCGGGCGGCGCCGGCGGGCCGGATCCCGCGGTTCGGCCGGGCCGAGCGCTGGGTGCACCGGGCCACCTCCGGGCTGATGCTGGTGTGCCTGGTGACCGCCGCGTTCCTGTACTACCCGCCGCTGAGCGAGCTGGTCGGGCGCCGCCGCCTGGTGACCGCGGTGCACGAGTGGTGCGGCCTGCTGCTCCCGGCGCCGCTGCTGCTGGGCCTGGTCTCCCGCGGGCTGCGGGCGGACCTGACCCGGCTGAACCGCTTCACCCCGCTGGACCGCGCCTGGCTGCGCGCGGTGCGCCGCCGCTCCCACCGCCGCCCGGCGGGGAAGTTCAACGCCGGCCAGAAGCTGTACGCGTCCTGGACGGCCGGTGCGGTGCTGGTGATGCTCGGCACCGGGCTGCTGATGTGGTTCACCCACCTCGCGCCGCTGGTGTGGCGCACCGGCGCGACCTTCGTCCACGACTGGCTGGCCGTCGCGGTCGCCGTCGTGGTGGGCGGGCACATCTGGATGGCGGTCCGGGACCCGGAGGCCCGGCGCGGCATGCGCACGGGCAGCGTGGACCCGCTCTGGGCCGCCCGGGAGCACCCGGACTGGGAACCGCCGGACCACCCGCCGCCGGGGCCCGGGGCTCAGGACGCGCGCCACTCCAGGTAGCGCCGCCAGGTCTCCCGGCCGTCGGGGACGAACTCCCACTGCGCCAGGCGCCGCACCAGTTCCGGCTCGGTCAGCCAGTCGTGCCAGGCGACCTCCTCGACCTGCGGGGAGACCGGACCGTCCCACACGGCCTGGTGCACGTCGCACCACCAGGACAGGCCCGCGCCGTCCTCGAACAGGAACCGGAACAGCGGCTCCGGCCGGATCCCGCTCACCCCGAGCTCCTCCTCGGCCTCCCGGACGGCCGCCTCGGCGTAGCTCTCGCCGCTGCCGACCACCCCGCCGACGAAGCAGTCGTACGCGCCGGGGGCGAACAGCTTCTGCTCGGTGCGGCGGTGGGTGAAGATCCGTCCCTGCGCGTCGCGGACCAGGATGAACACGCAGCGGTGGGTCAGCCCCCGCCGGTAGACCTCGCCGCGCGAGGCGGTGCCGACCACCCGGTCCTGTGCGTCGACCACGTCCAGCAGCTCGTCAGCGGGGTTCGTCATGGCCCCACGGTACCGACTCGGCGTCAGCCCGGGCACCGGACTATCGTGCGAACCAAGGCGGCGGCGGAACGGAGGGCGGCGAGCGTGAGCACGGTGGAGATCTGGGGCGAGACGGCCGACGGCTTCGAACCCGTCCGGGAGGCCTTCGCCCGCAACTTCCGGGACCACGGCGAGCTCGGCGCGGCCTTCGCGCTGTACGCCGACGGCCGCAAGGTGGTCGACCTGTGGGGCGGCGACGCCCGGCCCGAGGTCGGTGCCCGGCCCGCGCCGGCCGTGCCGTGGACCGCGGACACCGCGCAGGTGCTGCGCTCGGTCACCAAGGGCCTGACGGCCGCCGCGGCGCTGCTGCTGTTCCAGCGCGGCCTGCTCGACCTGGACGCGCCGGCCTCCTCCTACTGGCCGGAGTTCAAGGCCGCGGGCAAGGAGCGGATCCCGGTCCGCTGGCTGCTCTCGCACCAGGCCGGCCTCCCGGCGCTGGACACCCCGCTGCGGATCGAGGACCTGATCGCCTGGGAACCGGCGGTCGCCGCCGTCGCCGCGCAGGCCCCGGCCTGGGAGCCGGGCACCGCGCACGGCTACCACCCCTACACCTTCGGCTGGCTGGTCGGCGAGCTGGTCCGGCGGGCGGACGGCCGCAGCATCGGCCACCTGTTCGCCGAGGAGATCGCCCGCCCGCTCGGCCTCGACCTGTGGATCGGGCTGCCCGCGGGCGCCGCCCCCCGGGTCGGACGGCTGGTCGACCTGCCCGCACCGGAGGCCGCCCAGGTCGGCCCGAACGGCCTGCGGATCCGGCCCAAGCAGAACGTCCGGGACGCCTACCGCGACCCGGCCTCGCTGACCGCCCGGGCCTTCGGCGCGGTCCGACCGCCGGTCGACCTCAACGACCCGGCGATCCAGGCCGCCGAGGTCCCCGGCGCCGGCGGCATCGGTACCGCCCGCTCGCTGGCCCGCTTCTACGCCGCGCTGATCGGCGCCGCCGACCGGCACGCCGGCGCCCCCGGCGAGCGGCTGCCCGCGCTGTTCGACACCGCGACGCTGGCCGAGGCGGCCGGGCCCTCGGTGGACGGACCGGACCGGGTACTGATCGTCAACACCTCCTTCGGCCAAGGCTTCTTCCGGCACGGCGGCACCTCGCCGATGTCCTCCCCGGCCGCCTTCGGCCACCCCGGCCGAGGCGGCTCGCTGGGCTTCGCCGACCCGTCGCTGGGGATCGGCTTCGGCTACGTCACCAACGGCATGCAGCCCGGGGTGACCGGCGACATCCGCTCCCGGACGCTGATCGGAGCGGTCCGCGCCTGCCTGGCGGGGTAAGGCTGCCGGCCACGCCGGCCACGCCGGCCACGCCGGCCACGCCGGCCACGCCGGCCACGCCGGCCACGCCGGCCACGCCGGCCACGCCGGCCACGCCGGCCACGCCGGCCACGCCGGCCACGCCGGCCACGCCGGCCACGCCGGGTACCCGGGTCCCGCTTCCGACCGCCGCCCCCGGGCCGTACTTCAGCAGGTCCTCGTACGGCAGTCCGGTCGGCGGCATCCGGCTGCGTCGCGGTGACCGGACGTCGGGCGTCGGGCGCCTCGGGGCGGCGCCGGGTCAACTTCCTTACGCCGCAGGAGGTTTCGGCCCGGCGGTGGCCGGGCCGGACGGGTCCGGGAATCCTGCCGGCCCCCGGCGGGTCAGGCCTGGCCGGTGTCGAAGCGGCTGACCTTGCCGCCGTCGACGGTGAACCGCCAGGCGGTGCGCATCTCGCCCCAGGTGTCGTTGCGGAAGTTGGCGACCAGCGCCAGACCGCCGTCCTTCTCGGTCTGCACCTCCATCCGGCCGCGCGAGGAGAAGATCTCCCGGTCGATCCAGTCCGTGAGGTCCCGGTCCGAACCGTCGTCCGACATGGTGGCGTCCGGGGTGAGCGCGCCGAGGAAGGCGTCGCGGTCGCCCGCGTTGATCGCGGCGACCAGGGTGCGCACGGCGGGTTGGGACAGCTTGTCGACGGGGATGGTCATGGGTCGGTGGCTCCTGTTCCGCGGCACGGTCGGCCGCTGTTCTCCAGAGACCACGGACGCGACCGGGCCGCGCGCCGCCTGGGCCGTTCGCAGTCCCCCCGTGCGCCGCCCCGGACGGGGTGTCGGCGGACCCGGGCGGGCCCGCCGTGTGCTTGGATCCGGCTGGGGGACCAGCCCGAGGAAGGGAGCCCTGGATGGGGCCGGCCGAACTGCTCGTCCTGACGTTCCCGCAGGAGACCATCACCCGCGAGACCGCCGCGGCGCTGGTCGCGCTGCGCACCGCCGGGGACATCCGGGTGATCGACTCCCTGGTGGTCACCCGGCACCCGGACGGCGAGGCGACCTACGGCGAACTGGCCGACTTCGAGCACCTGCGCGGCGTGGTCGCGGTCGGCGGCCACGAACTGCCGCTGATCGGCCCCGAGGACGCCCAGGAGGCCGCCGAACTGCTGGCGCCGGGCTCGGTCGCGCTGCTGGTCCTGATCGAGCACGTCTGGGCCGAGGCCGCGGCCGAGGCGCTGCGCGCCGTGGGCGGACGGATCGCCTCCGGCGTACGGATCCCCCCGGAGAACATCGAGGAAGCCGTCCGCGCCGCCCGCGCGCGCGTCGCGGCCCAGAACTGAGGACCCCGTGCTGCTGTCCGTCCCGTCGACCGTGTCCGTCCCGCCGTCCGCGCTGCTTGGTCCGGTCCGCCCGCTGGGGGCGGCCCGTCCGCCGGGTACCCCGCTCGTCCGCGGCCTGCTGTCCGGTGGTGCCGTTCGGGCCGCCCGTAGCGTGGCGCCCGGCACCGGGCCGGATCCCGTCGAGCAGCGCCCGGCCGCCGGGTGGCGGGTGGGGCGGGGCCCGGTGGCTGTGCCTCTGTTGGCCTGGCGGTAGGTGCACTCCGGGGGCGTGCGCCCTGGGCTGCACGCCCCCGGAGTGGCTGGGTCAGGCGCCCGGGTGGAGCGCCTGGGCCTCCTCGTCCGTCAGCAGCCGGGAACGGACCAGGAAGCGGTGGCCGGTCGGCGCCTCCAGCGAGAAGCCGCTGCCGCGCCCGGGCACCACGTCGATGGTCAGATGGGTGTGCGACCAGTACGCGTACTGGTCCCGGGCCATCCAGACCTCGACCGGCGCGAGCCCCTCCACCGTGAGGACGCCGAGCAGGTGGTCGGCGGCCGAGGTGAGGAACTCACCGGCCGGGTAGCACATCGGCGCCGAGCCGTCGCAGCAGCCGCCGGACTGGTGGAACATCAACGGCCCGTGGTCGGCGGCGAGTTCACGCAGCAGGCCGGCCGCCGCCGGGGTGACGGCGACCTGGGAGGCGACCTGGTGGGCGGCCATCCTAGAAGAAGCCCAGGGCCTGCGGCGAGTAGCTGACCAGCAGGTTCTTGGTCTGCTGGTAGTGCTCCAGCATCATCTTGTGGGTCTCCCGGCCGATCCCGGAGTTCTTGTACCCGCCGAACGCCGCGTGGGCCGGGTACAGGTGGTACGAGTTGGTCCAGACCCGGCCAGCCTGGATCGCCCGCCCGGCCCGGTGGGCGGTGGAGCCGTCCCGGGTCCAGACGCCCGCGCCGAGCCCGTACAGGGTGTCGTTGGCGATCTCGATGCCGTCGTCGAAGCCGTCGAAGCGGGCCACCGCGACCACCGGGCCGAAGATCTCCTCCTGGAAGATCCGCATCCGGTTGGTGCCCTCGAAGACCGTCGGGGCCACGTAGTAGCCGCCCGCCAACTCACCGTCCAGCTCGACCCGTTCGCCGCCGACCAGGACCTTGGCGCCCTCGGCCTGACCGATGTCGATGTAGGAGAGGATCTTCTCCAGCTGGTCGTTGCTGGCCTGGGCGCCGACCATGGTGTCGGTGTCCAGCGGGTTGCCCTGCCGGATCGCGCGGACCCGCTCGAGGCCGTCGCCGAGGAAGCGGTCGTAGATCGGCGCCTCGATCAGGGCCCGGCTCGGACAGGTGCACACCTCGCCCTGGTTGAGGGCGAACATCGCGAAGCCCTCCAGCGCCTTGTCGTAGAAGGCGTCCTGCTCGGCGGCCACGTCGGCGAAGAACAGGTTGGGGCTCTTGCCGCCGAGCTCCAGCGAGACCGGGATCAGGTTGGCGCTGGCGTACTGCATGATCAGCCGGCCGGTGGTGGTCTCGCCGGTGAAGGCGATCTTGCGGATCCGCGGGCTGGAGGCGAGCGGCTTGCCGGCCTCCACGCCGAAGCCGTTGACCACGTTGACCACGCCCGGCGGCAGCAGGTCGGCGACCAGCTCCATCAGCACCAGGATCGAGGCCGGGGTCTGCTCGGCCGGCTTGAGCACCACCGCGTTGCCCGCGGCCAGCGCCGGGGCGAGCTTCCAGACCGCCATCAGGATCGGGAAGTTCCACGGGATGATCTGGCCGACCACGCCCAGCGGCTCGTGGAAGTGGTACGCGACGGTGTCCTCGTCGAGCTGGGAGAGCGAGCCCTCCTGGGCGCGCAGCGCGCCGGCGAAGTAGCGCAGGTGGTCCACGGCGAGCGGGATGTCCGCCGCCAGCGCCTCCCGGACCGGCTTGCCGTTGTCCCAGCTCTCGGCGACCGCGAGGGCCTCCAGGTTCTGCTCCATCCGGTCGGCCACCCGCAGCAGCACCTGGGCGCGCTCGGCGGGGGAGGTGCGGCCCCAGGCGGGTGCGGCGGCGTGCGCGGCGTCCAGCGCGGCCTCGATGTCCTCCGAGGTGCCGCGGGCCACCTCGCAGAACGGCCGGCCGGTCACCGGGGTGGGGTTCTCGAAGTACTGGCCGCGCACCGGGGGCCGCCAGTCGCCGCCTATCCAGTGTTCGTAGCGGCTGCGGAACTCGACCACCGAACCGGGCCGGCCGGGGGGCTGGTAGACCGTCAAAGCTCTCTCCTCGCAACGACAGGCGCCGCCGTCCGGGCCCGCCCCGGGGCAGCGCGCCGGGCAGCCTAGGCGGCCCGGGCGGAAGGATGCTGGAAGCTGACTGGAGGGGTCCGCCCCTCCGGTCCGCACCCTAACCGCCCGGTCGGCGCCGCCGCTACGCCCCGTACCGGACCGGTCACGGTGGTGGGTCGCTGCGGCCCGGCGCCGGTGGGTGCGGCGCCGGGCCCGGGCGCCCTACCCGGCCCGGTAGCGCCCGGTGCGGCCCTCCCAGCGCAGGTAGCCCGCCAGCCAGGCGGCGAGCCCGTCGGCGTACCGCTGGACCGCGCCGCGCTGGGCGGCGTCCAGCTCGAGCTGGTGGTAGACGTCCGCCAGCTGGAGCCGCAGTTCGGCGAACTGATTGACCATCAACTGGGCCTCGGCGAGCACCACGGCGCAGGCCTCTTCCGCCGGGCAGTCGCGCTCCTGCTGGACGATCATCACCAGGTTGTACACGTCGCCGCGGGGCGCCTCCAGCGGGTACGAGCGGACGTCGTTGCTGAACGAGGGTATGTCGGCGGCGAGTTGGCGCAGCCGGCGGAGCACCGGGTGGTGGAAGGCGCTCTGCGGCACCTCGAAGTGGCCGAGCCGCTCGATCATGTCGAACAGGGTCTCCATCGCCGCGGTACCGCGGCGCAGGACCAAGTAGCTCTCCCGGTCGGGGAGTTCGGCGAAAGCCCGGCCGGCCGCCTCGGCGGGGTGGCTGGCGAAGTACCACTCCCAGTTGTACGCGGCCCGGGCCCGCCAGCGGGCGGACATCCCCCGCTGGCTGCGCCGCCAGAGGTCGGCGAAGGCGTGTTCGGTGGCGGACGGCGTCGACGGCATGGACGGCACGGACGGGACGGATGAGGCGGACGGGACGGGAGGGGCGGACTGGGCGGAGGAGCCGAACGGGGTGGACGGGGCGAATGCGAAGGTGCCGTGCGTGATTCCGCAGAGCCGGTCGCAGATCCTGGCCACCTCGGCCGGATGTTGGCCGAGTTCGGTATCGAACTGGTCGTCGAAGAGAAAGTAGAATCCGAGAAGGTCGGCGGCCAGGCCGAGTTCGTCCGGCCCCGCCTCGGGGTAGCAGAAAGCGGCGAGCTCCGACACGTCCCAGTGCTCGTACGCGGGCTCGGTGATGCCGGTGGTGAGTTGTCTGTGGCGGTCCAGCCACAACCGGTGGTGGGCTGCCGCCCCCGCCTGGTGGGGGCTCCGCCTGTGGGGAAACGGAAGCTCAAGTGAGGTGCAGTCGGACATCGTTCTCCCGGCGCTGCTGAGGGGTCTGTGCCGTACGTCCTGCTCGGCCTCGGGGTGGCCCGCGGAAAAGAGATCATCTCCAGCTGTGCGGGCCGAAGATTATCTGATCAGATCATCAGATGTCAGAGGTACCAGGGCATTTGCCCCTGACTCTCGCTCTCAACCCTGTCCGTGGCCTCCGGCCTGCGCGAATGCCGCCCATGGGGGCGTGCGCGGCGCTAATGTCGGGGACGGAACCACGGAACTGTGAGGCGGAGGGCGCAACGGTGGCCGGAGATCAGTACGGGCAAGGGGAGCGAGGGCTCGGCGCCGGAACGGTCGAGGACCCGCTCCACGAGCGCGAATCCGAGCTCGGCAGTGCCGAACAGGCCGTCGCCAGACTCTGCCGGGCGTTCGCCAGCGGCGGCACCGAGATCGGTGAACTGCTCCTCTACTCCGGCCCGCCCGGGATGGGCAAGACCTCGGTCCTGCGGCAGGTCCGCAGGCTCGCCAGACTGCAGCCGGGCTGCACCGTCCTGTTCGCCCGCGGCGGCGAGCGGCAGCAGAACGAACCCTTCCGCGTCCTGCGGCAGTTGCTGCTCCCGGTGCTCGGCGCGCTGAGCGAGGCCGAGAGCCGCGAGGTGTTCGGCAACTGGCGCGGCATCGTCGGCCCGGCGATCGGCCTGTTCCCGCCCTCCGGCGAGCTCGAACCGCTCGACCCGCAGGGCGTCCGCGACGGCCTCGACTTCGTACTCACCCAGCTCGCCCCGCGCCGGGCGCCGCTGGTGATGATCGTCGACGACCTGCACTGGGCCGACCTGGAGTCGCTCACCTGGCTCTCCTCCTTCGCGGTCCGCTGCCAGGAACTGCCGGTCCTGCTGGTGCTGGGCTACCGCGACGAGTTCGCCGAGGAGGCCCGCGGGCTGATCCAGCAGATCGAGGGGATGGCGGCCCGCCGACACCAGCTCAACCCGCTGCACCCCGCCTCGGTCACCCAATTGGTCCGCGGTGTTTTCGGCGCCCTGGCCGACGACGCGTTCTGCCGCCAGGTCTGGGCGATCACCGCCGGCACCCCGTACGACATCCAGGCGCTGCTGCGCGAGGTCCGTGACCAGGGCCTCGACCCGATCGAGGAGAACACCCCGCGGCTGCGCGACCTGGCCGCCGCCGCCCGCGGCCAGACCCTGCAGTACTGGCTGGAGAAGCTGGGCCCGGTCACCATGCGGTTCGCCTGGGCCGCCGCCCTGCTCGGCACCGACATCAAGCAGCAGCTCGCCGCCATCATCTGCGCCCAGGGCCCCGACCAGTCCGACGAGTCGGTGCGCCAGCTGCGCAAGCACCGGGTGCTCACCAGCAGCCCCAACGGCCGGCTGGAGTTCGTCCACCCGCTGATCGGCACCGCGATCTACCTGACCATGCCCTCCGGCACCAAGACCGCCATGCACGGCATCGCCGCGGCCGCCATCGAGAACGCGGGCGGCAGCCTGCTCACCGCCTCCCGGCACCTGCTGGAGACCCTCCCCGGGGGCGACTACACGATCGTCCGCAAACTGCGCAAGGCCGCCACCGAGCACCTCGCGATCGGCGCACCCGAGGCCGCCCAGCGCTGCCTGGAGCGCGCCCTCGCCGAGCCGCCGGACGAGGCGGACCGCGCCGTGGTGATGTACGAACTGGGCTTCTCCGCGCTGCTCACCGACCCGTCCGCCACCGTCAACCAGCTCCGGCTCGCCCTGGAGATGGACGGTCTCGGCGACGACCTGCGGGTGGACGCCACCTTCCGGCTCTCCGAGGTGCTGGCCCACTCCGGCGAACTGGTCCGGGCCGCCGAGACCTGCCGGCTGGAGGCCCAGCGCACCCCGCCCGGACCGGGCCGGCTCCGCCTGGAGGCCGCGCACTTCATGTGGGCCGCCTTCCAGCGCGACGAGGAGGACGGCCCGGACCGCTCCGACCGGCTCAAGAAGCTCTCGCTCAGCCTCGGCGAACGCGACACCGCCGCCGAACGCGCCGTGCTGGCGATGCGCGCCTGGGACCTCACCCTGCGCGGCGCCCCCGCGGCCAAGGCGGTCGGCTACGCCGACGAGGTCCTGGCGGACGGCCGGCTGCCCGCCGAACTCGGCTGGACCAACACCACCTGGGGCTTCGAACTCCCGGCCCTGGTCGGCCTGACCCTCACCTACACCGACGAACTCGCCCGCGCGGAACGGCTGTTCTCCGACGCCATTCTGGAGTTCGAGGTGGCCGGCTGGAGCGGCGCGCACCGCGGCTTCGCCTACTTCCTGATGGGCCTGGTCCGGTTCCGCCGCGGCTTCCTCCCCGAGGCCGAGGACTTCCTGCGCCGGGGCCTGAAGATCTCCGAGCGGATCGCCCCCGGCCTCCCGCTGCAGTGGGACATCGTCGGCGTGCTCGCCGACACCCTGCTGGCCCGCGGCCGGTTCACCGAGGCCTGGGAACTCGCCCAGCACTACGGCTTCGCCCCGCCGTACCACCCCACCGCCATGGTGCTGCCCGACGCGCCCACCCTGTACGGCAAGCTGCTGCTCGCCCGGGGCGACCGAGCCGGCGCCGCAGCCGTCTTCACCGAGGTCGGCGAGCAGCTCAACGCCCGCGGCTGGAAGAACACCGTCTGGGCACCGTGGGCCGGCCACCTCGCGGTGGCGCTCGCCCCCGACGACCCGGACGCCGCCCGCGGCTACGCGGAACTGGCCGTAGAGCGGGCCCGGGAGTTCGGCACCCCGTCGGCGATCGGCACCGCGCTGCGGCTGCAGGCCGCCACCACCGAGGGCCCGGCCGCCGTCGAACTGCTGGAGGAGGCCGTCGGCCGGCTCGGCCTGTCCCCGGCCGGGTACGAGCACGCCCACGCGCTGGTCGACCTCGGCGCGGCCCTGCGCCGGGTCGGCCGGCTGAGCGCCTCCGGCGAGTACCTGTACCAAGGCATGGAGCTGGCCCAGCACTGCGGCGCCGACGGCCTGGTCGCCAAGGCCCGCGGCGAGCTCGCGGTCTCCGGGCTGCGCCCCAACCGGCTGCACACCCTCAGCCGGGACGCGCTCACCCAGCCCGAGTGGGAGGTCGCCCAGCTCGCCGTCCAGGGGCTGCCGCCGCAGCGGATCGCCGAGCAGCTCGACCTCCAGCTGAGCCTGGTGCACCGCCGGCTGGCCGCCGTCCACCGCAAGGCGGGCACCGGGCCGGAGGGCCTGGCCGCCGCGCTCGGCCTGCCCGAGCAGCGGCCCGACCAGGGGCCGGACGAGAAGCCGCACGAGCAGCAGCCGGGCCGGGACGGCTGAGCCGCCCGCGGCCGGGTTCGGCGCCGCAGGACCGGCCGGGCGGCCGCCGCGGGTGAACGGGCCGGCAGGCCCCGGAGCACGACGAAGGCGGGTGCGGGCCGCGCCGCTGTCCTGGACGCCGCTCGCCCGTGCCCGTCCGGTCGCGGACCGGTCGAACGACAACCTGGTCACCCCGGGGACACCGGGAGCGGGCCGGAGGTCCGACGGCCGGCACGCTCCGGGGGTCCGGCGGTGCCCGGCGCGCGCTGATCCGACACGGACGGCCGTCCACGGCCTAGGCTGCTGAGCAGGACCGAGGCGTGGTCGCCGTGGCGCGCAGCCGGGCGGCCGGTGAGGAGCAGGCGATGGCGACGTCGGCGCAGGGCACCGAGGTGCGGCGGGAGCCCTTCGATGCGAGCGGGGCCGGCGCGGCCATCGAGCGCTGGACCCTGCGCAGCGGTGCGCTGGAGGCCGGCGTGCTGAACCTGGGCGCCACCCTGCACACCCTCAGCGCCCCCGACCGTGACGGCACCCCCGCTCAACTCCTGCTCAGCACCGACGACCTGGGCGCCGTCCTGGGCCCGGCCCGGCACTTCGGGGCGACCGTCGGCCGGTACGCCAACCGGATCGCCGGCAGCCGGATCACCATCGACGGCGAGGACCACCCGCTGATGCCCACCGGCGGCGGCGTCACCCTGCACGGCGGCCCGGACGGCTTCGCCAACCGGATGTGGGAGGCCGAGGAGATCCCCGGCGGTGTCCGCCTGCGCCTGCACAGCCCGGACGGCGACCAGGGCTTCCCCGGCGGCCTGGACGTCACCGTCTCCTACACGCTGTCGCCCGAGGCGCTGACCATCGCCTACCACGCCGTCACCACCCGCCCGACCGTGGTCAACCTGACCAACCACGCGTACGTCAACCTGGCCGGCGAGGGCAGCGGCGACGTCCTCGGCCACCTGCTCACCCTGGACGCCGACCACTACACCCCGGTCGACGAGCGGCAGATCCCGCTCGGCCCGTACGAGCCGGTGGCCGGCACCCCGTTCGACTTCACCACGGCCCGCCCGATCGGCAAGGGCATCCACGACGACCACCCGCAGCTGCGCGGACCGCGCGGCTACGACCACAACTGGGTCCTGCGCGAGCGCCCGGCCGACGGCACCCCGGCCCGCGCGGCGCTGCTGGAGGACCCGGGCAGCGGCCGGACCCTGGAGGTGCTCACCACCGAGCCGGGCATCCAGGTCTACACCGCCAACCACTTCGCGGGCACGGTCAGCGGCGCGAGCGGCGTCCCGTACCGGATGTACGCGGGGGTGGCGCTGGAGACCCAGCACCACCCGGACTCGCCGCACCGGCCGTCGTACCCGTCCACCGAGCTGCGCCCCGGCGAGGAGTTCCGCTCCACCACGGTGCTGCGCCCCGGCCTGGCCTGAGCACCGCCGTCCCGGGACCGGCCGGCCGGGCCGGGCGGCGCCGTACCATGGGCCGGGTGGAGAGTCCGGACCCCGGTGTGCACCGAGCGCTCGCGGCCCCCGCGCGGCGGGCGCTGCTGGCGGCGCTGACCGCGGCGGACGGGCCGCTGGACAGCCGGCTGCTGGCCGAGCGGACCGGCCAGCACGTCACCACCGTGCGCCACCACCTCACCGCGCTGGCGGAGGCCGGGCTGGTGCTCGCGCAGCGCGACGAGGCGGCCGCCGGGCGCGGGCGGCCCCGGCTGCTGTACACCGCGGCCCCGGCGCACGAACAGCTGGCGGCCTACCAGGAGCTGGTCGAGGTGCTGGCGCTCGGTTACGGCCCGGACCCGGCGGTGCGGGCGCAGCGGGCCGAGCGGGCGGGCCGGGACTGGGCCGCCGGCGCAGGGCAGGACGCGGGGCCCGGTCAGCCGGGACCGCCGCAGGCGTCGCTGCCGCAGCCGTCGCTGCCGCTGGCGGAGCAGGTGATGGTGCAGGCCCGGCGCTGGGGCTTCCAGCCGCAGCTGCGGGCCGGGGGCGGTGTGGTGGCGTTGCACGGGTGCCCGTTCCTGCGCAACGCCGAGCGCCACCCCGAGGTGGTGTGCGCGGTGCACCAGGGACTGCTGGACGCGATGGCGGAGCGGGCGGGGGTGCCCGGGGCGCTGCGGCTGCACCCCTTCGCGGAGCCCGGTGTGTGCACCATCTCGCTGACCGCCGCACACCCGGACGCGCCCGCCCCACTCGCCCCGCCGGACGCCCCGGGCGCGCCGGGCGGGCACGGCGGGGCGGGGTGACGGGGGCTCAGGCCGGGGCGAGCCACAGGTCGGGGCCGAACACCTCGTACCGGATGGCGGCGGCGGGGACCCCGCGGCGCAGCAGTTCGGTGCGGGTCGCGCGCATGAACGGCAGCGGGCCGCACAGGTAGGCGGTCAGCCCGTCGGGCAGGTCGAGTCCGGCCAGGTCGACCGTGCCGTGGTGCCCGGCGCCCGGGCCGGTGCCCGGCTCCTGGTACCAGCGGTGCAGTTCGGCGGCGGGCAACGCGGCGATGCGCTCGGTGAGTTCGGCGGCGTGGGCGTGGTCGGCGGGGGAGCGGTCGCCGTGCACGGCGATCACCCGGCGGGTGGAGCCGGTCCGGGCCAGGTGGTCGAGCATGCCGGCCATCGGCGTCACGCCGATCCCGGCCGAGGCCAGCAGCAGCGGGCCGTCGCCGTCCTCCAGGGTGAGGTCGCCGAACGGGCGGGAGACCGTGACCTTGTCCCCGATCTGCAGGTGGGCGTGGAGCCAGCCGGAGACCTCGCCGTCGGGTCCGGCCGCGGCCGGGCCGTGGACCCGCTTCACGGTGATCCGCCAGGTGCCGGGGCCGGGGGCGGCGGAGAGGCTGTACTGGCGGATCTGGCGGGCGCCGTCCGGCAGGACGACCGCCACGCCGAGGTACTGGCCGGGCCGGAAGCCGGTGGCGGCGCCGCCGGTGGGCCGCAGGGTGAAGGAGACGGAGTCCCGGGACTCCTGCCGCCGGTCCAGGACCTCGGCCTGCTGCCAGACCTCGCCCTCGGCGACGCCGGCCTCCTGGTAGAGCCGGCCCTCCAGGGCGATCAGCTCGCCCGCCATCAGCCAGTAGACCTCGTCCCAGGCGGCGGCGACCTCCGGGGTGACGGCGTCGCCGAGCACCTCGGCGATGGCGGCGAACAGGTAGGTGTGGACCACCCGGTACTGGTCGCGGGTGATGCCGAGCGAGGCGTGCCGGTGGGCGATCCGGGCGAGCAGCGGGCCGGTGGCCGGTTCGGACTGCTGCACCAGCAGGGTGGCGTACCCGGCGATGGCGCCGGCCAGGGCCTGCTGCTGGGTGCCGGCGGCCTGGTTGCCCCGGTTGAACAGGTCGCGCTCCAGCCGGGGATGGTCGGCGAACATCCGGGCGTAGAAGAGGCGGGTGATCTCGCCGATGGCGGCGCCAACGGCGGGCAGGGTGGCGCGGACGGTCGCGGTCGACTCGGGGGAGAGCACGGGTTCCTCCTGGGCGTGGCCGGTCGGGGTGGTCCTGCGGCGGTGCGTGCCGCCGCCCGCTCAATATAAATGATGCCCATCCTTTTAAATCGCGCAGGGGGATGTCCGAAGGGTGCCCGGAAGCGCCCGGCCGGGGCCCGGTGCGGCGCTTGCAGCAAGGTGCGCAAGGGTGGGTAGGGAGGTGAGGCGCGGGGAGGGTGGCGCCGGGGCGGGCGCAAAAGGGATGAAAGCGGTCCAAGGCGGCTACCTTGTGGCAACGCGGAGGACACGCGGGCGTAACGATCGCCAGATCTTGCAGAAACTTGCTGCAAGGACTTTCCGATGCGATTGCATCGCTGTTACGTTCCTGCCCAAGCCCGACGGCCGCAACGGCGCAGTCGGCTGGGACAGCCATTATGCGCGGTCCTCCTCCCTCTCGGGCACCCCCACCTCATTAGGAGCTCTCATGCGGCGTGGCATCGCGGCCTCCGCTCTCGTTGCGGCCCTTGCGGTAACGCTTGCAGCCTGTGGCAGCAGCGGCACCAGCGCGGACGGCAAGTCCTCCGGGCCGGTCACCATCACCTACTGGGACACCTCCAACGCCACCAACGAGGCTCCGAACTACCAGGAGCTGGTCAAGAAGTTCGAGGCCGCCAACCCGAACATCAAGGTCAACTTCGAGAACGTCCCGTTCGACCAGGCGCAGAACAAGCTGCAGACCGCGATGGGTGCCAAGGGCGCGCCGGACGTCTTCCGCTCCGAGGTCGGCTGGACCTCCGCCTTCGCCAAGGCCGGCTTCCTGGAGCCGCTGGACGGCACCCCCGCGCTCGCCGACGCCGCCGCCTTCCAGCCCAGCCTGGTCCAGCAGGCCAAGTTCGACGGCAAGACCTACGGCGCCCCGCTGGTCACCGACACCCTCGGCCTGCTCTACAACAAGGCGCTGTTCGAGAAGGCCGGCATCACCAAGGCCCCCGCCACCTGGGACGAGCTGAAGGCCGACGCCGCGCTGCTCAAGGACAAGGCCGGCGTCGACGGCTTCTTCATGCGCGCCGGTGACGGCTACTACGCGATGCCGCTGCTGTTCGGCGAGGGCACCGACATGGTGGACGCCAAGAGCAAGAAGATCACCGTGGCCTCGCCGGAGGCCGCCAAGGCCATCGAGACCTACAAGTCGCTGTTCACCGCGCCCGGCACGGTCAAGGCCGACGTGACCACCGACTCGTACGCGCACATGATGGACGCCTTCAACACCGGCAAGGTCGCGATGATCATCCAGGGTCCCTGGGAGGTCACCAACATCTTCAAGGGCTCCGCCTTCGCCGACCAGAAGAACCTCGGCATCGCCCCCGTCCCGGCCGGCTCCACCGGCAAGGCCGGCGCCCCGACCGGCGGCCACAACGTGTCCGTCTACGCGGGCTCCGACGACGCCCACAAGGCCGCCGCCGAGAAGCTGGCCGGCTACCTCACCTCGGCCGAGAGCCAGACCTTCCTCGCGCTGAAGAACTCCACCCTGCCGACCCGCGCCGACGCCTACACCGCCGAGGTCAAGGTCAACCCGGGCATCGCCGGCTTCCAGGCGGTCCTCTCCTCCGCCCAGCCGCGCCCCGAACTGCCCGAGTACTCCTCGCTGTTCGGCTCCTTCGGGACCAACCTCGGCAAGATCGTCCAGGACCAGGCGGCCACCCAGGCCGGCCTCGACACCGTCGCCGTCGACTACGCGAAGCTGCTCCCCGGCTTCTCCAAGTAACGCCACCGGCCGCCCGGCCCGCACCCCCACGCGGACCGGGCGGCCCCGGCCGTCGGCCCGCCGGGCCGCGCAGGTCCCGAACCGCACCAGCAGTCGCAGTCGCCGAAGCGAGGCGGCGGAACTCCCGAAGAGGTGTCACCATGGCAGTCGCCGTGCAGGGCGCGCCCGGCCAGGGCAGCCGCGAGCGCGAACCGCGCCCCGGTCTCGGACAGCGCGTCAAGCTGTCGTACCAGAAGTACTGGTACGCGTACGCGATGATCGCGCCGGTCGTGATCGTGCTCGGCGTACTGGTCGGCTACCCGCTTGCGCGCGGCGTGTACCTGACCCTCACCAACGCCACCAGTCTCAACGTCGGCCGCCAGATCGGCGTCCGGCACATCCCGGACAGCTACGAGTTCGTCGGCCTGCACAACTACGCCGACGTGCTCTGGGGCCCCGGCTCCTACGACCGGTTCTGGTCGCACTTCGTCTGGACCATCGTCTGGACCGTGGTGTGCGTCGCCCTGCACTACTCCATCGGCCTCGGCCTCGCCCTGCTGATGAACCGCAACCTGCGCGGACGCGCCGTCTACCGGATGCTGCTGATCCTGCCGTGGGCCGTCCCGACCTTCGTCACCGTCTTCTCCTGGCGCCTGATGCTCGCCGACGGCGGCATCGTCAACAGTGCCCTCGGCTTCCTGCACCTGCCGGAGCCCTCCTGGCTGAGCGACCCGCTCGCCGCGAAGGCCGCCGCGATCATCGTCAACACCTGGTGCGGCGTGCCGTTCATGATGGTCTCGCTGCTCGGCGGGCTCCAGTCGATCCCGAGCGAGCTGTACGAGGCTGCCGAGATGGACGGCGCGACCCCCTGGCAGCGGTTCCGCCACGTCACGCTGCCCGGCCTGCGGGCGGTGAGCAGCACCGTGGTCCTGCTCGGCGTGATCTGGACCTTCAACCAGTTCGCCGTCATCTACCTGCTGCTCGGCAACGGCGCCCCGGACGCGCAGATCCTGGTCACCTGGGCCTACCGGCTGGGCTTCGGCCAGCAGCCCCGGGCCTACGCGGAGTCCGCCACCTACGGTGTGCTGCTGCTCTCCATCCTGGTCGTCTTCACCAGCTTCTACCGCCGCTGGCTGGCCCGCAACGAGCAGGCCAACGGATGACCCCGGCCCGAGTCGCACCCCCCACCCACCCGAAGGAGGCCGCCGAGATGAGCGCCGTCACCGAACTCCCGACCGCCGCCCGGCCCGCCGCGAGCCGCGCCGTCGCGCAGTCCCGCGGCCGCGGCCGGCGCTCGGCCTCCGTGCTGTCGCACGCGCTGCTGGTCGTCGCGGCCCTGATCGCCGTCTTCCCGGTGCTGTGGATCGCCTTCATCTCCCTGGGCCCGGACAAGACCGACTACCTGCACCCCAGCCACATCTTCGGGCGCACCACCTTCGCCAACTACAGCTTCGTGCTCCAGCACACCGACTTCCTCAGCTGGTTCGGCAACTCGGTGCTGGTGGCCGGCGGCACCACCGTCTTCGGCGTCCTGGTGGCGGCCACCACGGGCTACGCGGTCTCCCGGATGCGCTTCCCGGGCCACCGCCACCTGATGTGGACCCTGCTGCTCACCCAGATGTTCCCGATCGCGGTGGTGATCGTGCCGATCTACACGATCCTCGCCAACTTGAACCTGCTGGACAGCTACTTCGGCCTGATCCTGACGTACGCGGGCACCACCGTGCCGTACTGCGGCTGGCTGCTCAAGGGCTACTTCGACACCATCCCGGTGGAGATCGACGAGGCCGGCCGGGTCGACGGGCTCAGCCCGTTCGGCACCTTCTGGCGGCTGATCATCCCGCTGGCCAGGCCCGGCCTGGCCGTGGCGGCCTTCTACTCCTTCCTCACCGCCTGGGCCGAGGTGCCGTTCGCCTCGACCTTCCTGCTCAGCTCGGACAAGTACACGCTGGCGGTGGGTCTGCAGACCTACATCAGCGAGCACGACGCGCAGTGGCAGCTGATGGCGACCACCTCGGTGCTGATCGCCCTGCCCGCCGCCCTGGTCTTCTACCTGGTGCAGCGCCACCTGGTCACCGGCCTGACCGCCGGTGCCGCGAAGTCCTGACGACGCCCCACCCACGCCCCGCCACCTGCCTGCTACCGCGCGACGGCCGCCACCGCACCGGCGGCCGGAACGCCACCTACGTCCTGTGAGGGATGACAGTCCATGACCCAGAACCTGGCCGACACCTCCCGGCCCGCCGCCGCTGTGATCGCTGCGAACGCCGGTGCCTCCAGAGGCTGGTGGCGGGACGCGGTCATCTACCAGGTGTACCCGCGCAGCTTCGCCGACGGCAACGGGGACGGCATGGGCGACCTGCCCGGCATCCGCAGCCGCCTGCCGTACCTGCGCGACCTCGGGGTGGACGCGGTCTGGCTGTCCCCGTTCTACGCCTCGCCGCAGGCCGACGCCGGCTACGACGTGGCCGACTACCGCGCGGTCGACCCGATGTTCGGCACCCTGCTGGACGCCGACGGCCTGATCCGCGACGCCCACGCGCTGGGCCTGCGGATCATCGTCGACCTGGTGCCCAACCACTCCTCCGACCAGCACGAGTGGTTCCAGCGCGCGCTGCGCGAGGGTCCCTCCTCCCCGCTGCGCGAGCGCTACCACTTCCGCCCGGGCAAGGGCGCCGAGGGCGAACTGCCGCCCAACGACTGGGAGTCCATCTTCGGCGGCCCGGCCTGGACCCGGACCGAGAACCCCGACGGCACCCCGGGCGACTGGTACCTGCACCTGTTCGCCCCCGAGCAGCCCGACTTCAACTGGGACAGCCCGGCCGTCGCCGACGAGTTCCGCTCGATCCTGCGGTTCTGGCTGGACATGGGCGTCGACGGCTTCCGGATCGATGTCGCGCACGGCATGGTCAAGGCCCCCGGCCTGCCCGACCTCGGCTCGCACGACCAGCTCAAGCTGCTCGGCAACGACGTGATGCCGTTCTTCGACCAGGACGGCGTGCACGAGATCTACCGCAGCTGGCGGCTGATCCTCGACGAATACCCGGGCGAGCGGATCGGCGTCGCCGAGGCCTGGACCCCGACCGTGCAGCGCACCGCCAACTACGTCCGCCCCGACGAACTGCACCAGGCCTTCAACTTCCAGTACCTGGGCACCCACTGGGACGCCGACGCGCTGCGCGAGGTGGTCGACGTCTCGCTGGACGCGATGCGCCCGGTCGACGCCCCCGCCACCTGGGTGCTCTCCAACCACGACGTCACCCGGCACGCCACCCGCTTCGCCAACCCGCCCGGCGGCACCCAGATCCGCACCCCCGGCGACCGCGAACTCGGCCTGCGCCGGGCCCGCGCCGCCACCCTGCTGATGCTCGCCCTGCCCGGCTCCGCCTACCTCTACCAGGGCGAGGAGCTCGGCCTCCCGGACGTCACCGACCTGCCCGACGAGGTCCGCCAGGACCCGTCGTTCTTCCGCCAGGCCGGCCAGGACGGCTACCGCGACGGCTGCCGGGTGCCGATCCCGTGGTCCGGCACCGAGGCCCCGTACGGCTTCGGACCCACCCCGGGCGGCCCGAGCTGGCTGCCGCAGCCCGCCACCTGGGCCGGGCTGAGCGTCGAGGTCCAGACCGGCGACCCGACCTCCACCCTGGAGCTGTACCGCTCCGCGCTGGCCGTCCGCCGCGAGCACCCCGCGCTCGGGGCCGGCACCGAGGTGACCTGGCTGGACGCGCCCGAGGGCGTGCTGGCCTTCCGCCGCGACAGCGCCGACGGCTCCTTCGTCTGCACCGTCAACACCACCGGCGAGCCGGTCCGGACGGCCGCCCCGGGCCGGGTCCTGCTCGCCTCGGCGGAGCTCACCGTGGTGGACGGCGAGACCGTTCTGCCCGCGGACTGTGCCATTTGGTGGGCGGCCTGACGTGGTTGCAATAGGCTCTGGGATCGTGACTACGGCGCGACTCTCAGACATCGCGGCACAGGCGGGCGTCAGCGAGGCGACCGTCAGCCGGGTGCTCAACGGCAAGGCGGGCGTCTCCGCGACGACCCGGCAGACGGTGCTGGCCGCGCTCGACGTGCTCGGCTACGAGCGCCCGACCCGGCTGCGCCAGCGCAGCGCCGGCCTGATCGGCCTGATCACGCCGGAGTTGAGCAATCCGATCTTCCCGGCGCTGGCCCAGGTGATCGAGCAGGTGCTCAGCCGGCACGGCTTCACCCCGGTGCTGTGCACCCAGACGCCGGGCGGCGCCACCGAGGACGAACTGGTGGAGATGCTGGTCGAGCGCGGTGTCGCGGGCATCGTCTTCGTCTCCGGACTGCACGCCGACACCAGCGCCGACCACGACCGCTACGCCCGGCTCACCGGCCGCCAGGTGCCGTTCGTGCTGATCAACGGCTACAGCGAGCGGATCGACGCGCCGTTCATCTCGCCGGACGACCGGACCGCGATGTGGATGGCCGTCCAGCACCTGGTCGGGCTCGGCCACGAGCGGATCGGCCTGGCCATCGGCCCGCGCCGGTACGTCCCGGTGCTGCGCAAGATCGAGGGGTTCACCGCGGCCGTCGGGGAGCTGCTCGGCAGCACCCCCGAGCAGGTCCAGGAGCTGATCCAGCACACGCTGTTCAGCGTGGAGGGCGGGGACGCGGCGGCCGGGGCGCTGCTCGACAAGGGCTGCACCGCGATCGTCTGCGGCAGCGACATGATGGCGCTGGGCGCGATCCGGGCGGTCCGCCGGCGGGGTCTGGCGGTGCCGCAGGACATCTCGGTGGTCGGCTTCGACGACTCGCCGCTGATCGCGTTCACCGAGCCGCCGCTGACCACCATCCGCCAGCCGGTCGAGGCGATGGCCACCGCCGCCGTCGACGCCCTGCTGGAGGAGGTCGGGGGCAACGCCACCCAGCGGGTCGAGTTCATGTTCCAGCCCGAGCTGGTGATGCGCGGCTCCACCGGCGCGGCCGGGGGCGGCCGGTAGCGCCTGCCGGTCCGGGGCGGTCCGGGAGGCCGGTACGAGGTCTAGTGCGGCGGGGAGTTGGGCCCGGAGGCCGGGCTCCCCGCGGTGCTCTCGGTCAGCGCCAGGACGGCCATGTCGTCGTCGCGCGGCCCGCCGGTCCACCGGTCGACGTCCCGGATCAGCGTGTCGATCACCCGGCCGGGACCGTCGAACGGGCCCCGGCCCGCCAGCCGCCGAGCCGGGTCGTAGAACCGTCCGGCGGCGTCCCGCGCCTCGGTCACCCCGTCGGTCACCAGCAGCAGGGTGTCCCCGGCAGCGAACGGCCACTCCTCGACCGCCGGGCGCCCGGCCCCGAGTCCGCCCATCCCCAGCGGCAGCCCCGGCTCGCGGGCGTCGAGCCGCCGCACCCGGGAGCCGTCGGCGGACAGCAGGTACGGCCCGGGGTGCCCGCAGTTCAGCAGCCGCAGCCCGCCCGGCCCGGGCGTGAACTCCACCAGCAGCGCGGTGATGAAGCCCTCCATCCGCAGTTCCTCGGTCGCCTCGGCGGCCTCCCGGGTCAGCGAGTGCTCCAGGCCGTCGGCGACCGCGCCGAGATCGGGCAGGCCGTCGGCGTGCTCCCGGAACGCGCCCAGCAGCACCGAGACGGCGGCCACCGCAGGCAGCCCCTTGCCCCGGACGTCCGCGATCAGCGCCCGCACCCCGAACGGGGTCCGCTGCAGCGCGTACGCGTCACCGCCGATCAGTGCGTCGGTGTGGGCGGCGCGGTAGCGGGCGGCCACCTCCAGCCGGCCGACCCTGGCCGGCGGTGCGGGCAGCACCGCGCGCTGGGCGGTCTCCGCCACCGAGCGGACCGCCTGCAGACGGCGGCCGTGCCGGGCCACCACCCGGTTGACCCAGATCCCGATCAGGGCGGCGAACGCGGTGTTGGCCAGCTCCAGGTAGCCGGCGGTGGTGCCGACCGAACCGTCCAGCACGGTCAGCACCAGGATCCCGACCAGGACGGCGGCGCCGACCGCGACGGTGTCGCGCAGTGACAGCAGCGCCCCGGCGAGCACCGAGGCGGCCGCCACCATCGGGTCGCCCCAGTAGTCGGCGGGGGAGAGCGAGTCCCAGACCAGGCCCGCGACCACCAGCGCCCACGGGGCCGCCCGCACGTAGCGGGGCCACTGCGTGGAAGTCGACGCCATGGGCGATCACGATCCCCCGTCCGGTGGGCCATCTGCCCCGACTCTAGCCGCCGGGCGCCCGGCCCACCCGGTGGCGGCACGCCAGGGGCCGTCGGGCCGTTCCCGCCGGGGTCCGGCGCCGGGAGCCCGTCCGGAGCCTCGGTGGATCGCCCGATTCCACCCGGTACGAGGGCTGCTGTCCGGCGTGACCGGCCGGGCCGCCGCGCATGGGGGGCACCCTCTCCGCCCCGGGGCCGGTGGAGCCGGCGGGGCCGCACGCCGATCCGCCGCGGACGGTCGGACAGGCCCGGGGACCGGCCCGGTCCGGGTACGGCGAACGGCCCGGGGACGGGAGGTCTCCGGGCCGTCACGCACGTCTTCGGGGGTGAGGGCGTCGGGTCCGGCTCCTCAGCCCTCCTCGACGACCGGCCTGCGGTGGTTCAGGCGCTGCTGGTCGGCCGCGTCGCCGGTCCGCGCCTCGGTGCGCCGGGTGCGGTCGAGGTAGTCACGGACGATCAGCTCGACCGCGTCCTGCGGATTCCTCGTGCCGGACTGGAGCATCACCTCGATCGCGAGATCGGCGTCGAGGGTGATGGTGACCTTGGCCATGGCGGGCGCTCCTCGGAGTCGACTCGCCGTAGCCTAGGCCGCCGCCCCCGGAACCTGGAAGGTCTCCGAGGGCTGCGGCCCGGTGGATCCCCGATCAGATCCGGCCGGCGAAGTCCGGCGCGTAGTCGGCGATGGTCTCGACCCGGACACCCGCACGCGGGTTGGCGGCCTCGACGTACTTGCCGTCACCCACGTACAGGGCGACGTGGTAGACGCCCGAGTTGCTGCCGTTGTTGGACCAGAACAGCAGGTCGCCCGGCTGGAGGGAGTCGAGCGAGACCCGGGTGGTGGTGTCCGCCTGGTCGGCGGCGACGCGCGGCAGCGAGACGCCGGCCTGACGGTACGCGGCCTGGGTCAGGCCGGAGCAGTCCCAGCCGCCGTCGCTGCTGCCGCCGTAGACGTAGGCCTGGCCGACCTTGGACAGCGCGAAGTTGATCGCGGCGGCCTTGGAGCCGGTCGCCTGGGTGGCGGCGGCGGGCTTGGCGGCGGTGGCCGCGGCCGGGGCGGCGGTGGCCGGCTTCGGCGCGGCGGCCGGGGCGGCCGGCGCGGCGGTGGCGGTGTCGTCGCCCAGGCTCAGGTGCTGGCCCGGGTAGATGACGTCGGCGCCCTCGGTGAGGACCGACTTGTTCAGCTCGTAGAGCTTCTCCCAGCCGCCCTGGACGTGGTTCTTCTCGGCGATCTGGGACAGCCAGTCACCGGCCCGGACGGTGTAGTCGTGGGCGCCCTGGTGGCCGTTCCACTGCTTGCCGTCCCACTGCTTGCCCGCCCACTGGTGGGTGTCCTGCTGGGGGGCGGCCTGCTGCGCGGCCGGCTTCGGCGCGGCGGCGGGCTTCGGGGCGGCGGCCGGGGCGGCCGGCTTGGCGGCGGTGGCGGCCGGGGCGCTCGCGGCGGCACCGGTGTTGATCTGCGGGGCCTCGCCGCCCTTGGTCAGACCGGCCTGGACCGAGCAGACCGGCCAGGCGCCGGGGCCCTGGGAGGCGAGCACCTTCTCGGCGACGGCGATCTGCTGGTCCTTGGTGGCCAGGTCGGCGCGGGCGGCGTACGAGGTACCGCCGAAGGCGGCCCAGGTGCTGGAGGTGAACTGCAGACCGCCGTAGAAGCCGTTGCCGGTGTTGATGCTCCAGTTGCCGGAGGACTCGCACTGGGCGACCTTGTCCCAGGTGGCGACGGAGGCGGCGGAGGCCGAACCGGCGGTCAGGCAGGGGATGGTGAGACCGATGCCGACCACACCGGTGGTGGCGATGATGCGACGGGCACGCTTGGAGGCGCTGATGGGCAGCATGAAGACGCGTTCCTCTCCCACGCCTACGAGGTGAGCTGTCGGATTCGGGCTGGAGTTGCCCGGCCGCGCTGAGCACGGCTTCACCCCAAGCCCGGTCCTGGTACTGGCGTACCGCTTCCGGGCGACCTACCTGGTTCCCCCGCTCCTGCCGCGGTGCGTTTTCGGCACTGCCAGCGCACCCGGCGGCAGGACTCGGCGTTCCGGGTGGCTGGGTCCGTGTGACCACGAACGTGGGAGGACATTAGGCAGAGATAAGTTGAAACCGCAAATATGTGTGAGCGTCGTCACATCGCCCGCGCATGGCCTTCATGATCGATAAACCTCGCCCGGACCGTTCATAATCGCTCGCTTTCGCGCAAAAGCCTTTAACGGATGGGGACTTGCCTATGCTGCAGTCGACAGGGCCGGACCTGCGGCCCGGGAGGGACGACCGACCGTGGAGCCAGAGCAGAGACCGCCGCAGCCGCCGGGCGAGGGCGGGGAGCAGCCGGCCCCCGCCCGCCGGCCCCATTCGCACCGCGGCGCGCCCAAGCGGCCCGCCGGGAGCAGCCGCCGTGCGCTGCTGATCTGGGGGGCCGTCGGCATCGTCGCCGCGGTCGCGGGCGAGGAGGCGGTCCGGCAGAGTCCGGTCGGGGCCCGCCGCCCCGGCCCCGGCCGGACCGCCGCCCCGCCTACCGCGAGCGGACACCAGCACGGCACCCCGTCGCCCGCGGCCTCGGCGCCGCCGCCCTCCGAACAGCCGCCGCCGACCGTCGCCGAGGGCGGCCGCCGCTGGTCCGACCCGGCCGGCTGGGGCGGCAGCGTCCCCGGCCCGAAGAGCGCGGTGCGGATCACCGACCAGGTGCTGCTGGACACCGACGCCACCGTCGGGTCCCTGGTGATCGAGCCGGCCGGCTCGCTGGTCTTCGCCAAGGACAAGAACCTCACGCTCAGCTCGGCGGGCAACATCGAGGTCCGCGGCACCCTGAGTGCGTCCCCCGCCGACGCGGTGGTGCACACGGTCAGGTTCCCCGGGGTCGACGAGCGCCGTTTCCAGGGCGGCGGCATGACCGTCGTCGACACCGACACCGGCCTGTGGGTGACCGGCGCCGGCTACCTGCGGCTGGACGGCGCCGCCCGGACCGCCTGGGTCCGGGCCGCCGGTGCGCTCAAGGCCGGCGACACCAGCATCACCCTCGCGGCCGCCCCCGCCGGCTGGCAGGTGGGCGACGAACTGGCCGTCACCCCGACCGCCGCCCCCGACAGCGGTGACGACTTCTCCGCCCAGTACGACCTGCGCACGGTCCGTCAGGTCAAGGGCGCGACGGTCGTCCTTGACGGTCCGTTGAAGTACGCCCACCCCCGGGTCGCGGTCGGCGCGGGCGTCACCGTCGGCGCCGAGGTCCTCAACCTGACCCGCAACGTCCGGGTCGAGGGCACCGAACAGGGCCGGGCCCACATCCACCTCACCAGTTCCCGCCGCGCGGACGTCCGGCACGCCGCGCTGCGCTGGCTCGGCCCGCGCACCAACGGCAAGGAGCAGTGGAACGGAAAGCCCGTCACCGACCCGGTGCTCGGCCGGTACGGGCTGCACTTCCACATGCTCGCCGACGCGTCCCGGGGGACCGTGGTGCAGGGCGTGGTGGTCCGCGACGCGGGCAACCACGCCTTCGTCCCGCACATGAGCCACGGCGTCACCTTCCGCAGCTGCATCAGCCACAACACCTGGGAGGACGCCTACTGGTGGGACGGCCCGCAGGACACCCGCACCCCGCAGGGCCCCTCCGACGACATCGTCTACGACTCCTGCGTCGCCTCCCGGACGGTCTTCGAGCCCAACCCGCGCGGCTACCGGCTGACCGGTTTCAGCCTCGGCGCGGGCAGCGGCAGCAAGGCGACCGGCTGCGTGGCGGTCGGCGTGCAGGGCGCCACCGGCGCCTCCGGCTACGAGTGGCCGGAGACCAGCGAGGGGGTGTGGACCTTCGAACGCTGCCTGGCGCACAACAACCTGGAGAACGGCATCTTCGTCTGGCTCAACGCCCAGCACCACCACACGGTCGGTCAGTTCGTCGCGTACCACAACGGCGGCTGGGGCATCGAGCACGGCGCCTACCTGAACGACTTCGACTACACCTCGAGCGTGCTGTACGGCAACGCGGCCGGCGGCATCGCCGTGCACGCGCTCGGCCGGGACAAGGGCACCGTCTTCGACGGGCTGCTGATCGACGCGGCCGGCCAGTCCGACTACGCGGTCTCCACCCTCAAGCACCAGCTGGCCGGTGTGCCGGTGACGATCAGCCGCTGCCGGATGACCGGTTACCGCAAGGCCGGGGTCGCCTTCCGGGCCACCACCGACGGGCAGCCGGACGACATCCAGGTGCTGGACTGCTCGTTCAGCGGCAACGAGGTGTGGCTCGACCCCGAGTCGCCGACCCCCAAGCGGATCGTGCTGCGCAAGGCCGGGGACGCCCAGGCGGTCGAGCTGAACAAGTCCCAGGGCGTCGCCGCGGCCCCGGCATGGAACGCCTCCACCACCCCGGCCGACGTCCCGGACGGCCCGCGCCAGCCCGTCACCCCGTCCGTCCGGCTCGCCGACGCGGCCGTGCCGACCACCCGGGTGACCTGATCCCGGCCGTCACCGACGCAACCGGCCTCGGCCCCCACGCGGGGGCCGAGGCCGGTCGATGTCGCGGGTCGCGCGGGGGCTCAGCCCTCCGGCTGCTCCTCGGCGTGCTCCTCCTCGAGCGGCGCCGGGGCGGGCAGCTGCGCGAGGTAGCTGCCGGCGATCAGCTGACCGACGGTCGGGTAGGCGCCCAGCGGGGCGGCGCTCGGGCAGCCGGTCTCCTCGGCGGCCGCGGCCAGCAGCTCCGGGTCGGCCTCCGGGCCGATCACCAGCGGGGCGAGCGCGGGACGCTGCGAACCGGTGGCCCGCAGGTGGTCGACGGCCGCGGCCACCGAACCCGGGACGTCCAGCGCGGCGGCGACGACCGGCACGGCGAGCCGGGCGGCCAGCAGCACACCGGTGATCCCGGCGGCCGTGGCGGCCTCCTCGCCACCGGTCACGGTCAGCACGATGCCGTCGGCCGCGGTGGTGATGGCGAACAGCCGGGCGCGGTCGGCGCGGGCCAGTCCGGCCTCGGAGAGGCGGACGTGCACGGCCTCGGCCAGCAGCGGGTGCGGGCCGAGCGCGTCGGTGACGGTGGAGCCGAACTCGGCGGCCACCTTGTGCAGCTCCTGCAGCCCGAGGTGCGGACCGGTCAGCAGCGGGACCACGACCGGCGCGGGGTACCCGGCGTTGGTGGCCTCGGCCAGCAGCGAGGCGACCGTGACGGCGCCCTCGGTGCCCTCGCTGACGTCCAGGTAGGCGGCCGCCGCCTCGATGCCCGGCTGCTCGCCGCGCACGATCGAGAGCAGCTCGTCCACCACGGAGCGGGACTCGGGGCCGGCCGTGACGGGCACGGCGAGCACCATGGCCGGGGAGCCGACCGGGATCTCGGGGCGCTCAGGACGACGGTGGCGCCCCCGCGCACGGGAGCCGGGCGTACGGACGGGCAGTGGCGCGCCCGGGATCGCTGCTGTGCTCATGGCGGAGATCGTAGGACATTCGCCCGCCCCTACTGCAGCCGGATCCCAGGAACCGGGCAAACCGGCCTGGACAAGAGGGATGTTGTCGGGCAAAGCGGTCACCTTTCCGGGGTGGTTACCCAGTTGCCGGGCCCTTCGATCGTGACGCGGCTCACACTCGGCCGACGTAACTGCCCGTGAGGTGCCCGGCGTCTCTTGAAGATCGACACCGTGCTTGCCGAGGTGTACGGACGGTCATCGGATCGCCGGGTGTTCGTGGCGGTATGTCCGCTTACGTACCGTCAGGCGGCCCGGGGCGCCCGCTCCGAGGAGCCGTCGGTCGCGTGCATTCGCACGGGCGCTATCCCGTGCCGATGCACGTGCAAGCCGAGCTATCATCACGTCAGGTGAGGAGATCGCCGTCGATCGGGGAGATTTCAATGCGTGAGACTTTCAACGGCATGGCGGCTGCGGACCTCGACGGTGTGGTCTGGCAGAAGAGTCGGCACAGTAACTCCCAGGGGAACTGTGTGGAGTTCGCGGCACTGCCCGGCGGAGACGTCGCGATGCGGAACTCGCGCTTTCCCGACGGCCCGGCACTGGTGTACACCCGGGCCGAGATCGAGGCGATGCTGCTCGGGGTCAAGGACGGCGAGTTCGACCACCTCGGCGCGGGGGCGAACTGACGTCCGGTGGGACGTCGGGCGGGGTTCGGGCCGTCGTGGGCACCGGTTGCCACGGCGGCCTTCGGTTTTGCCGGCGGCCGCGGGCCCGCCGGGGGTGCGGGATCCGGGGGTGGCCCGGCCGGCCGGTGGCGGGGGCGCCCGGGCGCCGTACCCGCCGGGTGCGCAGTGCGTGCAGTAAATACGGTACGGCCAGGCAGTAAGTACGGTACGGCGCAGGTGCGCTGACCGCGCGTCAGCACCGTGTCAGCGTCCGGTGTCAGAGTGACGCGTCGGCGCGGGGCGGCGGGGCGCCGACGGTCAGGCGGAACGGCGGTGCCGTCCGGCGGCCGGAACCTCCGGCGCCGCCTCGAACAGCGCCCAGACCACCTTGCCCGCGCCCGCCAGCGGGTGCCAGCCCCAGGAACGGCTGAACGAGTCCACCAGGTGCAGCCCCCGGCCGGACTCCGCCACGAAGTCGGCCTCCCGGGCCACCGGCCCGCTGCTGCTGGGGTCGCTCACCGCGCAGACCACCTGCGGTGAACGGTGCACCAGGCTTATTCGGATCGGCAGGGTGGCGTCGGCCGCCTGACGCGGTCCCGGCTGTGCGGGCAGCCGGGCGGGCTCGGCCGCGCCGAGCGCGTGCCGCAGCGCATTGGTCACCAACTCCGAGGCGACCAGGGAGACATCGTCGAAGAGCTCCCCGAGACCCCAGCCGAGCAGGGTGGATCTGGCGAACTCGCGAGCGGTTCTCACGGCTTCGAAACGGGGAGCGAGGGTACAGCTGACCACGTGGGGGTCGGTCGCCAAGGCCGTTCCGGTGCTCATGAAGAGCTCCTCCCATAAGGGGGCCGACACGGCTGGACCCGCCGGGGTCATGCCGGTCACCTCCGACTCGCTCGGCCGCGCGGCCGCTCCGCCCGACGACCACTCGCGCGCACGCGAATCCGGCTGCGCGACGGGCGCTGCCGGGTACGGCGTGCGGATCGCGCATGTGGTCGAGGCGGAGCCCGCGGGATTGCCAGGGGTGTGCAGGTGCACGTGCACCATGGTCCTCTGCGCTCACTGCAGATGCAAGAGTCGATTCACGTGCAGTCGCAGGATTGGCATATGCAAGCGCCGGATGCACGTGCAAGATGGTAGGTGTGATGCAGAACCGGTAGATCGTTGCACCAGTACCGGCACCGAGAGCGCTCAACTGATGGCAGACTGTGCGCTGTTTGCCCAAGGTGGAGGTTTCGACCGCATGACCACAGTTCAGCCCGGTGGTGGTTCGATGGTGCGCCGGATCCTCCTCGGCTCCCAGCTCCGCCGCCTGCGCGAAGGACGCGCCATCACCCGCGAGGACGCCGGCTACGCGATCAGGGCCTCCGAGTCCAAGATCAGCCGGATGGAACTCGGCCGGGTCTCCTTCAAGGAGCGTGACGTCGCCGACCTGCTCAGCCTCTACGGCGTCAACGACGGCGCCGAGCGCGAGGCACTGCTCGGCCTGGTCCGCGAGGCCAACAAGTCCGGCTGGTGGCACAGTTTCACCGACGTCCTGCCGAACTGGTTCCAGACCTACATCGGTCTGGAGGAGGCGGCCGCCCTGATCCGCACCTACGAGGTGCAGTTCATCCCCGGCCTGCTCCAGTGCGAGGAGTACGCCCGCGCGATCTTCGGCCAGAGCCGCCCCGCACTCGCCGAGGAGGAGGTCGACCGCCGGGTCAGCCTGCGGATGCGCCGCCAGAGCCTGCTGACCGAGAACCAGGGCCCCAAGCTGTGGGCGGTCATCGACGAGGCCGCGCTGCGCCGCCCGGTCGGCGGCCCCAAGGTGATGCGGGCCCAGGTCCAGCACCTGATCGACATGTCCGAGCACAACAACGTCGTGGTGCAGGTGATGCCGTTCCGGTTCGGGGCGCACGCCGGCGAGAGCGGCGCCTTCTCCATCCTGCGCTTCCCCGAGCAGGACCTCGCCGACGTGGTCTACCTGGAGCAGCTCACCAGCGCGCTCTACCTGGACAAGCGGGACGACGTGGACGCCTACATCCAGGTGATGGAACGGCTGTGCGTCGACAGCCTGACCCCGGGCCAGACCGTCGACCTGCTCGCCACCATCCTCAAGGACCGCTGAGGCACCCGCCGCGACCCCGGCCGCCCGGTGCGGCCGGGCCGGTCAGCCGCGCACCGACGGCTGCGGCCGGGCGGGCGCCTCCGGCTGCGGCGGCGCCCCCAGCTCCCACGCCAGCCCGTAGCGGGCGAACAGGTCCGCCCGGATCGGGGCCAGCGGCACCGGCGCGCCCGGCAGCAGCACCCCGATGCAGGCGCCCATCAGCGCACTGCGCAGCACCGCGTGCTCGGCCACCGGGTCGGGCGCACCCCAGTCCCTGAGCAGCTCCCGCAGGATGGCGCCGAGTTGCTGCTGCTCGGGGTCCTGGACGAAGCTGCCGGCGTCCGGCTCCAGGATCAGCGCGAGGTGCGAGCGCATCACCAACGGATGCTCCAGCGCGAGCTCCAGCACCGCGTCGATCCCCCGGGCCAGCCGGGCGTCCGGGGAGGCGTCGGACGGCAGGTCCCCGAGCGCCGCGGCCAGCCCCAGATGCATCATCCGGTGGGTGGCGGCCTGCATCAGCAGCCGTTTGCCGTCGAAGTAGTAGGAGACCAGACCGCGGGCGAGCCCGGCCCGCTCGGCGATGTCGCCCAGCGTGGTGCGGCCGTATCCGTGCTGGTCGACCAGCTCGACGGTGGCGCGCAGGATCCGGTGGCGGGAGCGTCGGCGCATGGCCTCATTGACCGATTCCCCCCGAGGTGCCATCGTGTCAGCTCCGTACGTTCATTGGCTCCCGGCCAATATATCTGGCCGGGTCGGCCGCCGCGCCGGGATCCGGGCCCCGGGTACACCGGGCCCCGGGTACGCCGGACCGTACGGCGGAACGCCCGGGTGCCGGCTCCACCAACACGGGGGTTTGGTGGAGCCGGCACCCGGGCGGTATCCGGCGGTGCGCCGCGGCGGGTGCCGCGGGTTCAGCGCTCGGACAGCACCTCGGTCCGGGCGGCCTCCCGTCCGTCCGGACCGACGCCGTCGGCGAGCGGCCCGTAGCGGTAGTCCGGCACGGGGGTGGCCGCCGCGGTCGCCGCCGCGGCCCGCCGGTCGAGCGCGGCGCCGGCCAGGGTCACCAGCAGACCTGCCGCCGCGATCCCGGTGACCAGCAGCAGCGCCGGCCGGTAGCCGTCCAGCTGGGCCTGCGGGCTCTCGCCGCCGCCGCTGCCCGCGGTGATGACGGCGGTGGTGATCGCCAGCACGATCGCGCTGCCCACCTGGAAGGCGGTGTTCACCAGGCCCGACGCGAGTCCCTGCTCCTCGTCCGCGACCCCGCTGGTGGCGCTGATGTTGACGGAGGGGAAGGCCAGCGCGAAGCCGATGCCCAGCAGCACCATGCTCGGCAGGACCAGGGTGGCGAAGCCGCTGTGCTCGCCCAGCTGCAGGAAGTACGCGTAGCCGGCGGTCAGCGCCAGCACGCCGATCGGCAGCAGCTTCCCGGTGCCGAAGCGGTCGATGATCGCGCCCATCCGGGTCGCCGACAGCGCGACCAGCGCCCCGGCGGGCAGCAGGCCGAACGCCATCTCCAGCGCGGACCAGCCGAGCAGCCGCTGCAGGTAGAGGGTGGCGATGAACTGGAAGCCCGCGTACGAACCGAAGATGGTGAACGCGGTGAGGTTGGCCCGGGCGACGCCGCCGTTGCGGAAGATGCCGAGCCGGACCAGCGGGTGCGCGGTGCGCGACTCGATCACCAGGAAGGCGGCGCCGAGGGCGGCCACCACGGCCAGCGAGCCGAGGGTGCGCAGGCTCGCCCAGCCGGCGCTCTGCGCCTCGGTGAGGGTGAACACAAGCAGCAGCAGGGCCCCGGTGCCGGTGACGGCGCCAGCCACGTCGTACCCGGCGCGGCCGCGCTCGGGGGCGGCCTGCCGGGGGAGCAGCCGGGTCGCGAAGACCAGCGCCAGCAGGGCGACCGGCACCGGCATCAGGAAGGTCCAGCGCCAGCCGGCCGAGGTGAGCAGGCCGCTGAGCACCAGGCCGAGCGAGAAGCCGCTGGCGCCGCAGGTGGTGTAGATGGAGAGCGCGCGGTTGCGGGCCGGGCCCTCGGCGAAGGTGGTGGTGATGATGGACAGTCCGGCCGGGGCGGTGAAGGCGGCGCTGACGCCCTTGAGGAAGCGGGCCGCGATCAGCAGGCCGCCGTCGTCCACCAGGCCGCCCAGCAGGGAGGCCGCGGCGAACACGGCGAGGGCGACCAGGAAGACCCGGCGGCGCCCGAGCAGGTCGGCGGCCCGGCCGCCGAGCAGCAGCAGGCCGCCGTAGCCGAGGACGTAACCGCTGACCACCCACTGCAGGGTGGAGGTGGAGAGGTGGAGGTCGGCGCCGATGGACGGCAGGGCGACGCCCACCATGGAGACATCGAGGGCGTCGAGGAACATCGCGGCGCACAGGACGATCAGGGCGCCCCAGAGGCGTGGACTCCAGCTGAGGTCGGTCGAGTTGGCGCCGGGAGCCGGCTGGGCTGTGGTCATGGCAGGAGACTACATGCACGTGCATTGAATGCAAACGCATTTAATGAGCCTGCAATAAGTGCCTGTGCAGTGATAACCTGGCGCGGTGACTGATCTCGACACCGCGTCCGACGCGGCCCACGTCGTCGAGTGGCGTGCACTGCTGGCGCGCCACGCGGCCGCCTCCTGCGCCCTCGACCGGGAGCTGGGCGAGCGCCACGGCCTCGGCATGAGCGAGTTCGAGGTCCTGGAACGGCTCTGGGAGGACGAGCACCGCGAGCGCGAGGCCGCCCTGCGGATCCAGGACCTGGCCTGCACCGTGCACCTCAGCCAGAGCGCGCTGTCCCGGCTGATCGGGCGGCTGGAGAAGGCCGGACTGGTCGAGCGCGCGATGTGCGAGATCGACCGCCGCGGCATCTACGTCCAGCTCACCGAGGCCGGCCGCACCCGCTACCGGGAAGCCCGCCCGCTCCACCGCGAGGTGCTCGCCCGCACGCTCACCGACGGCACCCCGCGCCCCTGACGGCAGCCCCCGGGCCGGGCCGCCGGGGAGCCGCGCGCCCGGGTCCGCCACCGGACGGCCGTCCGCCGATGGCCCGGCCGCCGATGGGCCGCGCCCGTGGCTTCCGGCCCGGGCCCGGCCGCCGACGGGTCAGAGCAGCGCGGACAGCCCGGGCCAGACCGCCAGCAGGACGGCCGCCGCCGGCGCCGCCAGTGCGGCCAGCGTGAGCCGCAGCCGGTGCACCGCGTGCAGCCGGGGCTCACCCGCCAGCAGCCGGTCGACCCGGCGCGGTGACTGGGCGAGCTGCTGCGGCGGGCACGAACCGAACACCCCCCGGCCGGAGTTGAGCTCGACCAGGGCCAGTGCCGTGGTCAGCCGGCCGTGCCGGCGCGCCGCCCGGTCGTCGGCCGCCAACTCCACCAACTCACCGACCTGGTCGCGGAAGGCGCTGAACACCTCCACCCCGGGAAAGCCGTCGGCGAGCGCCTGCGCGCACTGCGCGAGCCAGTGGTGCCGGGCCCGAACGTGGCCGCGCTCATGGCTCAGCACCGCGGCCAACTCCCGCCCGCTCAGCTGCTGCAGGGCGCCGGTGGTGACCACCAGCCGGGCCTGGTGCCCCGGCAGCGACCAGGCCTCCGGCCGGACGTCCTCCAGGACCACCAGCCGCTCCCTGGTCCGCTCGACCGGGCCGAGGCCCGGCGGCAGCTCGGGCGCCGATCGGCTCAGCCGGTCGTGCTGATGCCCGCGCAGCGCGCGGGCGGCGCGGACCTCCCGGACCAGCGACACCGCCGTCCACAGCCCGCCGGCCGCCAGCAGCGCGGCCCACAGCCGGCCCCAGCCCGCCGCCCCCGCCAGGCCGTACGCCTCCTCGACCCCGTGCGGCGCGCCCGCGAACAGCAGCGCACGCAGCTCCGGCAGCGCGGCCGAACAGGCCAGCAGCAGACCGAGCACACAGCACAGCAGCACCGCGACCACCAGGCACTGCCACGCGCAGAGCGCCAGCACCGGTTCGCGCTCGACCCACCTGGCCCGGACCAGCCGTCCGGGCGCGACGGTGGCGAGCAGCACTCCGAGCAGCAACAGGCTGAGCAGGGCCGTCATGGCGGACGCTCCCCCCGGGGAGGACGGGCGCGCGAGATGCGCCCCTCCAACCTATGCGCCGGGCGCCCGCAGCGGAGCCCGTCCGGCCCGGCAGTGACCAACACCACGTGGCGCCCGCACCGGCCGGCTGTCACATGGTCAGCAGCATCGCGAACATCCCGATGCCCATCGCCACCCGGCACGCCCGCCCCAGCCCGTCCCCGCCCGGCGCCGGCAGCGGCCCGGCCTGGGTGGAGAGCAGCCGGCTGCCGGCCCACAGCGAGTAGCCGCCGAAGTACATCAGCAGCGCGCCGGTGACCAGCGGCAACCCCGGTACGGCGGCCGCCGCATGGTGCCCGCCGCTGCCGTGCGGAGCGCCGGCGCCGCCCGGCATCGCCAGCGCCATGTACGCCATCGCGAGCGCCCCCACGCCGTGGTGCAGCCGGTGCGCCCGCGGTCCGGGCCCCAGCAGTCCGACCAGCCCGAGCAGTCCGGCCAGCCCCAGCGCCGCCGCCGGCGCGGCGAACAGCCAGCCCCAGAGCGGCCCCGGCAGCGCCACCATGCCGGCCATCCCCAGCGCCATCGCCGCCTCCGCCGCGTCCGACTCCCGGTCGGGGTGCCGACGCCCCGGCCCGGCGCAGCCGGCGCCCCGCAGCCGGAACAGGCACAGCCCCGCCGCCCCCACCGCCAGGGCGGCCACCAGCCAGCTGACGACGGTCGGACCGTGCATGGATGCCCCCCTCGACCGGAGTGCAGACGGGTTCACGGTCCACCTTCCCCGATCGACGGCCGTTCCGGGCAGGGCGCGCACGGGGCGCACTGGTGCTCGGCCACCGAAATGCCCGCCGCCTGTGCGAGGGTGGGCGATGATGGGACGACAGGGGGGATTCGAGTGGGAACAGCCGGTCACGACTGTTGGATTCTGTGGATCACCACCGCGGTGATGGTGCTCTCGGGCACGGCACTGGCACTCAATGCGGGAGGTGTGGCGGAGAAGTGCTTCCGTCTCGCCGCGCGCTCCTGGCGTCCGCTCGGCGCCGCCACCCCGGCCACCCTCCGACGGATCGGCGTGGGCTGGGCCTCCCTCGGCGCCGTCATGGTGCTGGCCGAGGTCGTCCGGGTCGGCACCTGACCCCCTGACCCCCCTGAACTCCTCAACACCCGACCCCGCACATCGCCCCGGCGGCGGCAACGAGTGCGTCCCTGCCGCTGACCGCTGACCGCTGACCGCTGACCGCCGGCTGACGACTGCCGGGCGGCCGCTCCGGGGGAACCCCCGCCCGCCACCGGTGGCGCCGCCGCGGGGAGCGAGGCATGGTCGGCGTACGGCCCCGCCGCCGCGCCCCGGTCCCCGTGCGCCGCCGGGTCCGCGGCCCATCCACCCTCCTGTCCGGCCGAGCGTCCGGATCGTGGACGGTCACGCTGAGTGCCGGGTTTACCGCAGAACCCCCCTTGAACAGGAGAACCTTCTGTATCTATGGTGGTCATGCTCTAAAAACTCCTGTCGAAGTGAGCCTCCAATGCAGAATCTTTCGCCGAAGCTCGCGGTAGCGGGCGATGCTTCCGCCGGCCCGGCCGGCCACCCCGCCTGGCTGCGCCTCAAGGACGCTGTCGAGACGCTTCGACCGCTGCAGTCCAAGGACGGCTCGATCGACCTGGGCGCGGTCCAGCGCCACACCGTCGACCCGCTGGTCGAGGCGGTCACCACCGCCGTCGCCGAGCTCGCCCCGCTGTTCCCGCACGACGCCGCGTACCTCGCCGCCGTCCAGGCCGACCTCGGCAAGTGGGCCGACACCGGCTACCGGGAGCCCGACTTCCTGGACTCGCTGCTCGCCTTCCAGCCCGCCGACCAGCGCGTGGACGGCCTGGACCACCTCGTGGTGTTCCCGATGTACACCCAGAACGGCAACCCGAACCGCAACCTCGAGGCCGTCCTGCTGAAGGTCGTCTGGCCGGACTGGCTGGCCGAGCTGGAGCGCGAGCGCTTCGACAACCCGATGTTCGTGCCGATCACCTTCACCGACTTCACGGCCGGCTACGACACCAACTCCGCGGTGCTCTTCCCGGAGACCGTCTCGGTCCGCAAGGCACCCGACCGCTTCACCTGGGGCGGCATCTTCTGCGACCGCGAGGCCGCCCGCTTCCGCGCCGTCACCACCAGCGCCGTCGACCTGCTCGGCCTGGAGATCCCCGCCGACGCCGCCGGCCTGCTGGAGGACCAGCACCGCGCCCAGCAGACCTTCGTCCTGTGGGACCTCGTGCACGACCGCACCCACAGCCACGGCGACCTGCCGTTCGACCCGTTCATGATCAAGCAGCGCAGCCCGTTCTGGATGTACGGCCTGGAGGAGCTGCGCTGCGACCTGACCGCCTTCAAGGAGGCCGTCAAGCTGCAGGCCGAGGGCTACCCGCAGGGCCGCGACGTGCAGTACGCCATCCTCTTCGACCGGATGTTCCGCTTCCCGGTCTCCGGCGACCGCGTCCGCAACTACGACGGCATGGGCGGCCAGCTGCTCTTCGCCTACCTGCACAAGAACGACGCGCTGCGCTGGCGCGACAACCGGCTGAGCATCGACTGGGACCGCGTCGCCGACGTCACCAACGCGCTCTGCGCCGAGATCGAGACCCTCTACCGCGACGGCATCGACCGGCCGAAGACCGCCCACTGGATCGCCGCGTACCAGCTGGTCTCCACGTACCTCACCCCGCACCCCGCCTCCACCTGGGCCAAGGGCCCCGAGGCGCTCCCGCTGGACACCGTCGACGGCAAGGCCCTCAACAAGGCCCTGTGCGACGCCGTCCACCCGGACGAGTTCCCGCTCAGCATGTTCTACGAGGCCCTGTCCAAGAAGCTCAGCGGCGTCATCGCCGCCACCACCGGCATCACCGGTGCCGGCCTCGAGGGAGTCGCCGCGTGAACACCCCCCGCCTCGCAGGCAAGGTCGTCGCCGTCGCCGGAGCCAGCGGCCCGGCGGGCCAGGCCACCCTCCGCCGCCTCGCGGCCGAGGGCGCGACCGTGATCGGCGCCGACATCGACCAGCGCCGCCTGGACAGCGCGATCGACGCCGTCCGCACCGCCGTCCCCGGCGCCGCCATCACCGGCCAGATCATCGACCTGCTCGACCCGCAGGAGGTCCACGACTGGGCCGACCACCTGGAGGCCGAGCACGGCCACGTCGACGGCCTGTTCCACCTGGTCGGCGGCTGGCGGGGCAGCAAGTCCTTCTTCGAGAGCCGCATAGACGACTGGGACTTCCTGCACGACACCGTGGTGCGCACCCTCCAGCACACCTCGCTCGCCTTCCAGCCCGCCCTGCTGCGCAGCGAGTCCGGCCGGTTCGCGATGATCGGCGCCGCGGCCGCGCACAAGCCCACCGCCGGCGGCGCCGCGTACGCCGCCGCCAAGGCCGCCACCGAGGCCTGGACCCTCGCCATGGCGAACTCCTTCGTCAAGGAGACCACCAGCGGGGACGGCGAGCCCACCGCCGCGGCTGCGATCCTGGTGATCAAGGCCCTGGTCTCCCCGGAGATGCGGGCCGAGAAGCCGGACGCCAAGTTCGCCGGCTTCACCGACACCGCCGACCTCGCCGAGCACCTGGCGGGCCTCTGGGACCGCCCCGCAGCAGAACTGAACGGACAGCACCTGTGGCTGACAGCCCGATGACCGAACCGCACACCGACGCCGTACGCCACCACGACCCCGAGGTCCGTGGCTTCGCCAGCGACAACTACGCGGGCGTGCACCCCGAGATCCTCGCCGCCTTCGCGGTCGCCAACGGCGGCCACCAGATCGCGTACGGCGAGGACCAGTACACCGAGCACCTCCAGCAGGTCTTCCGCAAGCACTTCGGCGAGCGCGCCGAGGCGTTCCCGGTGTTCAACGGCACCGGCGCCAACGTCGTCGCCCTCCAGGCCCTGCTCCCGCGCTGGGGCGCGGTGGTGGCGGCGGAGAGCGCCCACATCAACGTGGACGAGTGCGGAGCCCCCGAGAAGATCGCCGGGATCAAGATCCTCACCGTCCCCACCCCGGACGGCAAGCTCACCCCCGAGCTGATCGACCAGCAGGCCTGGGGCTGGGGCGACGAGCACCGCGCCCAGCCGCTCGCCGTCTCCATCGCCCAGTCGACCGAGCTCGGCACGGTCTACACCGCCGAGGAGATCAAGGCGATCTGCGAGCACGCCCACGAGCGGGGCATGCTGGTCCACCTCGACGGCTCGCGCCTGGCCAACGCCGCCGCGTCCCAGGGGCTGCCGCTGCGCGCCTTCACCACGGACGCCGGTGTCGACGTCCTCTCCTACGGCGGGACCAAGAACGGCCTGCTGTTCGGCGAGGCCGTGGTGGTGCTCAACCCCGAGCGCGTCCGGGACCTGAAGTTCCTGCGCAAGATGTCGATGCAGCTCGCGTCGAAGATGCGTTTCGTCTCGGTCCAGTTCGAGGCGCTGCTGGCCGGCGACCTGTGGCTGCGCAACGCCGGCCACGCCAACGCGATGGCCCAGCGACTGGAGAAGGCCGTCCGCGGCATCGACGGCGTCACCGTGGTGCGCCCGGTCGAGTCCAACGCGGTCTTCGCGATCCTCCCGCGTGAGGTGAGCGAGCGGCTGCAGAAGCGTTACCGCTTCTACTTCTGGGACGAGCAGACCGGTGAGGTCCGCTGGATGACCGCCTTCGACACCACCGAGGCCGACATCGACGCCTTCGTGGCGGCGCTGGTGGAGGAGCTCGGCCGCGCCTGAGCCCGGTTTGACCTGGGGCAGCCCGGAGCGTAATGTTCTCCGGGTTGCCCCGCTGCCGTTCGGTCCGTCCATGGATTCGAATTGAGTGCGGGAAAACGGCCCGGAAAACTCTGCTAGAGTTCGGGGGCGCCGAAAGGCCGAAATCGAGCGAAATCCGATCGAATGAAACTCCGGAAAACGGAGCGGAAAACATCTGATAAGCTCGGAACACGAAAGAACGAAGCGCCCGGAGGGCCCGCTGGAAGGCGGTCCGAAGGAAGCGTCCGTTCCTTGAGAACTCAACAGCGTGCCAAAAGTCAACGCCAGATATGTTGACATCCCCGGCCGGTCCGTTCGGATCGGTTGGAGATTCCTTTAGTAACAAAACACTAGCGAGGACGCAGTGCGCGGGACCGCCCTATTCCGGTGGTTGCCGTGCCGCTCAACGCGAGTGTAGGCCGGATTACCGGCAGACATTCACGGAGAGTTTGATCCTGGCTCAGGACGAACGCTGGCGGCGTGCTTAACACATGCAAGTCGAACGGTGAAGCCCTTCGGGGTGGATCAGTGGCGAACGGGTGAGTAACACGTGGGAA
>NZ_JBXQQB010000004.1:135990-402675 GCF_057220535.1 Kitasatospora sp. NEAU-CNBT7 | reverse complement strand
CTGAGACCTGATGCCGAGCCGATTGTGGTGAAGTGGATGATCCTATGCTGTCGAGAAAAGCCTCTAGCGAGTTTCATGGCGGCCCGTACCCCAAACCGACTCAGGTGGTCAGGTAGAGAATACCGAGGCGTTCGGGTGAACTATGGTTAAGGAACTCGGCAAAATGCCCCCGTAACTTCGGGAGAAGGGGGGCCATTCCTGGTGACGAGTCTTGCACTCCGAGCTGGGGGTGGCCGCAGAGACCAGCGAGAAGCGACTGTTTACTAAAAACACAGGTCCGTGCGAAGCCGTAAGGCGATGTATACGGACTGACGCCTGCCCGGTGCTGGAACGTTAAGGGGACCGGTTAGTGGGGTTTCGACTCCGCGAAGCTGAGAACTTAAGCGCCAGTAAACGGCGGTGGTAACTATAACCATCCTAAGGTAGCGAAATTCCTTGTCGGGTAAGTTCCGACCTGCACGAATGGCGTAACGACTTCTCGACTGTCTCAACCATAGGCCCGGTGAAATTGCATTACGAGTAAAGATGCTCGTTTCGCGCAGCAGGACGGAAAGACCCCGGGACCTTTACTATAGCTTGATATTGGTGTTCGGTTCGGCTTGTGTAGGATAGGTGGGAGACTTTGAAGCAGCAACGCCAGTTGTTGTGGAGTCGTCGTTGAAATACCACTCTGGTCGTGCTGGATGTCTAACCTGGGTCCGTGATCCGGATCAGGGACAGTGTCTGGTGGGTAGTTTAACTGGGGCGGTTGCCTCCTAAAGAGTAACGGAGGCGCCCAAAGGTTCCCTCAGCCTGGTTGGCAATCAGGTGTTGAGTGTAAGTGCACAAGGGAGCTTGACTGTGAGACTGACGGGTCGAGCAGGGACGAAAGTCGGGACTAGTGATCCGGCGGTGGCTTGTGGAAGCGCCGTCGCTCAACGGATAAAAGGTACCCCGGGGATAACAGGCTGATCTTCCCCAAGAGTCCATATCGACGGGATGGTTTGGCACCTCGATGTCGGCTCGTCGCATCCTGGGGCTGGAGTAGGTCCCAAGGGTTGGGCTGTTCGCCCATTAAAGCGGTACGCGAGCTGGGTTTAGAACGTCGTGAGACAGTTCGGTCCCTATCCGCTGTGCGCGTAGGAATATTGAGAAGGGCTGTCCCTAGTACGAGAGGACCGGGACGGACGAACCTCTGGTGTGCCAGTTGTCCTGCCAAGGGCATGGCTGGTTGGCTACGTTCGGGAGGGATAACCGCTGAAAGCATCTAAGCGGGAAGCCTGCTTCGAGATGAGTATTCCCACCTCCTTGAGAGGGTAAGGCTCCCAGTAGACGACTGGGTTGATAGGCCGGATATGGAAGCCTCGTGAGGGGTGGAGTTGACCGGTACTAATAGGCCGAGGGCTTGTCCTCAGACGCTCGCGTTCACTGTGTGGTTCCCGGGTAGCGAACAGCTATCGCCGGCGAATCCGCCCATCATCGACTCCGGTCGACGGGCAAGAAACACTAATCAATTGAAGAGTGTGTTTCGCTGAATACCCGATAGGGTTTCGGTGGTCATAGCACGAGGGAAACGCCCGGTCACATTCCGAACCCGGAAGCTAAGCCTCGTAGCGCCGATGGTACTGCAGGGGGGACCCTGTGGGAGAGTAGGACGCCGCCGAACAATCATTCAAAGGCCGCGGCCCCAGCGATTCGCTGGGGCCGCGGCCTTTTTGTTTTTCCAGATCGTGCAGTACGCCGGCAGGACCGGCTCCCGCCCGGACGCAGGGTCGGAGCGGATGCCGGACAATAGAGGTGGTGTGCGGCCAGGTGGTCGGCACCAGGATGCGATGGCGCTGGTGCCCTGAATCGGCAGCGGCGGCAGAGGTCGAAGCAGCAGACAGGAGTCACCAGGATGTCGAACCCGCCCCAGGACCGTCCCGAGCGCCGATCGGACGAGGGCCGCGGTTACGAGCCCCGGTCGCGTGGTGGATGGTCCAACGACCGTGGCCCGCGGCGGGATGACCGTGGCGAGGCCGGCCGTCGTGACGACCGTCCGCGTCGGGATGACCGTCCTTCGTACGGTGACCGTGACCGTGGTGGCGACCGTGGCGGCCGTCCGTCGTACGGCGACCGCCCGTCCGGTGGCGGCTACCGTGGCGGGGGTGACCGTCCGTCCGGCGGTGGTTTCCGCGACCGTGGCGACCGTCCGTCCGGTGGTGGCGGTTTCAACCGGGACGACCGTCCGCGTGGTGACTTCCGCCGTGACGACCGTCCGTCCTACGGTGACCGCGACCGTGACCGCGGCGGCGACCGCGGTGGCCGTCCCTCGTACGGCGACCGCCCCTCTGGTGGTGGCTACCGCAGCGGCGGGGATCGTCCGTCCGGTGGTGGCGGGTTCAACCGTGATGACCGGCCGCGTCGGGATGACCGTCCGTCCTACGGTGACCGGCCGCGTCGCGACGACCGCCCCTCCTACGGTGACCGTGACCGCGGTGGCGACCGTGGCGGCCGCCCCTCGTACGGGGACCGTCCGTCCGGTGGTGGGTTCCGTGACCGTGGGGACCGTCCGTCCTACGGCGACCGTGACCGTGACCGTGGCGGGGACCGTGGTGGTCGCCCGTCCTACGGCGATCGTCCGTCCGGTGGTGGCGGGTTCAACCGTGATGACCGGCCGCGTCGGGATGACCGTCCGTCCTACGGTGACCGGCCGCGTCGCGACGACCGCCCCTCCTACGGTGACCGTGACCGCGGTGGCGACCGCGGCGGCCGTCCGTCCTACGGCGACCGTCCGTCGGGTGGCTACCGCAGCGGCGGTGACCGTCCGTCCTACGGTGACCGTGACCGTGACCGTGGCGGGGACCGTGGCGGCCGCCCGTCCTACGGCGACCGTCCGTCCGGTGGTGGGTTCCGAGACCGTGGCGACCGTCCGTCCGGCGGTGGCTACCGCAGTGGTGGCGGGGACCGGGGCGGCCGTCCGTCCTACGGTGACCGTGACCGCGGCGGCGACCGGGGCGGCCGGTTCGAGGGCCGTCGTGACGACCGCCGTGACGGCGGCGGCTACGACGACCGCCGGGGCAACTACGAGCCGGTCAAGCGTCTGCCGATCCCGGACGACGTCACGGGCTTCGAGATCGACGCGGACGTGCGCCAGGACCTGAAGAGCCTGCCGAAGACGCTGGCCGACGACGTCGCCCGCAACCTGGTGATGGTCGCCCGCCTGCTGGACACCGAGCCGGAGGAGGCCTACAACTACTCGCGGGTCGCCCTGCGGCTGGCGTCGCGGGTCGCGTCGGTGCGGGAGGCGGCCGGGTTCGCCTCGTACATGACGCAGCGTTACGCGGAGGCGCTGACCGAGTTCCGTGCCGCGCGCCGGATGACCGGCCGGGCGGACCTGTGGCCGGTGATGGCGGACTGCGAGCGTGGTCTGGGCCGTCCGGAGCGGGCGCTGGCGATGGCCGGTGAGCCCGAGGTGAAGCAGCTGGACAAGGCCGGCCAGGTCGAGATGCGTCTGGTCGCGGCGGGTGCCCGCAGCGACATGGAGCAGTTCGACGCCGCCGTGGTGACCCTGCAGAGCCCGGAGCTGGCCTCCAACGCCGTCCACCCGTGGACCGCGCGGCTGCGGTACGCCTACGCCGAGGCGCTGATCGCGGCCGGCCGTGCCGACGAGGCCCGCGACTGGTTCGCGAAGGCGGCCGACGCGGACACCGACGGTGCGACCAACGCGTCCGAGCGGCTGGCGGAGATCGACGGCCTGGAGTTCGTGGACACCCTCGACCCGGAGCTGGCCGACGAGGAGCAGGACGGCGCGCCGGCGGCCGAGCCGCGGGCCAAGTCGATCGCTCCGGACGAGATCGGTGACGACCGGGTGATCTACGAGGACGAGGAAGACGTCGAGGAGTACTACGACGAGGACGACCTCGAGATCGACGAGGACGGCGACGCGGACGAGGACGACGACCGGGCCCGCCCCGCGCGCGCCGAGGACGACGACCGCCGCTGAGGCCCGCCGGGGCCCGGCGGGCCCCGGACGACGCCCCTGCTGACGCCGGAGGCCCCCACCGCACGCGGTGGGGGCCTCCGGCGTCTTCTCAGCCCAGTTCCAGGCTCCGCAGCACCAGCCCGGTGGCCGGCTTCGGGCCGAAGGAGGTGGACTTGCGGGGCATGGTGACGCCCTGCTCGGCCAGGCGGCGCACCACGCGCTCCTCGACGGGGTGCAGCAGGACGGCGGTGCCGCCGCAGCGGGCGGCCTCCCGCTCGGCGCCCTCGGAGGAGTGCAGGTAGCCGATGTCGTCGGGGCCGTCCGGGATCCGCCAGGTGTGGTCGAGCAGGGTGGCGTGCAGGACGGTGGCGTCGAGGTGGCGCCACTCCTCCGGGCGGTCGGTGCGCACGGTCCGGGCCAGCAGGGCCTCGTCCGGTTCGCCGGCCAGCCAGAAGGTGCCGTCGCCGCCGGTCAGCAGGAAGGCGTTGCCGCCGTGGCGCTTGGCCTCGGCGAGGGCCTCCAGGGCGCTGTGCAGCGGCCCCGGCACCTCCTTGACCTGCCAGTGGTCGGCGAGGGCGGCCAGCGCGTCGGCGACCGGGAGCCGGTAGAGCACCCGGTGGATGGCGCGGACCCGCAGCGGGTAGCGGGCGGTGTCGACCAGCAGGACCATCCCGCGGTCCCACGGGCTGCGCGGGAGGTGGCGGTGTTCGCGCTGCAGGCGCAGGTACATCTCCCAGCGGTGGTGGCCGTCTGCGATCAGCGCCCGGCAGGTGCTCAGGTCGCGGGTGACGGCGGCCAGGTCGATCGGGGAGGTGACGGCCCACAGGCGGTGGTCGGTGCCGTCGGAGGTGGTGGTGGACAGCAGCGGCTCGCCCTGGACGGCGCGCTCGACCACCTCGGCGGCGCCGCCGTTGCCCCGGTAGGTCAGCAGCAGCGGTTCGAGGTTGGCCTTGGTGGTGCGCATCAGGCCGACCCGGTCGGCCACCGGCCGGGGCATCACGTCCTCGTGCGGGAGCACCACGCCGGCCTCCCGGCCGCTGACCGCGAGCGCGCCGATCAGGCCGCGCTGCAGGACGCCGCCGCCGGGGGTGCCGGGCTCGTGGGTGCGCTGCTCGTAGACGTACAGGGCCGGGAACGGGTCGGCGGCCAGGACGCCCTCGCGCTGCCACTCGGTGAGCAGCCGGGCCGCGTGGCGGTAGCGGGTGTCGCGGTCGGGGCGGTCGCCGCTGTCGTCGGGCTCGGGGCGGGGGAGGATCAGCCGGACGATGTTGTGGGGGTCGCCGGTCTCCAGGTCGAGTCGCCGGTTGGGGTCGACGACGTCGTAGGGCGGCGAGGTGACGGCGGCCAGCGTGCCGACCCGGTCGGGGACGTAGCGCAGGCCACGGAAGGGGGACAGGGAGAGGCCTGCGGTGGCGACGTGCCCGGGGTCCCCGGGGCCGCCGGACGCGGGGTCTGCGCCGCTTTCGGCACTGGGTGCACTCATTGGGGGCATGTTAGTCGGGGTATGGGTGTTGAGTGATCAGTTGAGTGATCAAAAGTGCCCGGTGCCGTCCCGCCGGGCCACGGCCGGCCGGGTGGTGGCCGGGCGTGGCCGGGGCCGTAGCGGGTCGGGATCGGGTTCGGAGCGGGTCCGGGCCGGGGCTGCGGGAGCGAGGTACGGCATGGATGGCGGGCACGAGCGGCCTACCGGTGACGGCGTGGACGGGGACCGGGGAGGTCCGGCCGCGGGGGAGCCGGAGGGCGAGGTCTACGACTGGTTCCGGCGCGGGGTGCGGCTGCTGGACGAGCGGCACCCGGCGGCGGCCGTGCAGCTGCTGGCGCGGGCGGCCGGGTACGAGCCGCAGTCGCACAGCATCCGGGAGGCGCTGGCGCGGGCGCAGTTCGACGCGGGTGCGTACCGGGAGGCGTTGGAGAACTTCCGGGCGGTGGCGCTGGCCGATCCGTCCGACGACTACGCTCAGTTCGGGTGGGGCGTCGCCGCGGCCCGGCTGGGCGACTTCGAGACCTCGGCCGAGCACCTGGCGCTGGCGGTCGCGATGCGGCCGGACAACGCGCACTACCGTGCGGCGCTCCGGCAGTCCCGGGCCACGCTGGCGGCCCGGGCGGGTGCGTACGGGCCGTTGCAGCCCGGTGCGCCGGGGTATCTGGCGCCGCCGGAGCCCGACGGGCCGGGCGCCTGACCCGTACGGAACCGAACTCGAGCTGGGAGAGCACGCATGACCGGTACGGCTGTCGGCACCGCGCGGACCGCACCGGGCGGCAGTGACCGCCCGCTGACCGAGGCGTACGACGTCGCGCTGCTCGATCTGGACGGCGTGGTCTACGCGGGGCCGCACGCGATCGAGCACGCGGTGGACTCGCTGGCGGCCGCCCGGGAGTCCGGGATGCGGCTGGCGTACGTCACCAACAACGCCTCCCGGCCGCCGCGGGTGGTCGCCGAGCACCTGACCGAGCTGGGAGCGCCGGCGGAGGCCGGGGACGTGATCAACTCCGCCCAGGCGGCCGCCCGGCTGATCGCGGACAAGGTGCCGGCCGGGTCCAAGGTGCTGGTGGTGGGCGGTGCCGGGCTGGTCGAGGCGCTGGCCGAGCACGGGCTGGTGGCGGTCGGCTCGCTCGACGAGCAGCCGCTCGCGGTGGTGCAGGGCTACGACCCGTCGGTGGGCTGGCAGCAGCTGGCCGAGGCCTCGTACGCGGTGGCGGCGGGGCTGCCCTGGGTGGCGTCCAACACCGACCTGACGGTGCCGACCGCGCGCGGTATCGCGCCCGGCAACGGCACCCTGGTGGCCGCCGTCCGGACCGCCACCGGGGTGGAGCCGGAGGTCGCGGGCAAGCCGCTGCCGCCGATGCACCGGGAGACGGTGCTGCGGACCGGCGCCAAGCGTCCGCTGGTGGTCGGTGACCGGCTGGACACCGACATCGAGGGCGCCTACAACGGCGGGGTGGACAGCCTGCTGGTGTTCACCGGTGTCACCACCCCCGCCCAGCTGCTCGCGGCCGAGCCGAAGTACCGGCCCACCTATCTGGCGGCCGACCTGCGGGGCCTGCTGACCGCGCACCCGGCCGTGGCGGGGCAGGCCGACGGGAGCCACAGCTGCGGCGGCTGGACCGCCCGTGCGCAGGACGGCGCGCTGCTGCTGACGGGCTCCGGGGAGGACCGGTACGACGGTCTGCGGGCGCTGTGCGGTGCGGCCTGGGCGGCGCTGGACCGCGACGGTGCGCCTGCGGACGGCCGGAAGGCACTGGCCGAGCTGGGCTTCTGAGGCCGGGGCCGTCCGGCCGTCCGGCCGCGGTCCTCGTCGTTCCCGCTCGTTGACGGCCGATCATCGGTTCTGCCAGGTTGGAGCGGACCAACGAGGGGGAGCCATGCCGCACACCGTACTGACCAAGGGTGGAAACGCCCCGCTGCCCGGGACGACGGTGACGGTGACGGTCGGCGCGACCGGTGTGCCGGTGGACGTCTCGGCGCTGCTGGTGAGCGCGGCCGGGAAGGTCCGGGACGACCTGGACCTGGTGTTCTTCAACAATCCGTCCCGGGACGGGGTGTCCGTGGCCGGGCAGGTCGTCACGGTCGAGCCGGGCGCCGTGCCGGCCGGGGTCGAGTCGGTGGTCGTGGTGGCGAGCGTGGACGTCGACCGGCCGGGCGTGGTGTTCGACGCCGCCGGGACGCCGCGGGTGACGCTGGCCGGCGCCGGGACGGCGGTGGAGTTCGTGCCCCCGGCGCTGACCGGCGGGGAGACCATCGTCGTCCTGGTCGAGCTGTACCGGCGCGGTGGCGGCTGGAAGGTCCGGGCGGTCGGCCAGGGCTACGCCGGTGGTCTGGCGGCGCTGGCCACCGACTTCGGGGTGGACGTCGGCGAGCCGCCCGCGGCGGCTCCGCAGCCCGTTCAGCAGCCCGTTCAGCAGCAGGCGCCTCAGCAGGCGCCTCAGCAGGCGTCTCAGCAGGTTCCGCCGGTGGCGCCTGCGGCCGCCGTGCCGCCGCCCGGGTACGGGCAGCAGCCGCCCGCCTACCCGCCGCCCGGGCAGCCGGCACCGGGACAGCCCGTACCCGGGTACCCGCCGCCGGGGTACGCGGGTCAGGGGTACGCGCAGCCGGGGTACGCCGCACCGCCCGGGTACGGGCAGCCTGGGGCGTACGGGCAGCAGCAGCCGCCCGCGTATGGGCAACCGCCCGTGTACGGCCAGCCCCCCGCGTACGGGCAGCCGCCCGTGCAGCCGCCGGTGCCGGCCGGGCCGACGCCCGCGATCAGCCTGGAGAAGGTGCGCTCGACCGCCCCCGCCCTGCTGCAGAAGTACCAGTCGGCCGGCGTCTCGCTGGCCAAGCGCGGGATGGCGGGGTACCGGATCGCGGTGTACCTGGTGCTCGACTACTCGATGAGCATGCGGGGCTACTACGAGGACGGCAGCGTGCAGCACCTCGCCGAGCAGGTGCTGAGCCTGGCGGCGCACCTGGACGACGACGGCAGTGTGCCGCTGGTGCTGTTCTCCAACAAGGTCGAGCTGGTCACCGACATCCAGCTGGCGGGCCACCACGGGCGGATCGACGAGGCCCGCCGCTCGGTCCGGATGGGCGGGACCAGCTACGCGCCGGCGATGCAGGCGGTGATCGACCTCCACCAGCGCCGCGGCGGCGGTGTCCCGGCGCTGGCGATCTTCCAGACGGACGGGGACCCGTACGACCGGAAGGCCACCCAGAAGCTGATGCAGTCGGCCTCCTCGCTGCCGCTGTTCTGGCAGTTCGTCGGTTTCGGCGAGCGCGAGGACCTGACCTTCCTGGCAGGCCTGGACGACCTGAGGGACCGGGTCATCGACAACGCCGACTTCGTCGCCGTCGGCCCGCAGCCCCGGGCCTGGCACGACGAGGCGCTGTACGACGCGCTGATGGCGGAGTTCCCGCGCTGGCTGGCGGAGGCGCGGGCCCGCGGCATCGTCCGCTAGGACTCGCCCCCGCCGCCCCCGCAGGACGCGCGAGGTCCCCGCCGCAACCGGCGGAGCGTTCGAGCACGGCCCGGTACGAGGACGCTTCGCCGGACCGTCCGGGCGGGCGCCCACCGCCGCGCGCCGAGCCGCCGCGGAGGGTGGGCCGACCCTGGCGCCCGGACGCCGGTACGCCGGTCGGGGCCGGGGGCCGGTCGGGGTCAGAGCAGGGTGCGCAGGCGCAGCAGGTCGCGGAATCCGGCTTCGAGCTTGACCCGGCCGGAGGCCCAGGCGGAGGCGAACGGGAGCCGTCCCCCGACCATCGCCACCAGGTCGTCGCCGGACATCGTCAGCCGGATCTCGGCCTTGTCGGCGGGGGCGCCGGGAGCGCTGGTGATGTCCTGGATCCGGCCGTCCCGCAGGCGGCCGGAGAACGTCAGGTCGAGGTCGGTGATCCAGCAGCTCAGCGAGCGGTCGAGTTCGGCGGCCTTGCGGACGCCGCCCTCGGCGCGGGACATGTTCCGGCTGAGCTGCTCCAGGGCCTCGCGGCACTCCTCGATGCTGGCCATGGTGGTGGGCTGCTCCCTCGGCTGGTGATCGGGCTGGTGGTCCGGCTGGTGATCGGCGGCGTTCCACGCTATCGCAGCGGCCGGTCGGCCGATCGGCCCCGCAGCCGGGACGAACGTGCAGCGGGCCGGGGGTACGACGGGGTAGCGTCGGTGGAGGCGGCGGGCCTCCGAGGGCCCGACGGGCCTCGGGCCGGGCCGCCGCGGAGCTGGGCGCCACCGGGCGCCGGAGGAGGCGGGCGGATGCTGCGGGATGCGGTGCGGGGCGCGGTGGCGGTGGCCACGGTGCTGGCCGAGGAGACCGGCAAGCGGGTGCTGACCACGGCGACCGGCCTGCTGGGGCGGGGTGGTGTCGATGTGTCGGCGGTGGAGCGTCTGATCGCCGAGCAGTTCCCGCCGTCCGGGCGGTCCCTGCAGACCCTCGCCGGGGAGGCGGTGACGGCCGGCCGGGCCGGCGTCGACCTGGCCGTCGGCGTGGCCCGCGGCGAGGTGGAGCGGGTCTTCGAGCGGGTCGGCGACCAGGTGATGAAGGTCGGCGTGGTGCTGAGCTTCCTGGAGAGCCAGCTCCGTGAGGGCAAGGACGAGGAGGCGGCTGAGGGACCGGAGGGCCGTGCTGCCGGGCCGGACGGGTCGCCGTCGCCCAGGCCGGCCGCGCGCGCCGAGGGGCTGTTCGGGGCGGGCTGGGACGACGAGGAGTGGACCGCTCCGGCCGAGCCGGTGCCGGCGGACGCCTGGGCGGTGCCGGACGACGGGCCGCAGGACGGTCCCGAGCCGGTCGCGGGTGAGGTGTGGGCCGAGCCGGACCCGGAGGCCCCGCGGCCGGCGCCCGCGGACGGCGCGGCCGGTGCCCCGGCCGGGCGGAAGCCGTCCGCCGAGGGGACGCCCGCGAAGGCCGGCCCCGCGAAGGCCGCCAAGAAGGCGGTGGCGAAGGACGTCGCGGCGAAGAAGGCCCCGGCGAAGAAGGCACCGGCGAAGAAGGCACCGGCCGCCGCCGGGAAGGGCGAGCCGGCGAAGCGGGGCGCGGCGAAGCAGCCGGGTGCGCCGAAGCCGCCCGGTGCGGCGAAGAAGACGGGTGCGGCGAAGAAGACGGTGACCCGCAAGGCGACGGCTGCGGCGGGTGGCGCCGAGCCGAGGGCGCAGGCCGCCCGGAAGGCCGGGGCGAAGAAGACCGTGGTCCGCCGGGCGGTGTCCAAGCCCGAGCCGGGGCAGGGCTCCGATGGCTGAGCCGATGGCTGAGCAGGTGGTCGAGCAGGTGGCTGAGCAGGTGGTGGCGCAGCAGGCCGTGCCGGGGCCGGTGCGGGTCGAGGTGCCGGTGGGTCCGACCGGGCATCCGGCGGTGGACGAGGCGCTCGGCCGGCTGGAGGCGCTGGACGGGGTGGGGACCGAGGCACACGTCGCGGTGTACGAAGATGTTCACCAGCGGCTGACGGACACCTTGGCCGCCCTCGACCGCGAGCAGCGGTGAGCCGGACGCGCGGCGATGAGCAGCACGTGAGCAGCAGTAGGAGCTGAAGCACCAGTGGCAGTGGCACGACGCCGACTCGACGCGGAGCTGGTCCGCCGCAAGCTGGCCCGTTCGCGGGAGCACGCGAGTGAGCTGATCGCGGCCGGGCGGGTGACGGTCGGCGGTACCACGGCGACCAAGCCGGCCACCCAGGTGGAGACCGGGGCCGCGGTCGTGGTGGCCAAGGACGACGCCGACCCCGACTACGTCTCGCGCGGCGGGCACAAGCTGGCCGGTGCGTTCGCGGCCTTCGTGCCGCAGGGGCTGGTGGTCGAGGGCCGCCGGGCGCTGGACGCCGGTGCCTCGACGGGCGGGTTCACCGATGTGCTGCTGCGGGCGGGTGCGGCGCACGTGCTGGCGGTGGACGTGGGCTACGGGCAGCTGGCGTGGTCGCTGCAGAGCGATGAGCGGGTCACCGTGATGGACCGCACCAATGTGCGGGAGCTGGGTGTCGAGCTGATCGGCGGTGAGCCGGTGGACCTGGTGGTGGGCGATCTGTCGTTCATCTCGCTGGGGCTGGTGCTGCCGGCGCTGGCGTCCTGCTGCGCGCCGGACGCGGACCTGGTGCTGATGGTGAAGCCGCAGTTCGAGATCGGCAAGGAGCGCCTCGGCAGCGGCGGGGTGGTGCGCAGTCCGGAGCTGCGGGCCGAGATGATCCGTCAGGTGGCGGGCCACGCCTGGGAGTCGGGGCTCGGGGTGCGGGCGGTGACGGCCAGCCCGCTGCCGGGTCCGTCGGGTAACGTCGAGTACTTCCTGTGGCTTCGCAGGGGCGCGCCGCAGCTGGATCCGGCCGCCGCGGACCGGGCCGTCGCGGAGGGCCCCCGGTAGGGTGCTCGGCAGACGTCCGTACGTTGCGCGGCGCCGTGCGGCCGGAACCGGGTCAAGGGCGAGCCGGGCTGACGTGAGGGAGAGGGCAGCGACATGAGTGGCGGACGTACGGTCTTCCTGATCGCGCACACCGGGCGGGAGGCCGCTCTGCGCAGTGTCGAGGGGCTGGTCCACGGGCTGCTGAAGGCCGGGATCAGAATCCGGCTGCTCGCCTCGGAGGCGGTCGACCTCGATCTTCCGGAGGGCGTCGAGCGGGTGACCGGGGGGTTGGGGGCCGCGGCGGGCTGCGAGCTGATCCTGGTGGCGGGCGGTGACGGCACGCTGCTGCGCGGGGCCGAGCTGGCCCGGGAGTCGGGGCTGCCGATGCTGGGCATCAACCTGGGCCGGGTGGGGTTCCTCGCGGAGGCCGAGCGGGACGACCTGGCGGTGGTGGTCGACCGGGTGGTGGACGCCGACTACGAGGTCGAGGAGCGGATGACCATCGATGTCCTGGTGCGGACCAACGGCGATGTGGTGCACGAGGACTGGGCGCTGAACGAGGCGTCGATCGAGAAGGCGGCGCGGGAGCGGATGCTGGAGGTGGTCACCGAGGTGGACGGCCGTCCGGTGTCCAACTTCGGCTGTGACGGGGTGGTGTGTGCGACGCCGACCGGGTCGACGGCGTACGCGTTCTCGGGGGGCGGGCCGGTGGTGTGGCCGGAGGTGGAGGCGCTGCTGATGGTGCCGATCAGCGCCCATGCGCTGTTCGCGCGGCCGCTGGTGACCTCGCCCGACTCGGTGCTGGCGGTGGAGGTGCAGCCGAAGACCCCGCACGGGGTGCTGTGGTGCGACGGCCGCCGTTCGGTGGAGCTGCCGGCGGGGGCCCGGGTGGAGGTCCGCAAGGGGCGGATCCCGGTCCGGCTGGCGCGGCTGCACCGGGCGCCGTTCACCAACCGGCTGGTCGCCAAGTTCGCTCTGCCGGTGACGGGTTGGCGGGGGCGCGCGCAGACCCCGTGAGTGCGGGGGCGGCCTGACGGTGTGTCGGCCCGCTTGGTGCGGCGGCGTGGGTGCGGACCGGCTCAGGCGGCCGACGGGGTGCTCTCGCCGCCGCCGAGTCCGCCGCGGGCCGCCCGGTCCGCCGCTTCGGCGAGCCGGTCGACGGCCTCGGGTGCGGCGGCGGGCGGGACGGTGAGCGGGATCCGCAGGTAGTTCTCGAAGGCGCCGTCCACGCCGAACCGCGCCCCGGCGGCGAGCCGGACACCGGTCTGCTCGCCGGCCCGGGCGAGGGCGCTGCCGGACACCCCGTCGGTGGCCAGCCACAGGGCGAGGCCGCCTGGGGGCATCGCGAACCGCCAGCCGGGCAGCCGCCGGCGCAGCTCGGCGGCGAGCGCCTCGGCGCTGCCGCGCAGCCGCCGGTGCTGGTGGGCGCGGACCGCGGCGAGCGGCTCGCCGAGCAGTTCGGCGGCGATCAGCTGGTCGAGCACCGGGGTGCCGATGTCGCTGAACGCCCGCTCGGTGGCCAGCTGCCGTACCAGCGCGGGGGCGGCGCGCAGCCAGCCGATCCGCAGCCCGCCCCAGAGCAGTTTCCCGGCGGAGCCGACGGTCACCACCTGGGCCGAGCGGTCGAGTGCGGCGAGCGGCCGGGGGAGTTCGGACTGCGGTGTGCCCCAGCCGAGTTCGGCGGGTGTCTCGTCGACCAGCAGGACGGTGCCGGCGGCCCGGGCGTGGCCGAGCAGGGCGCGTCGCTGCTCCTCGTCGACGAGTGCGCCGGTGGGGTTGTGGAAGTCGGGGATGACGTACGCGATCCGGGGTGCGGCGCCGCGCAGGACGCGCTGCCACTCGTCGAGGTCCCAGCTGGCGGGGGAGTCGGGGCCGTCGGGCCGGGCGAAGGCGACCGGTACCAGGCGGGCGCCGCCCCGGCGCAGGGACTGCAGGCTGTGCGCGTAGCTGGGGGCGTCGACCGCGGCGCGGTCGCCGCGGGTGAGCAGGGCGCGCTGGGCGAGGTGGAGGGCGCCCATCGCGCCGGTGGTGATCAGGATCTGGTCGGGAACGGTCGGCAGGCCGCGTTCGGTGAAGCGGCGGGCGACGGCCTCACGCAGGACCGGGACGCCGGTGGGGTAGTGGCCGTGGCCGGCGGCGTAGGCGGGCAGCTGGTCGAGGGCGCGGGCGGCGGCCTCGCCGAGGAAGGGCTGCGGTGCGGGCAGCGCGGCGACGCCCAGGTCGACCACGGTGCCGCGCTGGTCGGGCTGGACGGGGTGGAGGGCGTCGACGGGCGGCCGGGCGCCTTCGGGCAGGGCGGTCCAGCTGCCGGCGCCGCGTCGGCTGCGCAGGTAGCCCTCGGCGCGCAGGGTCTCGTAGGCGGTCGCGACGGTGGTCCGGCTGAGGGCGAGCTCGGCGGCCAGTTCGCGTTCGGCGGGCAGCCGGGCGCCGACCGGCAGCCGGCCCTCGGTGACCAGGGTGCGGACCTGGCCGGCCAGGGTCCGGTAGGCGGGGCGGCGGCCGGGCACCTCGGGCAGGGAGGTGGTGCGCAGCAGCCGGGCCAGCGCGGGTGGGGTGACGGTGCTGTGCCACTGGGTCATCGGGGTCACCGGTCCACTTGCTTCGAATTGGACCTGTTGCCGGTCAGATTGGACTTCCATCATGGGTCCAGTCCGAGTTCCGCAGCAAGGGCCGAGCACCGCAGCAGAGGTCCGAGCACCGCAGCAAAGGGAGACCCGATGGCCGTCGCCTTCACCCCCGCCAGATTCGCCGACGCGCTCCCGCGGCGGCTCGTCCAGCTGCTGGCCGGGCTGGTGCTCTACGGGTCGAGCATGGCGCTGATGCTGCGCGCCTCGCTCGGCGGGAACCCCTGGGACGTGCTGCACCAGGGGCTGTCCCGGCACCTGGGGCTGAGCGTGGGGACCTGGGTGACGATCATGGGCGCGCTGGTGCTGCTGCTGTGGATACCGCTGCGGCAGCGGCCCGGTGTCGGCACGGTCGGCAACGTGCTGGTGCTCGGCATGGCGATGGACGTCACCCTCGGCCTGGTCACGCCGCCGGCCGGCTGGGCGGCCCGGATCCTGCTGCTGACCGCCGGTATCGTGCTGAACGGGCTGGCCACCGGCCTGTACATCGGTGCCCGGCTCGGTCCCGGGCCGCGCGACGGCCTGATGACCGGCCTGCACCGGCGCACCGGGCGTTCGCTGCGGCTGATCCGGACCGGGATCGAGCTGGTGGTACTGGTCGCGGGCATCCTGCTCGGCGGCACCTTCGGGGTCGGCACGATCGCGTACGCGCTGGCCATCGGCCCGCTGGCGCAGTTCTTCCTGCGCTGGTGCACGGTCCCGGCCGCGGCGGTGGCGGGAGCGCCCGAAGCCGCCCGGAAGGGATGAACTTGGGCATCGGGGGCCACCGCTCGTCGCGCGGTGTGGGCGGAACCTCGTAAGGTCGTCTCCGTGTTGGACGAGATGCGGATACGAGATCTTGGTGTCATCGACGACGCCGTGGTCGAACTGGCTCCGGGCTTCACCGCCGTGACGGGTGAGACCGGGGCGGGCAAGACCATGGTGGTGACCAGCCTCGGCCTGCTGCTCGGCGGCCGGGCCGACCCGGGGCTGGTGCGGCGCGGCGCCGACCGGGCCGTGGTGGAGGGCCGGATGACCCTGCCCGCCGACTCCCCGGTGCTGGCCCGCGCCCTGGAGGCCGGCGCCGAACTGGACGAGGGCGAACTGCTGGTCAGCCGGACCGTCTCCGCCGAGGGCCGCTCCCGCGCCCACGTCGGCGGCCGGTCGGTGCCGGTCGGCCTGCTCGCCGAGCTCGGCGAGGACCTGGTCGCCGTGCACGGCCAGACCGACCAGCAGCGGCTGCTGCGCCCCTCCCGGCAGCGCGGCGCGCTCGACCGGTACGCGGGCGAGCACGTCGCCGAGCCGCTGGCCCGCTACCGCGAGGTCTACCGGCGGCTGCGCGAGGTCTCCGCGACCCTGGAGGAGCTGACCACCCGGGCCCGCGAGCGCGCCCAGGAGGCGGACCTGCTGCGCTTCGGCCTGGACGAGATCGCCGCCGCGGAGCCGCAGGCCGGCGAGGACGCCGAGCTGGCCGCCGAGTCCGAGCGGCTCGGCCACGCCGACGCGCTCTCCTCCGCGGCGACCCTCGCGCACGCCGCCCTGGCGGGCGACCCCTCCGACCCGGAGGGGGTGGACGCGGGCACCCTGGTCGCCCAGGCCCGGCGGGCCGTCGACGCGGTCCGCCACCACGACGAGCGCCTCGCCTCCCTCGCCGACCGGCTGAACGAGGCCGGCTACCTGCTCGCCGACGTGGCGGGCGACCTCGCCGGGTACGCGGACGACCTGGACGCCGACCCGGTCCGGCTGGCCGCGGTGGAGGACCGCCGGGCGGTCCTCGCCCAGCTGCTGCGCAAGTACGCGGGCCCCGAGGGCAGCCTCGCCGAGGTGCTGGAGTGGGCCGAGGCCGGTGCGGTGCGGCTGCTGGAGCTGGACGGCGACGACGAGCGGATCGACCAGCTCGGTGCGCAGGAGACCTCGCTGCGGGCCGAGTTGGGCGAGCTGGCGGCGGAGGTCTCGGCCGCCCGGCACGCCGCGGCCGACAAGTTCGCCGCGGCGGTCTCCGCCGAACTCGCCGAACTGGCCATGCCGCACGCCCGGGTGACCTTCGCGATCAGCCAGGTCGACGACCTGTCCGGGATCGAGGTCGGCGGCCGGACCGTCGCCTACGGCTCGCACGGCGTCGACGAGGTGGAGGTGCTGCTGGCCCCGCACCCCGGTGCGCAGCCCCGGCCGATCGCCAAGGGCGCGTCCGGCGGTGAGCTGTCCCGGGTGATGCTGGCCGTCGAGGTGGTCTTCGCCGGGGCGGACCCGGTGCCGACCTACCTGTTCGACGAGGTCGATGCGGGTGTCGGCGGGAAGGCCGCCGTCGAGATCGGCCGCCGGCTCGCCAAACTGGCGCGCAGCGCGCAGGTCGTGGTGGTCACCCACCTCCCGCAGGTCGCCGCGTTCGCCGACCGGCACCTGGTGGTGGAGAAGACCAACGACGGCACGGTGACCCGCAGCGGCGTCAAGTCGCTCACCGACGAGGAGCGGGTGCGCGAACTGTCGCGGATGCTGGCCGGTCTGGAGGACTCCGAGCTGGGCCGCGCCCACGCCGAGGAGCTGCTGGCCGCCGCCCGCGCCCCGCGCACCGGCTGACGTACCGAAGCACCCCCGGCCCCGGTCACACCCCCGACCGCGGGCCGGGCCCCTTGGGCCGCCGGGCCCGTCGCCCATCCGCGACGCGCCCGCAGGTCCGGCCGACTGTCCAAGAACCCGCCCGACCTGGCATGGTGGCGGTCGGACATTGGCTTTCCAGTCCCGAGCGCCGATTCGCGGGCCAACCCCGGGCGGCGCGAGTCGAGTGATCGAGCCGGAGCGAGACGACGTGGACCATTCCGCCAGCCGGGGCACCCCAGCCGCCCAGGAATCGGGGCAGCTGCACGTGGTGCTCGTCCTTTCAGCCGGTACCGGGGGCATCGGGGCGCACGTCCGCTCGCTCGCCCAGGGACTGGTCGCCCACGGGGTCGGCGTCACGGTCTGCGGACCGGCCGGCACCGACGAACTCTTCGGCTACACCAAGGCCGGCGCCCGCTTCCACCAGGTCGAGATCACCCCGACCGCGGGCGCCCGCAGCGACGCGGCCGCCATCGGAGAACTGCGGCGCGCCTTCACCGGCGCCGACGTGGTGCACGCCCACGGCATGCGGGCCGGCCTGCTCGCCGACCTGGCGCTGCGCACCGCCGGCCGCTTCCCGGGCCTTCGCCCGCAGACGCCGCTGGTGGTCACCTCGCACCACGCGATGCTCGCCACCGGTATGGAGCGCCGCCTGCAGCGGCTGATGGAGCGCCGGGTGGTGCGCGCCGCCGACCTGGTCCTCGGCGCCTCCTCCGACCTGGTCGCCCGGGCGCGTGAACTCGGCGCCACCGACGCCCGGCTGGGCCCGATCGCGGCCCCGCCGATCCCGCCCGGCGAACTGGACCGCCCCGAGGCCCGGGCCGCCCTGCTCGGCGACCGGGCGGACCGTCCGGTGGTGCTCGCGGTCGGCCGCCTGGTCCCGCAGAAGGCGTTCGGGCTGCTGCTGGACGCGGCCCGTCGGCTCACCTCCCCCGAACCGCTGGTGGTGATCGCGGGCGACGGCCCGGAGGCGCAGCCGCTGCGGGAGCGGATCGCCGCCGAACGGCTGCCGGCCGAACTGCTCGGCTACCGCACCGATGTGCCCGATCTGCTGGCCGCGGCCGACCTGGTGGCGGTCAGCAGCCGGTGGGAGGCGCGGTCGCTGGTGGTGCAGGAGGCGATGCGGGCGGGGGTGCCGGTGGTGTCCACCGCGGTCGGCGGGATTCCCGAACTGGTCGGGGACGCGGCGGTGCTGGTGCCGTACGGCGACCCCGCGGCGCTCGCGCGGGCACTCGACGGGCTGCTCGCCGAGCCCGCCCGCCGCGCCGAACTCGCCGAGGCCGGCCGCCACCAGGCCGCCACCTGGCCCGACGAGGCCGCCACCGTGGCCCAGGTCCTCTCCACCTACGACGAACTCGTCCAGCGCCCCTGAGGCACCCCTCCGGGGGTGCTGTCTTCAGGGGCGCTGGGGGTCCCCTGGCCGGAGGCTGGGGGCGGGACTGCGCGAGGGCGGCAGGTCGCGTGCTGGAGCCGGGTTCCGAGGGCGGGCCTGCAGCGCCGTTGCCGTCCTGTACGTGGGTGCCTCCCGCCCTCGCGCAGTTCCCCGCGCCCCAGCCTCCGGCCGGGGGGACCCCCGGCGCCCCTGCTAGGGTCCCCCGGACGGGGGTTACTGCGGGGGCTGCGGGGAGGCGTAGGCGCCTGCGCAGGCGGTGAGGCGGAGGGCGGTGTCGATCAGGGGGACGTGGCTGAAGGCCTGGGGGAAGTTGCCGACCTGGCGCTTCTGGCGCGGGTCCCACTCCTCGGCCAGCAGCCCGAGATCGTTGCGCAGCGCCAGCAGCTTGTCGAACAGCTCCCGCGCCTCGCCGACCCGGCCGATCATCGCCAGGTCGTCGGCGAGCCAGAACGAGCAGGCCAGGAACGCCCCTTCGTGCCCGGACAGCCCGTCGACGTTGTTGCCCTGGTCGTCGTGGGTGGGGTAGCGCAGGACGAAGCCGTCCTCGGTGGACAGCTCGCGCTGGATGGCCTCGATGGTGCCGATCACCCGCTTGTCGTCCGGCGGCAGGAAGCCGACCTGCGGGATGAGCAGCAGCGAGGCGTCCAGTTCCTGGCCGCCGTAGTACTGGGTGAAGGTGTTGCGTTCGGCGTCGTAGCCCTTCTCGCAGACCTCGCGGTGGATCTCCTCGCGCAGGGCGATCCAGCGCTCCAGCGGGCCCTCGGCGGGGCTCTGCTCGATCAGCTTGATGGTGCGGTCGACGGCGACCCAGGCCATCACCTTGGAGTGGACGAAGTGCCGGCGCGGTCCGCGGACCTCCCAGATGCCCTCGTCGGGCTCGCGCCAGTGCTGCTCCAGGTACGTGATCAGCTTCAGCTGGAGCTGGTGGGCGTGGTCGTTGCGGACCATGCCGGTCATGTGGCCGAGGTGCAGGGCCTCGACGACCTCGCCGTAGACGTCGAGCTGGAGCTGGCCGGCGGCGCCGTTGCCGACCCGGACGGGCTGGGAGTTCTCGTAGCCGGGCAGCCAGTCCAGTTCGGACTCGGTGAGCTCGCGTTCGCCCGCGATGCCGTACATGATCTGCAGGTTCTCGGGGTCGCCGGCCACCGCCCGCAGCAGCCACTCGCGCCAGGCCCGGGCCTCCTCGCGGTAGCCGGTGCGCAGCAGGGAGGACAGGGTGATGGCGGCGTCGCGCAGCCAGGTGTAGCGGTAGTCCCAGTTGCGTTCGCCGCCGAGGTCCTCGGGCAGTGAGGTGGTGGGGGCGGCGACGATGCCGCCGGTGGGGGCGTAGGTGAGGCCCTTGAGGGTGATCAGGGAGCGGACCACGGCCTCCCGGTAGGGGCCCTGGTAGGTGCACTGGGAGACCCAGTCGTGCCAGAACCGCTCGGTGGCGGCGAGGGACTCCTCGGCGTCGGGTGCGGCGGGGGCGGGCAGGTGGGAGGCCTGCCAGGTGAGGGCGAAGGCGATCCGTTCGCCCTCGCCGACGGTGAAGTCGGCGTAGGTGGTCAGGTCGCGGCCGTAGGTCTCGGCGACGCCGTCGAGCCAGACCGAGTCGGGGCCGGCGACGGCGACCGTGCGGTGGCCGCCGTCGGCCTGTTCGACGCGGTGCACCCAGGGCACGATCCGGCCGTAGCTGAACCGCATGCGCACGGCGGAGCGCATCCGGACCCGGCCCTTGAGGCCTTCGACGATGCGGATCATCTGGGGGACGTCGGGGGTGCCGAGCAGGTGCCGGGGCGGCATGAAGTCGATCACCCGGACGCTGCCGCCCTGGGTGTCCCACTCGTTCTCCAGGATCAGCGAGTCGCCGCGGTAGCGGCGCCGGTCGCTGGGCAGCGCGGGGGCGGCGGCGGTGACCGGGGGGACCCGCAGGTCACCGGTGTCGGTGAGGGCGTCGTGCGGGGCGGGCGGGGCCGAGGGGCTGGTCACGGGTTCTGCGGGGCCGATCCGCCAGAAGCCGTGTTCATCGGTGCCGAGCAGGCCCGCGAAGACGGCCGGCGAGTCGAATCTCGGCAGGCAGAGCCAGTCGACCGCGCCGTCCCTGCTGACGAGCGCGGCGGTCTGCATGTCCCCGATGAGTGCGTAGTCCTCGATACGGCCGGCCACGTGGATCTCCAGTTCGCAATTTTGTGCTCGGCGACGACCGACGGCGGAGGGCGGGGTCTGCGGGGCCGGAGTGCTCGGGGCGGCACTGTGAGACCCGTGGGTGTGGAGGGACTCGCGGGGTGACCGCACGGGGTTGTGGTGGGCCCCTGGGGCGAGCGGGAGGAACTGGTACGGGAGGTTCCGGTCGCGCATCGGGGACCGAGAGGTGCCGTCCGGACCCCCTCGCCCTCCGCGTGCTCTGCTGTCGGCGATGCGTCCGTGCAGGATACGTCGAGTGGCCGGGCCGGGGCACGCGCAGCGGCTCCGGTCCGGACGCACTCACACCAATAGATCAACAGTGACGTGCGCCGGGGCCGCGCGAAACCACCCGGTCCGGCCATCCGGAGATGATCCTTCCGGGCCATCCGCACCACCCGCCCGCGCCCCGCGGCGATCCGCCGCCGACGGGCGCCGACGGGCGCGCCGGGCCCCGGCCGAACGCGTCCTGTCCAGGTCGCTGATACCCTGGTATCCCGTGGACTGGTGGGAAAACCACCCCGGATCCGCCGACTCGACGACCCCGCCGGGCCTCCCGGCCGAGCACCTCCTCCCCGTCACCGAGGGAGGGCCGCTCCTCGTCGGGGCGACGGCGGACCGCCCGGGTGAACCGCCCACCGGCGTCACCCTCGACACGCGACCCACGGGAGCCCCCTCTTGGCACAGCCCCATTCCGGCAAGGCGGCCAGCAGCCGCGCCGTGACGACCAAGCACCTCTTCGTCACCGGGGGTGTCGCCTCTTCGCTCGGCAAGGGCCTCACCGCCTCGAGCCTCGGTGCGCTGCTCAAGGCGCGCGGCCTGCGCGTGACCATGCAGAAGCTCGACCCGTACCTGAACGTGGACCCGGGCACCATGAACCCGTTCCAGCACGGCGAGGTGTTCGTCACCGACGACGGCGCCGAGACCGACCTGGACATCGGCCACTACGAGCGGTTCCTGGACACCAACCTGCACGGCTCGGCCAACGTCACCACCGGCCAGGTGTACTCGACGGTGATCGCCAAGGAGCGCCGCGGCGAGTACCTGGGCGACACCGTCCAGGTCATCCCGCACATCACCAACGAGATCAAGTCCCGGATCCGCCGGATGGCGACCGAGGACGTCGACGTGGTGATCACCGAGGTCGGCGGCACGGTCGGCGACATCGAGTCGCTGCCGTTCCTGGAGGCCGTCCGCCAGGTCCGCCACGAGGTCGGCCGGGACAACGTGTTCTTCGTGCACGTCTCCCTGCTGCCGTACATCGGCCCCTCGGGCGAGCTGAAGACCAAGCCGACCCAGCACTCGGTCGCGGCCCTGCGCAACATCGGCATCCAGCCGGACGCCATCGTGCTGCGCGCCGACCGCGAGGTGCCGCAGGCCATCAAGCGCAAGATCTCGCTGATGTGCGACGTGGACGAGGAGGCCGTGGTCGCGGCCATCGACGCCAAGTCGATCTACGACATCCCGAAGGTGCTGCACGGCGAGGGCCTGGACGCCTACGTGGTGCGCCGCCTCGACCTGGCCTTCCGGGACGTGGACTGGACCGTCTGGGACGACCTGCTGCGCCGGGTCCACGAGCCCCAGCACATCGTCAAGGTCGCGCTGGTCGGCAAGTACATCGATCTTCCCGACGCCTACCTGTCGGTCACCGAGGCGCTGCGGGCCGGCGGTTTCGCCAACAACGCCCGGGTCGAGATCAAGTGGGTCACCTCGGACGACTGCCTGACCCCCGAGGGCGCCCAGGAGCAGCTCGGCGACGTGGACGCGGTCTGCATCCCCGGCGGCTTCGGTGACCGCGGGGTGGACGGCAAGGTCGCCGCGATCACCTTCGCCCGGGAGAACCGGATCCCGCTGCTCGGCCTGTGCCTGGGCCTGCAGTGCGTGGTCATCGAGGCGGCCCGCAACCTGGCCGGCCTGCCGGAGGCCAACTCCACCGAGTTCGACGCGGCCGCCAAGTACCCGGTCATCTCCACCATGGCCGAGCAGCTGGCGATCGTGGACGGCAAGGGCGACCTGGGCGGCACCATGCGCCTGGGCCTGTACCCGGCCAAGCTCGCCGAGGGCTCGATCGTGCGCGAGGTCTACGGCGGCGAGCAGTACGTGGACGAGCGCCACCGCCACCGCTACGAGGTCAACAACGCCTACCGCGCCGACCTGGAGAAGACCGGCCTGCAGTTCTCCGGGCTGTCCCCCAAGGGCGACCTGGTCGAGTACGTCGAGTACCCGCGCGAGGTCCACCCGTACCTGGTCGCCACCCAGGCGCACCCGGAGCTGAAGTCGCGTCCGACCCGCCCGCACCCGCTGTTCGCGGGTCTGGTGGCGGCCGCCATCAAGATCAAGACCGGCGCCGAGCAGGCGTAGTCGCCCCCGACGGCGGCCACCCGGGGATCCCCCGAGTGGCCGCCGTCGTGTTGTCCGTCCCCGGCGGCGATGGCATAGATTGTGTCGCACTGACGAAAAGGGGATTCGCGATGACCGACGTGCAGCAGTCCACGACCGAGGTTCAGCAGCAGATCCGGGACCTGGAGGAGCAGTGGCCGGTCCGGGCCACCGAGACCCCGTTCCAGGGCCGGGTCACGGGGGTGCGGACGGACGAGGTGCTGATGCCCGACGGCAGCTACGCCCGCCGCGACTACCAGACGCACCCCGGTTCGGTCTCGGTGCTCGCCCTCGACGACCGGCAGCGGGTGCTGATCCTGCGCCAGTACCGCCACCCGGTGCGCCAGCGCCTGTGGGAGCTGCCGGCCGGCCTGCTGGACGTGCCGGGGGAGAACCCGCTGCACGCCGCCCAGCGCGAGCTCTACGAGGAGGCCCACCTGCGGGCCCGCCGGTGGCGCGTCCTGGTGGACTTCTACACCTCGCCCGGCGGCACCGACGAGGCGCTGCGGCTGTTCCTGGCGACCGACTTGGCCGACGCCGAGGGCGAGCGCTACGCCGCGCACGGCGAGGAGCTGGAGATCGAGACCGCCCGGGTGCCGGTCGAGGAGCTGGTCCGGCTGATCCTGGCCGGCGGACTGCACAACCCGACCCTGATCACCGGCACCCTCGCGCTGTACGCGGCCCTCACCGGCCCGGGCCTGGACTCGCTGCGGCCGGCCGACGTGCCGTGGCCGGCCCGGCCCTTCCCGGCCGCCTGACGCGGCACCCGTCCGGGCCGCCGGCCGCCGCCGTTCGGGTGCGTCCGGTGGCGGATGTTGATCCGCCGGGGTGATTTGCCCGTTGGTACTACCGGGCGGCAGCTCGGCACCGCGGTGCGCGCGAACTACGCTTCGCGGACAGGGTCCCTCGTACCGGGCCCGGTCTGCTGGGCGACTGGTCGGGAGTGGCGCAGGTGGCGAGGAAGACGGCGACGGTGGACGCACCGCCCCCCGGGTCCCAGGTGACCGACATGCTGCCCGCGGGGGCGGAGCCGTTCGTCGGCCGCCGGGGCGAGCTGGCCGCGCTGGCGGCCGCCGCCGCGCGGCCGGTACCGGGCCGCGGCCGGCTGGTGGTGCTGGCGGGCCGGCCCGGATCGGGCCGCACCGCGCTCGCCGTGCGGCACGCCCGCGCCGCGGCCGCCGACTTCCCCGACGGCCTGCTGTTCGCCCGGCTGTCCGCACCCGACGGCAGCCCGGTCGAGCCCGGCCGGGCCGCCCGCCGCCTGCTGGAGCAGCTGGACGCGGTGCCCGAGGGGCTGCTGCCCGCCGACCCCGGGGCCGAGGACCCGGCCTGCGCGGCGCTGCGGGCGGCGCTGGCCGGCCGCCGGCTGCTGATCCTGCTGGACGAGGTCCGGGAGGCCGGGCAGCTGCTGCCGCTGCTCACCGACGAGCCCGGCTGCCTGGTGCTGGCCACCACCGCCGGCCCGCTGACCGGGATCGACGCGATCGATCCGGTCATCCTCGGCGGCCTCGACCAGCCGTCCGCGATCGACCTGCTCGGCCGGCTGATCGGCGGCACCCGGATCAGCTGCGACCCGGTCGGCGCCGCTGACCTCGCCGAGGCCTGCGCCTCGCGCCCGGCGGCCCTGCGGCTGGTCGCCACCCGGCTGCGGGGCGACGCCCGCGCGGCCGTCACCGACGCCGCGGCGGAGCTGGCCCCGCCGGAGCACGACGCCGCCCCGCGGTCCCCGAAGGCGCCCGGCGCGGCCCGGCCCAGGAGCCGCCGCCAGGGGAGCGGCCGCCGCCAGGCCAGGGAGCTGCTCCCGGCCGAGCCGGTGCCGGTGCCGGACACCGACCCGCTGGTGGCGGCGTTCGACCTGGTCTACCGGGGGCTGCCGGCGCCGGCAGCCCGGATGCTGCGGATGCTGACCCTGGCGCCCGGGCAGTCCGCCGACCTGCGGACGGCGTCCGCGCTGGTCGGGTGCCCGGCGCCGGAGGCCGGTACCCAGCTGGAGAAGCTGGCCGGGCAGGAGCTGCTGGAGCGCGAGCCGGACGCGGCGGACGGCACCAAGCGCTACCGGGTGCCCGGCCGGCTGTACCCGAGGCTGGTGGAGCTGCGGGCCGAACGCGACCGCCCGGCCGAGGTGGAGCTGGCCCGGGCCCGGCTGCTGGAGCGGCTGGTCAGGCTGGTCGACTCGGCGCGGCTGCTGCTGGACCGCACGGCCGGCGACAACCCCGACCCGCTGCCCGGCCCGCTGCGGCTGCGCAGCGCCGCCCAGGCGGCCGGCTGGCTGGCCGGCGAGCGGGACCGGCTGCTGGGCGCGGTCCGGGACGCGATCGGCCAGGGCGACCTGGACGGTTCCGCCGGCCGGCTGGTGACCGCGCTGCTGCGCGCGCTGCCGCTGACCGGCGCCGCCGCCCCCGCCGACCTGTACCAGCTGCACGGGCTGGTGCTGCGGGTGGCCGAGCGGCAGGCGGTCCCGCGCCGGGCGGCGGCGGCGCTGCTCAACCTCGGGGACCTGCAGGCGGCCGAGGGCCACTGGGCCAGGGCCGAGGAGCACTACCGGGCGGCCCTGGAGCACGCCCGCACCGCCGGTGACGAGAGCGCCTGCGCCCGGGCCCTGGAGGGCACCGGCGGCTGCCACCGGGCGCTCGGCGACCCGGTCAGGGCCGCCGACTGGTACGGGCGGGCGCTGGCGCTGCGGCAGAGCCTCGGCGACCAGCGGGCCGAGGCCCGGCTGCTGGTGCGCACCGCGGAGGCGCACGCCGCGCAGCGGCGCTTCGACGAGGCGGTGCGCGAGTACCGGGCGGCGGCCGCGGTGCTGCGCAGGCTCGGCGAGGACACCGCCGCGGCGGCCCTGGCGCAGGCCGTGGAGCGGCTGCGGCGGCTGGTCGACGGTGAGGGGTATCTGCTGGTTTCGGAGTAGTGTCGATGAAGGGCGTTTCGCCCCACTTTGACACCTAGATCGTGATGCAAGCCTACGAAACTGCCAACGTCTCCGGCAGATTTATTCAGTTTGGAAGGCTGACGGATCCGCTGGGCTTCATTACACTCGACACCAGTCGCGCAGCGATCCGTGCCCCGGCCTGTCCCGGAGGCTTCCCCGTGCGCGTCACCCGCCGGTCTTCCCCGGCCGGGACCCCCAGGTAAGAGGGACGTGTTTAGCCGTGAAGGTCGGCATCCCCCGCGAGGTCAAGAACCACGAGTACCGCGTGGCCATCACGCCTGCCGGCGTGCATGAGCTGGTCCGCAACGGCCACGAGGTCTACATCGAGGACAACGCCGGCATCGGCTCCTCGATCCCGAACGAGGAGTACGTGGCGGCCGGCGCCACCATCCTCCCCACCGCCGACGAGGTGTGGGCCACCGCCGACCTGCTGCTGAAGGTCAAGGAGCCGATCGCGCAGGAGTACCACCGCCTGCGCAAGGGCCAGACCCTCTTCACCTACCTCCACCTGGCGGCCGACCGGGCCGGCACCGACGCGCTGATCGCCTCCGGCACCACCGCCATCGCGTACGAGACCGTGCAGCTCGCCAACGGCGCCCTGCCGCTGCTCGCCCCGATGTCCGAGGTCGCGGGCCGGCTGGCCCCGCAGGTCGGCTCGTACCACCTGATGCGCCCGGCCGGCGGCCGCGGCACCCTGCCCGGCGGCGTGCCCGGCACCCACCCGGCGAAGGCCGTCGTCATCGGCGGTGGCGTCTCCGGCTGGCACGCGGCCACCATCGCCATCGGCATGGGCTACGAGGTGACCCTGCTCGACCGCGACATCAACAAGCTGCGCGAGGCCGACAAGATCTTCGGCACGAAGATCAAGGCCATCATGTCCAACAGCTTCGAGCTGGAGAAGGCCGTCCTGGAGGCGGACCTGGTGATCGGCGCCGTGCTGATCCCGGGCGCCAAGGCCCCCAAGCTGGTCACCAACGAGCTGGTCTCCCGGATGAAGCCGGGCTCCGTGCTCGTCGACATCGCGATCGACCAGGGCGGCTGCTTCGAGGACTCCCGTGCCACCACGCACGCCGAGCCGACCTTCGAGGTCCACAACTCGGTCTTCTACTGCGTGGCCAACATGCCGGGCGCCGTCCCGAACACCTCCACCTACGCGCTGACCAACGCGACGCTGCCGTACGTCGTCGAGCTGGCCAACCGCGGGTGGAAGGAGGCGCTGCGCCGTGACGCCTCGCTCGCCAAGGGCCTGAACGTGCACGAGGGCCAGATCACCTACGGTGCGGTCGCCGAGGCCTTCGGCCTGGAGTCCGTCGCCCTGGACAGCGTCCTCGCCTGACGCCGCCCCCGTCCGTACGCCCCCGGCCCGCTTCCCTCGGGCCGGGGGCGTTCGGCATGCCCGCGGCCGGGGTGGCCGGGTGGTGACCCCGGGATGTCAATTTATGTGCATCATGTCACCCGCCCTGTGGACCGGGTGTTCTGACCGGCCCTCGGGAAAGGCCCGGGGTCCGCAGAAACGTTAGGGTCACAAGCCCTGCCATCCCTTGACAGATACCTGGTCGGCCGCCGACACATCCGGCCCACTACCGTGGATTGTGTTGCTGCGAACGCCCGAAACGGCCTAGAGTCGCAAACCGTCGGCTAGCTGCCACGCTGACGAATCGACTTAGAGTCCTGGAAACCCAAGGAGGTAAGACGACTTGTGAATGAGTCGACATTTGCTCCCGGGGGTGGTCAGCCAGGACTGGCGGAGCACGCAGCCGGACAGTCGAACGAGGAGCTCACCGCCCGGCAGGCCGCGGTGGGCACGGTGGAGGTCGGCTCGGTGGCGGTCCGCACCTTCGAGGCGCGTCAGCACACCGCCCCCTCCGCCGCCCCCGCCGACCTGGACGCCGAGTTCGCCGCCTACGGGCTGGCCTACAACGAGCTCGGCTACGGCCCGTACGACGACCCGGACGCCGAGTACGAGCCGGACCCCGAGTACGCCGCCACCCTGGCCCCCGACGCCGCCCGCCAGCGCCGCGAGCGGGTCGGCCCGACCGGCCGCCCGCTGCCGTACTTCCCGATCCCGGCGCCGCTGGCCGAGCACGGCCCCGCGCAGATCATCGCGATGTGCAACCAGAAGGGCGGGGTCGGCAAGACCACCTCGACCATCAACCTGGGCGCCGCCCTCGCCGAGTACGGCCGCCGGGTCCTGCTGGTCGACTTCGACCCGCAGGGCGCGCTCTCCGTCGGCCTCGGCGTCAACCCGATGGAACTCGACGTCACGGTCTACAACCTGCTCATGGAGCGGGGTCTGACGGCCGATGAGGTGCTGCTGAAGACCGCCGTCCCCGGCATGGACCTGCTGCCCTCCAACATCGACCTGTCGGCCGCCGAGGTGCAGCTGGTCAGCGAGGTGGCCCGGGAGTCCGCGCTGGCGCGGGCGCTCAAGCCGCTGCTGCCCGACTACGACTACGTCATCATCGACTGCCAGCCCTCGCTGGGCCTGCTGACGGTCAATGCCCTGACGGCCGCTCACAGCGTCATCGTGCCGCTGGAGTGCGAGTTCTTCGCACTGCGCGGGGTCGCGCTGCTCACCGAGACCATCGAGAAGGTCTGCGAGCGGCTCAACCCCGAGCTGCGCCTGGACGGCATCCTGGCCACCATGTACGACTCGCGCACCGTGCACAGCCGCGAGGTGCTGGCGCGCGTGGTCGAGGCCTTCGGCGAGCACGTCTTCCACACCGTCATCGGCCGGACCGTGCGGTTCCCGGAGACCACCGTGGCCGGCGAGCCGATCACCACGTACGCCACCAACTCGGTCGGTGCCGCCGCCTACCGTCAGCTCGCCAGGGAGGTGCTCGACCGGTGCCGCCCCGTCGAGTGAGTCTCCCGGGGGCCGACGAGCTGTTCCGGGCCACCGGGGGGATGGCCCTGTCGCCCTCCCTCAGGTCGGCCGAGGCGTCGGCGGCCCGAGCGGAGACCGCCCGAGCGGCCGAGGCGGCCAGGAAGGCCGATCAGGCCTCCGGGGCGCCCGAGGTACCCGCGGCCCGTCCCGAGCCGCACAGCGGCCCCGCGGACGCCTCCTCGGCGGCCGTACGGCACGCCGGTGGCGAGGAGCAGGCGGCCGAGGCCGCCCGGCGGCCCCGCCAGCGCGGCCGCGGCGCCCGCCGGCCGACCGGCCGGGAGCGGCACGACGAGAAGATCACCGTGTACGTCTCCGCCGAGGAACTGATGGACCTCGAGCACGCCCGCCTGGTGCTGCGCGGCGAGCACGGCCTCGCGGTCGACCGCGGCCGGGTGGTCCGCGAGGCCATCTCGGTGGTGCTGGCCGACCTGGAGCAGCGCGGCGAGGCGAGCATCCTGGTCCGGCGGCTGCGCGGGCGCTGACGCCCGCCGTCCGCGTGTCGCGGGCCCCGGGGCGGGGCGCGGGCGCGGCCCGCGCGAAGATGGACGCCCATGTCCAGCACCGCCCACCACCCGGTCAGCACCGCCCCCGCGCCCGCCGAGGCCGACGGGCGCGGTGGCTTCCAGGTGCGGCTGGACAACTTCGAGGGCCCGTTCGACCTGCTGCTCAGCCTGATCGCCAAGCACCGGCTGGACGTCACCGAGGTGTCGCTGTCCAGGGTCACCGACGAGTTCGTCGCCCACATCCGGGCGATGGGCCCGGACTGGGACCTGGACGCGGCCACCGAGTTCCTGGTGGTCGCGGCCACCCTGCTCGACCTGAAGGCGGCCCGGCTGCTGCCCGCCGCCGAGATCGAGGACGAGGAGGACCTGGCCCTGCTGGAGGCCAGGGACCTGCTGTTCGCCCGGCTCCTGCAGTACCGCGCGTACAAGGAGGCGGCGGCGGTCCTGGCCGCGCGCTGGGCCGCCGAACTGCGGCAGCGGCCCCGGACGGTCGGCCTGGAGCCGCACCACGCCGCACTGCTGCCCGAGGTGGTGCTCACCGTCGGCCCGGCCCGCCTCGCCGAGCTCGCGGCGCGGGCGATGGCGCCCAGGCCGGCGCCGGCCGTGTACGTCGACCACATCCACACCCCGCCGGTCAGCGTCCGCGAGCAGGCCGCGGTGGTGGTCGACCGGCTCACCGCGCTCGGCGAGGCCACCTTCGGCCGCCTGGTCGACGACGCCGGCAACACCCTGGTGGTGGTCGCCCGCTTCCTGGCCCTGCTGGAGCTGTACCGGGAGAAGGTGCTGGACTTCGACCAGCCCGAGGCGCTCGGCGAGCTGCGGGTGCGCTGGATCGCGGAGGGCGACCGGCAGGTGGAGGTCACCGACGAGTTCGACCGCCCGCCCGGGGACCCGGAACAGCGGGACACGGCGCGGGACCCGGAACAGCGGGACCCGGCGCGGGACCCGGCACGGAAGGACGGTGGGCAGCGGTGAGCGGCGAACGGTCCGGGCAGCCCCGGCGGGCGCTCGGCCTGCCCGGCCAGGCACGGCCCGAGGAGTGGCAGGAGTCCGCCCACGAGGCGGAGGAACGCGCCGAGGCGCTCGCCCGCCTCGAGCAGGCGGCCGCGGAGGCCGCCGCGGACCCGTCCGGCGCTGCTGCGGAGGCTGCCCCCGCGGAGGCTGTCCCGGCGGAGGCTGCCCCGGCGTCCCGGCCGGTGGAGGTGCCCGCGCAGGCCGCGGGGCCGGCGGTCGCGGACGAACCGGAGCCCGACACCCCCGGGGTGCCGCTGCGGGCCGCCCTGGAGGCGGTCCTGATGATCGCCGACGAGCCGGTGCCGGAGGGCCACCTGGCCGCCGTGCTGGAGCGTTCCCGGGCGGAGGTGGCCGCCACGCTGCGCGAACTGGCCGCCGAGTACACCGCCCAGGGCCGCGGCTTCGACCTGCGGGAGGTGGCCGGGGGCTGGCGGTTCTACACCCGGGCAGACTGCGCGCCGGCCGTCGACCGCTTCGTGCTGGACGGCCAGCAGGCCCGGCTCACCCAGGCCGCACTGGAGACGCTGGCGGTCGTCGCCTACCGGCAGCCGGTGTCGCGCGGCAGGGTCTCAGCGGTACGTGGTGTGAACTGTGACGGCGTGATGCGTACCCTGGTACAGCGAGGACTGGTGGAAGAAGCCGGCTCCGAGCCCGAAACAGGTGCGATCCTGTATCGGACGACGAACTACTTCCTGGAACGGATGGGGCTGCGCGGCTTGCACGAGCTGCCGGAGCTCGCGCCCTTTCTGCCCGAGGTCGACGACGTGGAAGCGGAGTCCCTCGAAGGCACGGTGATCGCGGAGGCGGTCGCGGCCGCGCGAGCGGCGGGCGACCGCGACGAGGCGGGTCGGGAAGTGCGGTGAGGTCGGCCGGCACGACTTGCACTTCCCACGACGGAACACGACGTACGGACATTTGATGCGTAGCAGTGGCAACGGCAGGAACAGCAGCGGCGGCGGCCAGGGCGGCCGCAGCGGCGGTCAGGGGCGGGGCGGCCAGGGGCAGGGCGGCGGCCGCAGCGGCGGCTCGTCGTACGGCGGCGGCAGCGGCCGTCCCGGCGCCGGGCGCGGCGGCTCGTACGGCGGCGGCTCCGGCGGTGGCCGGGGTGGCTCCGGCAGCTCCGGCGGCTACTCCCGCGACCGGCGCGACGACCGCCGTGACGACCGGCGGGACGACCGCCGTGACGACCGGCGCGGCGAGGAGCGCCGCTACCCGGACCGCCCGCTGCGCCCCGAGGAGCGCCGCTACGACCGCCCCGAGTTCGGTGGCGGCCCGAACGCGACCCCGAGTCGCGGCGGCTACGCCGCGCGCCGCCCGTCCCCGGCGCCCAAGCCGCGCCGCGAGGGCCAGGGTGCGCCCGGCGACCCGCGCCGCCAGCCGCAGCGCTCGCGCGAGCTGCAGGCCCGGATCGAGGACGCGGTGCTGGCCCGGCACGACAAGCCGGCCGTCAAGCTGCCCAAGACCTTCGGCGAGCCCGAGGGCGAGCGGCTGCAGAAGGTGCTGGCCCGGGCCGGCATCGGCAGCCGCCGCGCCTGCGAGGAGCTGATCGAGCAGGGCCGGGTCGCGGTCAACGGCAAGCAGGTCACCGAGCAGGGCAAGCGGGTCGACCCGGAGAACGACGAGATCAAGGTCGACGGCCTGACCGTCGCCACCCAGTCGTTCCTGTTCTTCGCGCTCAACAAGCCGGCCGGCGTGGTCTCCACCATGGAGGACCCGGACGGCCGCCAGTGCCTCGGCGACTACGTGACCAACCGGGAGACCCGGCTGTTCCACGTCGGGCGCCTGGACACCGAGACCGAGGGCATCATCCTGCTCACCAACCACGGCGAGCTGGCCCACCGGCTGACCCACCCGAAGTACGGCGTCACCAAGACCTACCTGGCCGCCATCCAGGGCCCGATCCCGCGTGACCTGGGCAAGAAGCTGTCGCAGGGCATCGAGCTGGAGGACGGCTTCGCCCGCGCCGACAGCTTCAAGGTGGTCTCCAACATCGGCAAGAACTACCTGGTCGAGGTGACCCTGCACGAGGGCCGCAAGCACATCGTCCGGCGGATGCTCGCCGAGGTGGGCTACCCGGTCGACAAGCTGGTGCGCACCCACTTCGGTCCGATCGCGCTCGGCGACCAGAAGTCGGGCTGGCTGCGCCGCCTGACCAACCCCGAGGTCGGCCGGCTGATGAACGAGGTCGGCCTGTAGGGTCCGCCGCTGTTCCCCGGGCCCCTCCGCCGCTGGTGGAGGGGCCCGGGTGCTTTTGCCAGAGCTTGGTGTGAGCCTCGCCGCAGTGCCTTGTCAGCGCGCGGATCCGTGGCACAGGATGGCCACGAAAACTCGCCTTCTTCGATGGCGTAATCACGCCACGGCCCAGCCGTGGCCGGGGGTGGGGGAAGGAGCGGCATGCTCGACGCATTCGGAGTGCTCGGCCTCGGACGGCCGGACGGGCAGGTGTACGCGGAGCTGGTGATCGCACCGCAGTCGACCGCGGGTGAGCTGGCCGACCAGTGCGGCCTGACGCTCCGGCAGAGCCAGGACGCGCTCGACCGGTTGGCCGACCAGGGGATGGCCACCCGGGCGCCGGTGGACCGCGACCGCTACCTGGCGGTCGCCCCGGACGTCGCCATCGGCACCCTGATCGGCCACCGCGAGGCCCAGCTGCGCAGCGCCCGGGCCGAGATGCACCGGCTGATGGACGCCTTCCGGGAGGCCTCCCGGTTCACCGACCCGGCGCACTCGGTGGAGGTGCTCACCGGAGGCGAGGCCATCGCCCAGCGGCTGGAGCACCTGATCGAGACCAGCCACTACCAGGTCCGCGGCTTCGACTGCCCGCCGTACATCCAGGACCCGGTGGCCAACCTGCCCCGGCAGCGGGCCAAGCTCCGCTCCGGGATCCGGTTCCGCACGGTCTTCGACAAGGAGGCCATCGCCTGGCCGGGCCGGCTGGAGAAGGAGATCCTGGTCGGCGTCGAGGACGGCGAGGAGGCCCGGGTCCGGCCCACCCTGCCGATGAAGATGATGATGTCGGACGACCGGATGGCGATCATCCCGATCAGCGTCGGCGACGCCGTCCTGGACGCCGCGTACGTGATCCACCCGTCGGCTCTGCTCCAGGCGCTCGACGCGCTGTTCGAGGCGGAGTGGGAGCGGGCGGTGCCGCTGCAGACCGCGATCGGCGACGGCGACGGTGCGGCCGGCCCCGACGCCGACCACCTCAAGCTGCTCGGCCTGCTGGCCGCCGGCCTGACCGACGAGTCGATCGCCCGCTCGCTCGGCTGGAGCGCCCGCACCACCCAGCGCCGGCTGCAGGGCCTGATGCGGGAGCTGGGCGCCACCACCCGCTTCCAGGCGGGCATGGCGGCCCGTGAGCGCGGCTGGCTCTAGCGGCGCCGGGCCCGGCCGGGCCGTGGCGCAGGGGGCCTGGCGGTCGCGGTGGGCGCGACCGGTCAGCTCCAGGGGATGAGGGTGGCCCAGAGCCCGTCCGGCCCGCGTTCGAGCTTCTCCAGTCCGAGCACCGCGGTGCGGTTGAGCCGGCCGTAGATGTGCGGGAACAGCGCGCCGGGCGTGGCGCCGGGCGGCGGCCCGCCGGTGGCGGCCTCCCACTTCACCATCGGCTCGACCAGGCTGTCCTCGATCAGCAACGCCATCAGCGGGTCGGGCGTGTCCCGGTAGAAGGCGTTGGCCACGGCCAGCAGGGTCGGCTCGTCGGGCGAGCAGTGGATGAAGCCGTCGGTGAGCAGCGAGGCCGCCGTGTAGGGCCGGCCGGGGTCGCGCAGCCAGTCGTCGAGGGGGGCGAGATGGTAGATCATGCCTCTTTTGTACCGGATGGGTACCGGAGTTGACGGCGTGGATCCTGCCGGCCGCGCCCCGGACCCCCGGTCACCGCCCCGCCCGGGGGCGGATCACAGGCCCGCCACCTTGGCCGTGCCCGACACCTCGTACACCAGCGTGACGGTGCGGCGGCCGCCCGGCGGCAGCGCCACCTGCCAGCGGACGATGCCCTCGGCGTCCAGTTCGTCCGGCGCCGGGACGCACGACTCCTTGCGCAGCCGGACCTCGACGGCCGACACCTCGGAGACCGGGATCCGTTCGCGGACCGCCACCACCTGCTCGTCGTGCTCCTCCGGACCGGAGAAACGGGACAGGTGCAGCCGTACCGTCCGGGTGACCACGGTGCGCTGGGTCAGCCCGGCCGACGCGCGGCTCTCCTCGGTCTCCCGGACCACCCGGTAGCCGTCCGAGCTGCCGAAGGCCAGCTCGGCGGGGGCGCCGGGCGCGGTGAAGGCGAGCTCGCCGCGGCCGGTGAAGCCGCTGCCGCGGATCAGGTCGACCGGTCCGGCCAGCAGCGCGTGCCCGGAGTCGTTGCGGAACCGGACCACCTGGGTGACCAGCGGGGACAGCTCCGGCGCGCAGGCGTACTCGCTGCTCGCGGTGGTGTCGAGGACGTCCAGCGGGATCCGGTGCGCCCGGCCGTCGGCCGGCACCGAGACGGCGTGCGGTGCCCGCAGCACCCGGACCTCGCCGCCGTCGTCCACCCCGGGCAGACCGTCCAGCGGCGCCGGGCCGGTGCTGCCGATCTCCTCCTCGCGCAGCTCCACCTCGACCGTGCGGCGCTCCTCGGCGGAGCGCTCGCGCAGGGTCAGCCGGTCCTCGGTGAGCCTCGGCGGGTCGGTGGCCAGCGCGGACCGGGCGGTGGAGAAGGACATCCGCGCGCCCGACCAGTCCTCGCCGGTGCGCTGCCAGACCACCGCCTCGGTCTCCAGCCGCAGCCCGTCACCGGCCAGGGTGGCCCGGTAGGCGGGCCGCCACAGCGCGCACGGCGTCAGGTGGCCGAGCCGCAGCCCGACCGGACCCGCGGTCTGCGCCTGCACGGTCAGCTCGACGTACGCGACCAGGTCGGCGGGGTCCTGCTCGGCCTCGTCCAGCGCGCGGACGGCCTCGGCCAGCTCGTCGGAGAGCGCGGCCAGCCGGGCCCGGGAGGCCCGCAGCCGCTCGCCGCAGTCCTCCCGTGCGGCGTCGACCCGGTCCAGCTCGCGGGACCACCGGGCCCGTTCCACCTCGCCGAGCCCGGCTCCCTCGCCGATCTCCCGCAGCAGGTCGGCGGCGAGCTGCCCGAGCAGGGCGAGCCGCGCCTGCAGCCGCTCCTGCTGCCGGCCCTCGGCGAGCTGGTCCCGGGTCAGGGCGTGGATCCGGTGCCGCAGCGGCGAGTCGTCATCGGTGGGCGGCAGCGGCGCACGGGGGGTCCAGCTGCGGACCAGCCGTACGTCCAGCACCTTGGCCGGGACGTCCGTGCCCGTGCCTGCGTTCGCGTCCGCGGGGGTCAGCTCGGCGTGCAGGGTGCGGTCGACGGCCAGCGCGGTGACCGGCCCGAGGCGCAGCCGCTGCACCCCGGCGGCCAGGTCGAGCACGGTGGTCCGCTCGACCTGGGCGCGGTCCTCCAGGCAGGTGACGGCCGTGACCGGCAGGGGGATCGGTGCGGCGGGCGCCGTGGCGTCCGGGCGGGTGGTCGGCTCGGTGGTCATGGGTGTCAGCTCCTGCGGTTGCCGTCGACCAGGGCCTTGCCGGCCGGGATGCGGATCTCGTAGCCGCCGTCGAGTTCGGCGGTGCCGCCGGCGGGCAGCTCCACCCGCCACAGCCGGGCGCTCGGCGGGTAGCTCCCGGACGGCTGCTCGGGCGCCCGCCAGCCGGCCCGCTCCTCGATCCGGACGTCCGGGTCGGAGCTGACCGGCACCCGCTCGCGGACCTCCACGACGGCCGGCCGGGACAGGCGGTTGGCCAGCTCGATGTGGACCCGGTGGTCGAGCACGGTGGTGTTGTTGAGCATCCCGGCGGTGGACTCCCGCAGGTCGGTGCGGCGGGCCACCCGGATGCCCTCGGCGAGGCCGAGGCCCACCCGCCGGCTGCCGCCGGGCGCGAGGGTCGGCAGCGCGGCGGTGAGCAGGTGCTCGTCGTCGACCGACACCTCCACCGGGCCCGCGAGCAGCGCCTGGTCGGTGGCGTTGGCCAGCACCAGCGTCGCGTACACGGCCTCCTCGACGGCCGGCACGCAGACGTACTCGGTGCGCACCCCGACCGGCAGCACGGCGACCGTGACGGTGTGCCAGGTGCCGTCGGACGGGATGTCGGCCGGCGCGGCCGCGTCGAAGCGGTGGTCGAACGAGCCGGCCGACTCGCGCGGACGCACGGCGTGGCCCGGCAGCGGGAGGGCCGCCACCTGCTCGGCCCGGCGCCGGTACTCGGCGGCCACCGGGTCGGTGCCCTGCCGGGGCAGCAGCTGCCCGCGGCGCGGACCCGGCTCGCCGGGGCCGGCCAGGGTGAGCGCCGCGTAGTCGAGCAGCGCCGCGTCCGGCTGCGGCGGGCCCGGCGGCGGAGGCGGCGGGGACGGCTCGTACGCCTTCTTGGCGAGCGGCTCCGCGGCCACCCGGGACCGCAGGACGTCGGCCCGCGGCGCGCTGCCGCCGAAGCCCGCGGACCGGACGGGCATCGCTGCCTGCGGGGCCGGCGGCGGCGCCCCGCCCGGGGCGGCGGGCCAGGGGGCCGCCGGAGGCTCCGGGACGCCGAGCATGCCGCCGTAGCCACCTGCTGCCTCGTGGCCCGGCGCACCGCCCACCGCGACCGGGGCCGGCGGCGGGGCGGCGAAGGGCACGGCGGCGGGCCGCGCGGCGGGCGGCGGCAGCGGGAGGTCCCGGCCGGCGGCGGGTGCCGGGCCCGCCGCGTCGTAGTCCGCGAACAGCCCGGCCAGCCCTGCGGGTGGCTCGCGCCACCCGGACGGCGCAGGCGCCTGCTGACGGCGGCCGATCCGGACCGACCGCAGCCGCGGCAGCTCGGTGCGGCGCCGCAGGTCCGCGGTGGACAGCGACAGCCGCACTCCCGTCCAGTCCTCGCCCGAGCGCTGCGCCACCGAGGCGCGCAGCACCAGCTCCGCGGTGGGTTCGCCCTGGCGGTGGCTCAGCCGGTAGGTCGGCACCCAGACCGCGCCGGGCACGCCGTACTCCAGCTCCAGTTCGACCGCGTCGGTGCCGGCACCGAGGACCGTGAGCAGCGCGGTCGCGCCGGTCGCCACCGGCCGCGCCGGAGCCGCGTCGGACGCCCGCGACAGCTCGTCCTCGGCGACGGCGAGCGCGTGCTCGGCCAGCCGCAGGTCCTCGGTCAGCACGGCGGCCCGCTCGTGCAGAGCGGCCAGGCGCTCGTCGACGAAGTCGGCCAGCTCCAGCCAGGCCTCCGCGGGCGTACGGCGGTGCGGCTCCTCGCGGCGGCGCGGCGGGGGGACGGCCCGCAGCGCGGACACCTCCGCGATCAGCCCGAGCTGGCGGGTGTGCCGCTCGTCCGCCGCGTCCCGCGCGTCGCGGGCGACCTCCAGGCGGCGGCGCAGCCCGGGCAGGTCGCCGGGGTCGTGGAGCTCCGCCTCGACCTCCAGCCTGGCCTCCGTCACCCGCGCGCCGCCCTCGCCGAGCACCCGGGCCCGCAGCGACCCCGCGTCCAGCGACCGCGGCAGCCCGGCGAGCCGGACCCGGCCGTCGGGCGGTACGACGCCGCGGGCCCGTCTGCGGCAGAGTGCGCCCGTGGCGTACACCGTGACGGAGTCGAGCTCCGACTCCCAGCCGCGCGCTGTCCGGTCCGTCACCCTGCTGCCCCCTTCGCCTGCCTGCCTTGTCCTGCTCTGCTCTGCGTGCCCTGCTCTGCTCGCGCTGCCTGCGGTCGGGTCGCCCGCTCCGGCTGCCGTGGGCGGCGGTCCGTCCTGCGGCGGTCCGTCCTGCGGTGTTCCTCCTGCGGCGCTCCGTCCTGCGACGGTCCGGGCCAGTCTGCCGCGCCCCGACCCGGCTGTCCGGTGATTTCCGGGGCAGGTCCGCGGCGCGTCGGGGGTGTGGACACCGCAGGCGGGCGTGCGGTTCCCGCCGGGCCCGGTGGTTCGGGTGCGCCCTGCCGGTGCCGGCGGGAAGGCTCCCTTCCGGACACCGCGTGCGGCGGCGGGACGCCGTGAGGGAGGATGATCGGACCCACGCCACCGGCACCACAGGAGACCCGCACCCATGCGCACCGCCGTCGTCGTCGGCACCGGACTGATCGGCACCTCCGCCGCCCTCGCCCTCAGCGGCCGCGGGGTGAGCGTCCACCTGGAGGACGCCGACCCGGACGCCGCCCGCACCGCGGCCTCGCTCGGCGCCGGTACCACGGACCCGGCCGACGGCCCGGTCGATCTGGCGATCATCGCCGTACCGCCCGCCCTGGTCGGCAAGGTGCTCGCCGACTGCCAGCGCCGCGGCCTGGCCCGCTGGTACACCGACGTCGCGAGCGTGAAGGCCGGGCCCCGGGCGGACGTGGTCGCGCTCGGCTGCGACACCGTGCACTACATCGGCAGCCACCCGATGGCCGGCCGCGAGCGCTCCGGCCCGCTGGCCGCCCGCGCCGACCTGTTCGAGGGCCGGCCCTGGGTGCTCACCCCGACCCCGGACACCGACACCGGCACGCTCAACGCGGTCCTGGAGCTGGTCGCGCTCTGCGGGGCCATGCCGATCGTGATGGACGCGGCCGCCCACGACCGGGCCGTCGCCCTGGTCTCGCACGCCCCGCAGCTGGTGTCCTCGCTGGTCGCCGCCCGGCTCGAACACGCCGACGAGACCGCCGTCCGGCTCTCCGGGCAGGGCGTGCGGGACGTGACCCGGATCGCCGCATCCAACCCGGCCCTGTGGGTGGACATCCTCTCCGCCAACGCCGGAGTGGTCGCCGACATCCTGGAGGAGGTCGCCGCGGACCTCGGCGGGACCGTCACCGCGCTGCGCGCCCTGCAGGCCGCCGACGAGGGCGAGCGCCGCTCCGGCGCCGCCGGGATCGAGGCGGTGATGCGCCGCGGCAACACCGGGCAGGCCCGTATCCCCGGCAAGCACGGCGCCCCGCCCACCCGGTACGAGACGGTCACCGTCGTCCTCGGCGACCAGCCGGGCGAGCTGGGCCGGCTGTTCGGCGAGGTCGGCGTGCTCGGGGTGAACATCGAGGACGTCACCATCGAGCACTCCACCGGCCAGCAGGTCGGCCACGTCCACCTCGCCGTCGCCGCGGGGTCGGTCAAGCCGCTCACGGTCGGGCTGCGCGAGCGCGGCTGGAGCGTACGGGACTGACACCGGGGGATCCGGGGCTGTGGGGGCGCGGGCCACCGGGGCGCGGCGGGGGCGGTGGGGGACCGGGGCGGGCGCCCGGAACCCCCGTCGCCCGACCGGGTGGGGCGGGAGCCGTCCCGCGGTCGTCTAACCTTGACGTAGTCACCCTGGTTGTATGGAGAGAGGTTCGCCCCGTGGACACTGCCGACCGAGCGCACGCCCCGGTCGTCGTCGCCATCGACGGACCCTCCGGCTCCGGCAAGTCGACCGTCTCCCGGGCGGTCGCCGCCCGGCTCGGGCTGAGCTTCCTGGACACCGGTGCCATGTACCGGGCGATGACCTGGTGGATGCTGGCCAACGACGTCGACGTGGACGACCCCGAGGCGGTCGCCATCGCCTGCGGCAAGCCGGTGATCGTCTCCGGCACGGACGCGGCCGGCCCGACCATAACGGTCGACTGCCAGGACGTCTCCGGCCCGATCCGCGGCCCCGAGGTCACCGCCCAGGTCTCCGCCGTCTCCGCCGTGCCGGCCGTCCGCGCCCGGCTGGTCGAGCTGCAGCGGGGCTGCGCCGAGGTCGCCGAGCGCGGCATCGTCGCCGAGGGCCGTGACATGGGCTCGGTGGTGTTCCCCGGCGCCACCGTCAAGATCTTCCTGACCGCCTCCGAGACGGCCCGCGCCGAGCGCCGGGCCGCCGAACTGCGCGCCAAGGGCGTCGACGAGGCGACCATCACCGCGATGGCCGCCGACCTGGCCCGCCGCGACGCCGCCGACTCCTCCCGGGCGACCGCCCCGCTGACCCAGGCCGCCGACGCGGTCCTGGTGGACACCAGCGCGCTCACCCTGGACCAGGTGATCGACCGGATCGCCACCCTGGTGGAGGAGCGGGCCGGCCTGTCGGCCGTCTGACCCCTCCGCCGTGCCCGCCGGCCTCGCCGGCGGTACCCGTAGACCCGCGGTAACCGACCGCACCACGCAGTACTCGCGCTGCCCGCCAGGGCAGGTACGCACGGCGCGCCCCTGGGAAGGGCCGCGCCGGGAAATGGAAAAACGAAGATGAGCAACGAGACCCCGGCCGTGCACGGCGAGCTGGACTCGGCGGAGTACGCCGAGTTCATGGCCCTCGCCGCCGAGGAGGGCTTCGACTCCGAGGAGATCGACGCCGACCTCGACAGCGCCTCCGCCGGTCCGCTTCCGGTGCTGGCCGTCGTCGGCCGCCCGAACGTCGGCAAGTCGACCCTGGTGAACCGCATCATCGGCCGCCGTGAGGCGGTCGTCGAGGACCGCCCGGGCGTCACCCGCGACCGCGTCACCTACGAGGCCACCTGGAACGGCCGCCGCTTCAAGCTGGTCGACACCGGCGGCTGGGAGCTCGACGTCCTCGGCCTCGACGCGATGGTCGCCGCGCAGGCCGAGCTCGGCATCGAGACCGCCGACGCGGTCCTGTTCGTGGTCGACGCCACGGTCGGCGCGACCGACACCGACGAAGCCCTGATCAAGATCATCCGCAAGGCCGGCAAGCCCACCGTCCTGTGCGCCAACAAGGTCGACGGCCAGTCCACCGAGGCCGAGGCCGCCTACCTCTGGTCGCTGGGCCTCGGCGAGCCGTACCCCGTCTCCGCCCTGCACGGCCGCGGCTCCGGCGACCTGCTGGACGCCGTCCTGGCCGCCCTGCCGGAGGCCCCGCCGCAGACCTTCGGGGCCGGCAGCCTCGGCGGCCCGCGCCGCGTCGCGCTCATCGGCCGCCCGAACGTCGGCAAGTCGAGCCTGCTCAACAAGGTCGCCGGCGAGGAGCGGGTGGTCGTCAACCCGCTGGCCGGCACCACCCGCGACCCGGTCGACGAGCTCATCGAACTCGGCGGCAAGACCTGGAAGTTCGTCGACACCGCGGGCATCCGCCGCCGGGTCCACCTGACCGCCGGCGCCGACTACTACGCTTCGCTGCGCACCTCCTCCGCACTGGAGAAGGCCGAGGTCGCGGTGGTCCTGATCGACGCCAGCGAGACGCTGGCCGAGCAGGACACCCGGATCATCTCGATGGCCGTCGAGGCGGGCCGCGCCGTCGTGGTCGCCTACAACAAGTGGGACCAGCTCGACGAGGAGCGCCGCTACTACCTCGAGCGCGAGATCGAGCGCGACCTCGTCCAGGTCCAGTGGGCCCCCCGGGTCAACGTGTCGGCGCTCACCGGCCGGCACATGGAGAAGCTGGTCCCGGCGATCGAGACCGCGCTGGCGGGCTGGGAGACCCGGGTCCCGACCTCCCGGCTGAACGCCTTCCTCGGCGAGCTGGTGGCCTCCCACCCGCACCCCGTCCGGGGCGGCAAGCAGCCGCGCATCCTGTTCGGCACCCAGGCCGGTACCCGGCCGCCGCGGTTCGTGCTGTTCTCCTCCGGCTTCCTGGAGGCCGGCTACCGGCGCTTCGTCGAGCGCCGGCTGCGCGAGGAGTTCGGCTTCGTCGGGACGCCGATCTCGATCTCCGTCCGGGTGCGGGAGAAGCGCCGCCGCAAGTAGTCCGGCGGGTGGGGCGCCCGGCGCGGCCGGGCGGCTGCTTCGGGCGCCCCGGCCCGGTCGGTCCCTGACCGGGTGCGCCGCGCGGTGATGAGCCGGGTGGCGGGACGACTGGCGGGACGACTGGCGGGACGAGTGGAACGACGGCGGAGGCCGGGCAGTCACGTACTGTCCGGCCTCCGCCGTCTGTGCGTCGTCTGCCGTCTGCGCGTGCCGTGTGCCTGACGTCGGCCGACGTTGGGCAGTCGTCAGCTCGGGCCGGTGGCCCGGCCCGGCGGGAGCGAGAGCATCGAACGGTGTCGGCCGCCCGGGCCGACGCCGTTCCCGTTCCCCGTTCCGCTCTCGGAGTTCGGGGGAGCGGACGCCACCGATCCTGCCGCGGTACCGGGGGCGGCCGCCGCGGACTGGGACGGCGCGAGGTAGCCGGCGGCCACCCAGCCCTGGCCGTTGGCGGAGCCGGGTGCGGGTGCGCCGCCGTACTGGCCGGGCCCGGTGTTCCCGGCGGCCCCGCCACCGCTGCCGCCGTTCCCGAACGTGCCACCGCCCGCGAACGCACCGCCCCCGAATGCGCCGCCCCCGAACTGGCCGGGCGCCGACTGCTGCGCGGGCATGAACTGCGGCGCCCCGTGGGTCTGCCCGGCGAAGGTCTGGAAGCTCTGGTGCTGCTGGTACGGCATCAGTTCGTGCCGCACCGGCTCCCGTACGGCGAAGCCGGTGAACCGCATGTTCTCCTCGTCCGACCGGTCGCCCGGTAGCGCACGGAAGAGCCGGCGGTACTCGGAGTACAGCGTGTCGTAGATCGGGGTGGCCGAGGACGGGTGCTCCGCGTCGTACGACGGGCGCATGCTCGGGATGGAGCGGCCGGCGGCGGAAGGACGGCTGGGGGAGGCGACGTCATAGCTGTACACATGGGGGCCAACGAGTGAGCCGGTCAGGGGATGCGGGGGTGATGCACGGCGCCCTGAGCTACTGAGGGGCGGTCACCGCGCGCCACACGCCCCCCAGCTGTCACACGCGCGGCGTGGGCCACCGACGTCGGCCGCTGGGCCGCCCAGGTGCCCCAGTGGCCAGTTGCTCAGGTACCGGCCAGCGGGAGCATGCCGGCCACCAGGCGCCCCTGGCTCGCCGCCCGGTCCAGGGCGAACCGCAGCAGGTCCTCCCGGGGCTGGCGGCCGATGGTCTCGGCGGGCACCGCGTACATGATCACCTCGGACTGCTTGGCCGCCGCGGCCCGCCAGGCGTCGGTGACCTGCAGCGGCTGGTGCGCCTGCCACCAGGCGGCGCTGCCACCGGTCGCCGAGGGCTGCAGGATCGCGTGCAGCTGACCGATTGCCATCAGCACCGACCATCCGGCCAGCGGGCGTGCCGGGGCCTGGTTGACCTCCGTGACCTGCTGGAAGCCGTGTTCGACGAGCAGGGAGAGGAACTCGTCCTCGCCGGAGTTGCTGCCCGGCCGGCCGACCGGACCCGTGGGCTCGACCACCAGGGCGGCGTGCCCCGTGTCGCCGCAGAGCACCAGTCCGCAGGTCACGCCGAGGACGGCCGGCTGGTTCCCGGCGACGGGTGCGGCGCCCGCAGGAGCGCTCGGGGCCACCGGCGCCACCGGCGCCGTCGGGGCCGTCGGGGCCGTCGGGGCCGTGGGGTCCGAGGTGGCGGGGCCGGCCGCCTGGACCGAGGCGGGCGCCGGGAACCCGGCCGATGCGGGGATCCCGGCCGACGTGGGGATCCCGGCCGACGCGGCGGGTCCCCCCGGTACCGGTGGCGCGGCCGGGCCGGTGGCGCTGCCCTGGGTCTGGCTGATGCTGCGGACCGCCCCAAGCAGCTGCTCCTCGGAGACCGTCACCACCTGGGAGGGGATGCAGCGGGAGTGCGCGAAGGCGAGGACCGCGGTCTCGTCGCCGACGAACAGCACGGTGCTGGTGGGCTCCCGGAGGGAATCGCCGGGCTGCCGGCACGAGGTGCAGTCATAGGCATCCGGCGCGTGGGCGCCGCCCAGCAGGCGGTCGGCCTCGTCGTCGCCGATCTCGGCTCGTACGTCCTCGCTCACATCGAGCATGCGCGGCACGAAGGCTCCTCTGTTGTGGTCTGGTCCGGGACATGGGTGTCGGGGAATCGCGGCGGTCGGTTGGGACCCGGCACGGACGCGCGCCCGGCCGCCATTACCAACGGGCCCCTGTGGCAGGGGTCACGGGTGAGCCCGGCTCCGACGGGATTTGCCGCAGATCTGACTGCTGTGGGTGAGCGAGTGGTCGCATCGTGTCGATGATGTGCCCGACCTCACAGGGCTTCAGAAGTGGCCCGGGCCACACCGGAGCGTGATTTGAACTTCGCAAATGTGGTCAAAACGGTCATTTGGCTTTGATTTGCTTGATCAATACCGTCGGTAACCCTCGATTGACCTGGGATGACCCGAAAACGTTTGGCGCTCCCTTATCCGGCTCGTAGCTTCGTTCCCAGTGCAACGAGCACTACCCGGGCTCACCCCCAGGTGCCAGAGCGGCCGGCTGACCACCGGCGACGCGAAGGGCACCGGCCGGAGCGCAGACCCCGCGAGCAGCGGGCGCGGCGCACGGCAGCCGGAAGGGTGGCCGGGACGGCACGGCACGTCGGACACGTGCACAGCCGTCCAGCGGACGCGGCGAACGGAACCACGCCCCCAGGGCCTGGTTCCGCATGCCCGCCCGGGGCCTTTGAGAGGACACTCATGACCTTCCGTAACGAGACCGCCGCTGCCACCACCACCGCCACCAAGCGCAACCGCGTGCGGATGGCCGTTCTGGGCAGCGTCGTCGTTGCCCTCCCGGTGGCCGGCCTCGTCACGGCCACCTCGGCCTCCGCCGCCTCCGTGTCCACCTGGGACAAGGTCGCGCAGTGCGAGTCCACGGGTAACTGGAGCATCAACAGCGGCAACGGCTTCTACGGCGGCCTCCAGTTCACCTCCAGCACCTGGGCCGCCTACGGCGGTACCGCGTACGCCCCGCAGGCCAACCTGGCCACCAAGGCCCAGCAGATCGCCGTCGCCGAGAAGGTGCTCGCCTCCCAGGGCCCCGGCGCCTGGCCGGTCTGCTCCGTCAAGGCCGGCCTGACCGCGGGCGGCGCCCCGGCCCAGGTCGACACCGGCGCGGCCGCCGCCAAGACCGAGACCCCGAAGCCGGCGGCCCCGACGCCCGCCGCGCCGAAGCCGGCCGCCCCCAAGCAGGACGCCGCCAAGCCGGCCGCGCCCAAGCAGGACGACCGCGCCAACCGCAGCACCGAGCGTCAGCCGCTGGTCGCCGAGGCCCCGAAGGCCGCCGAGAAGCCGGCCCCGGCCGCTCCGGCCGCCCCGGCCGAGAAGACCAACGGCGCCGACTACACCGTCAAGAGCGGTGACACCCTGAGCGACATCGCCGCCGCCAAGGGCCTCGACTGGAAGACCCTGTACAAGAACAACGCCGGCGTCATCGGCGGCAACCCGGACCTCATTCTCCCGGGCCAGGTCCTGTCCGTCTGACGGACCGGACCTGAGGATCTCCGACGGGTCTACGGATCTACGGATATACGGATCTGAGGGATCCGCGCATGTCTCCCGCATCGGCGTCGCCTGACAGCGCCGTCCGAGCGGCACCCACCGCAGGCCGCCGGCCGCACCCCACCGGGGTGTGACCGGCGGCCTGCGGGCGTTTCGGGTGGTGGGCGGTTGATGGCTGGTGGCTGATGGCTGGTGAGGAGCCGGTCGGTGCGGGGGTGAGTGCCCGGACGGCCGCGTTCGCGGCCGTCGCCGCAGGCGTCCGGGACCGGTCACCCCTACCGTCGGTGGATGGGCCTACCCGCGCTGAACCGGGTGCCGGCGGTCGTCACGGCCACCGCTGTCGCCGCCGCCGCCGTCACCGTCGCCGTCGCCGTGCTTGCCGGTGTTCCCCTTCAGGCGGCTGCTTCTTCGGGGGCTGTGGCCGTGGCCGCGAGCCCGGCCTCGACCGCCGTCCGCATCGCTTCCGCCGTCGTGCGGGCCGGCGGCACCATGCGGGCCGCGCGCCGCACCCCCGACGAGATCTGGGACCAGATCGCCGAGTGCGAGAGCGACGGCGACTGGCAGGCCGACACCGGCAACGGCTACTACGGCGGACTGCAGATCTGGCCACCCACCTGGCGCGAGGCCGACGGCCTGCGCTTCGCGGCCCGCCCCGACCTGGCCACCCGCCGCGAACAGATCACCGTCGGCGAGGAGATCCTGCGGCAGCAGGGCTGGGAGGCCTGGCCCGGCTGCGCCGCCGACCTCGGGCTGCTGCCGGACTGAGCGCCCCTGGAGCCCTCCGTCTCGCGCTGCCTTCGTGCTCTACGGTCGTGCTTTGCGGTCGAGTTCTGCCCTCGAGCGCTGCCGTCGGGCAGCGCGGCCCGGGAGGCCGGTTCGCCGCCCGGCGGCGGTGCGAGGATGGGGACGTGCCAGGCGAACTGTTCCCCCGCGAACGCTCCGACCCGGCCCCCGGGGCCGTCCTGCTGCCCGACTGGCTCACCTTCGCCGAGCAGCGCGAACTGGTCGAGGCCTGCCGCGAGTGGGCGCGCCCGCCGGCCGGCCTGCGGACGGTACGCCTCCCGACCGGCGGCGAGATGTCCGTCCGTACGGTCTGCCTGGGCTGGCACTGGTACCCGTACGGCTACGCCCGCACCGTGGTGGACGGCGACGGCTCACCGGTGAAGCCCTTCCCGCCGCTGCTCGGCGCCCTCGCCCTGCGCGCGGTCGCGGACGCCTACGGTCCGGGCACCGGTGCCCACGCCCCGGACCCCGAGGCGGCCGACCCGGGCGCAGCCGGAGGCGGCCCGACGGGGGTGCCGCCCGAGATCGCCGGTGCGGCCGGATACGCCCCGGACGTCGCGCTGGTCAACCACTACGCCGAGGGTGCCCGGATGGGCCTGCACCGCGACCGCGAGGAGCGCGTGGACGCCCCGGTCGTCTCGCTGTCACTCGGCGACAGCTGCCTGTTCCGGCTCGGCAACACCGAGACCCGTACTCGCCCCTGGACCGACCTCGAGCTGCGCAGCGGTGACCTGCTGGTCTTCGGCGGCCCGTCCCGGTTCGCGTACCACGGCGTGGTCCGTACGCTCCCTGGCACCGCGGATCCGGAGCTCGGGCTGAGCGGCCGGCTGAACATCACCGTCCGGCAGTCCGGGCTGAGCTGATCCCCGGGCCCCGCAGCTGCCGCCACCCGTGCTGCCGCCTCGTGCGCTGCTCCGCCCGGACTGCCCCCGCCCGGTCCGCCCCGCCTGCGCTGCTCCGCCCAGTCCGCCTCGCCTGGGCTGCCCCGCCAGCCCCGGGCCGCTCACCCGGACGGCGGGAATTCCCCGGCGGCGCGCAGACTTCTGGGTAGACGAAGGCGGCGGGACCGGGTGGAGCATGCCATCCGGGGCCGGCCGCGGGCCGGGAACCCCGGCCCGGAGAGGGAGAGATCATGGGAACGCCCGTCGACCAACTCGTCGATCTGCTGGACCTGGAGCAGATCGAGCTCAACATCTTCCGGGGCCGCAGCCCCGAGGAGGCCCTGCAGCGGACGTTCGGCGGCCAGGTGGCCGGCCAGGCGCTGGTGGCCGCGGGGCGCACGGTCGAGGACGGGCGACCCGTTCACTCGCTGCACGCCTACTTCCTGCGCCCCGGCGTGCCGGGGGTGCCGATCGTGTACCAGGTCGACCGGATCCGGGACGGCCGCTCCTTCACCACCCGCCGGGTCCTCGGCATCCAGCAGGGCCGCTCGATCTTCGCGCTCACCGCCGACTTCCACCTGCCCGAGCAGGGCGGTATCGAGCACCAGGACGCCATGCCCGACGTCCCCGCGCCCGAGGACCTGCCGAGCGCGCTGGACGAGGTCGGCTCCAAGCTCGGCGAGCTGCCGCCGTTCATCAGCCGCCGCCAGCCCTTCGACATCCGGTACGTCGACCGGCTGAGATGGACCAAGGAGGAGCTGGTCGGCGTCCAGCCGCGCAGCGGTGTCTGGCTGCGCACCAACGGCGCGCTGCCCGACGACCCGCTGATCCACGTCTGCGCGCTCACCTACGCCAGCGACATGACGCTGCTCGACGCGGTCCGCGCGCCCGTCGAGCCGCTGTGGGGCCAGCGGAACTTCGACATGGCCTCGCTCGACCACGCGATGTGGTTCCACCGCCCGTTCCGCGCCGACGACTGGCTGCTGTACCAGCAGGAGTCGCCGATCGCGCACGGCGCCCGTGGCCTGGCCCGCGGGGAGATCTACGACCGCAGCGGGCAGCTGGTGGTCTCCGTCATGCAGGAAGGGCTGTTCCGGCCGCTCGCCGGCCGCTGAGCCCAGGCCCCCGGGGCCGGCGGCCGGCGCCCGACCCCGGGGCGGACGCACAGATCGAGCAGATCGAGCACCGCGCAATCCGTCCAACCGATCGAGCCACAGCTGGGAGGGGATGGTCCGATGACCGCCGCCGAGGACTGGAAGCACTGGACCGAGGCCCGTACGGCCGCCGTCAGCGCACCGCACGGGCCGCTCGCGCTGACCGGGACGCACTGGCTTGCGCCCGAACCGGCCGGGATCCCCGGTCTGCCCGGCCGCTGGTGGGCCGCCGACGGAGCGGTCCGGGCGAGCCTCGCCGCCGCCGACGGGGTCCGGCCGGAGGGCACCGCCGAGGACGGGCCGGCCCTCGACGGCGAGGTGACGCTGCTCCCGGACACCGACCCGGCGTCCCAGCCGCTGACCTACGGCGACATCCGGCTCGTCCCGATCGAGCGGGAGGGCGAGCTGGCGCTGCGGGTCTTCGACCCCGCCTCCCCGGCCCGTACGGCGTTCGCCGGGATCACCGTGTACCCGTACGCGCCGGAGTGGGCGGTGCAGGCGGTCTTCACGCCGTTCGAGGACCGGCAGGCGGTGGTGGTCCCCAACGCGGACGGCCGGGAGCGCCCGCTGGACGTGGCCGGCCGGATCGCGTTCCGCCTGGTGGGGGAGGACCACACCCTCACGGTCAGCCGCTCCGGCGACCGGCTCTCCGGGGTGATCGCGGACGGCACCAGCGGCCGGGAGACCTACCGCTTCCGCTTCATCACCCTTCCGGCGCCGGACGCCGACGGCCGTACGGTGCTGGACCTGAACCACGCCTATCTGCCGCCGTGCGCGTTCGCCGACCACTTCGTCTGCCCCTTCCCGCCGCCGGGGAACCGGCTGACGGTCGCGGTGGAGGCGGGGGAGAAGCAGGTGCTCTCGAAGTGACCGCGGGCGGTGCGGCCGGGCGTCCGGGCTGTTTGGGTTGTGGTCCCGGGGTGACCCCGGCGTGGGTGCCGATGGGCGGGTGGACGAACATAAGTCTCTGTGTCGACAGAGCAACCAACCGCCGCTGAGACCCCCGCCGGTTCCCCCGAGCCCGCGGCCCCTGCCGGCCCCGGGGAACCAGGGGCCCATCCCGACCTGACGGCCGCCCGGCGCCCAAGCACCGGCCGGTTGTCCGCGGCCGCCCGCGGCGCCCTCGCGGACATCGGCCCGATCCGCGACAACCCCGACTACCGGCGGGTCTGGCTCGGCCAGTCGGTCTCCGCCATCGGCCAGCAGATGACCGCGGTCGCGGTGGCGGTCCAGGTGTGGGACCTCACCGGGTCCACCTTCGCCACGGGCCTGGTCGGCCTGTTCTCGCTCGGCCCGCTGATCGCGTTCGGGCTCTACGGCGGGGCCGTCGCCGACCGCGTCGACCGCCGCAGACTCGGCCTGACCGGCTCGGCCGGCCTGGCCGCCGTCTCGGCGTTCCTGGCCGCCCAGGCGCTGCTCGGACTCGGCGTGGTCGCGCTGCTGTACGCGGCCGTGGCGGTGCAGGCGGCCTTCTTCGCGCTCAGCTCCCCGGCCCGGTCGTCGATGATCCCGCGCCTGGTCCCGCGTCACCAACTGCCGGCCGCCAACGCCCTCAACACCATCAGCATGAACCTCGGCATGACCGTCGGCCCCATGCTCGGCGGCATCCTGATCGGTGCGTACGGCGTCCGCGCGGCCTACCTGGTCGACACGGTCGCGTTCGGCGCGACGATCTACGCGATGTGGCGGCTGCCGGCGATGCGGCCGCTGGCCGCGGATGGCGGTGCGGGTGCGGGTGCGGACGGCGGCGCGGTGCCGGACGGCGGTGCGGCGGCGGATGGCGGCGCAGGGGCGGAAGGCGCTGCGGCGGACGCCTCGGGCGGCGAGCGCAGGCGGGCCTCCGTCCTGGACGGGCTGCGCTTCCTGCGCGACCAGCCCAACCTGCGGACCAGCTTCCTCGCCGACCTCGCCGCCATGATCTTCGGCCTGCCCCGCGCCCTGTTCCCCGCCATCGCCGTCGGCTTCTACGGCGGCGGGCCGGGGACCGTCGGCCTGCTGGTCGCCGCACCGGCGGTGGGCGCACTGGCGGGCGCCCTGTTCTCCGGGTGGATCGGGAGGGTGCACCGGCACGGGCTGGCCGTCCTCGCGGCGGTCTGCGCCTGGGGGCTGTCGATCGCGGCGTTCGGGCTGGTCCGCGAGCTGTGGCTCGGGCTGCTCCTGCTCGCGGCGGCGGGCTGCGCGGACACCGTCAGCATGATCTTCCGCAACACGATGATGCAGGTCGCGGCCCCCGACGAGATGCGAGGCCGGCTCCAGGGCATCTTCATCGTCGTCGTAGCGGGAGGCCCCCGCCTCGGCGACTTCGAGTCCGGCACCGTCGCCTCCCTCTGGTCACCCACCGTCTCCGTCGTCACCGGCGGCCTCGCCTGCGTCGCCGCCGTCCTCCTCCTCGCCGCCCGCCGCCCAGCCTTCCTCCGCTACGACGCCCGCCACCCCACCCCCTGACCTGCCCCTTCCCCCAGACCCCGGCCCCGGCGACACCCCCACCACGCCGCACCCGCGCCCACGGAAACCTGGCAGCGAGCACCCCTCCACGTGCTGTATTGTTTTCCACGTCGCCGGGAGACCGGGGACAAGGTCGAGAAGCCAAAGATCGCCGCAAGGTGACCGGAGGCGCCGAGACCACGGGACGTGGCGCAGCTTGGTAGCGCACTTGACTGGGGGTCAAGGGGTCGCAGGTTCAAATCCTGTCGTCCCGACAGTGATGTCGGAAGGCCGTTGGCTGGGAGAAATCCCACGTCAGCGGCCTTTTTTGCTGATGGTCCAACAGGTAGTCGACGGCCGTGGCGCCGCTGCTTTGCGATCTTGCCAGGGGCCAGCCGGGGACCGCAGCCGCTGGCCGCGGGGCCGCGCAAGCTGCTGCAGCGGCCTCACGCCTGTGTCTAGACGGGGTCGCTGGCCTGCCAGCCCGGAGGGACCTTGGGCAGATCGATCAGGGCGTCGATACTCAGGTGCTAGGACGCTTGACGCATGCGGCCGCCGCGAGATGATCAAGGGTCGTGTCGACCCTTGAAGATCGTGCGATGACCGCGAGCCATAGCGCAGACCTGCCCAAATGAAGGGCGTTGTTCGACCAGCCCATGGCCCGGGGTTGTGGGCCTCATTGGAGAAAGGTGGAAACCTCGCGCCACCGCCCGCGCCAATCTGCTCGGGTTGCTGTCCGGCGCCGGACCTCCTGGTGCCGCTGGACGGCCCCGGCCATGCTCGCGCACGCCTGCCTCGCCATCACCTCCGTCGATGCCCTCGTCGCCGTCCTGCTCATAGGTGGCGGTTTGTCACATCCGCAGGCTCCGCGGGTCGACGAGGTTTGCCGGCTCGGCACGGCTGCGACAGCTCGTGCGGTGGTTGCCCCAATGTTGGCTGTCGACGCTGTACGCCGGGAGGTCAGGTCGGCGGAGAGGGGCGGCCGGCGTGGCGAATCGATGAGACAGAACATCCATGCCGGTCAGGCAGAGTTCGGCGTCCACCGAGGTGGCGTGTCCGATGTGTCAGCAGGCTGTCCCCTGTGCGGAGTTCGACACTTGGGGGGCTACCATCGGACTCAACGCAGTCGGCGGGTCTCAGGAACCCATCCCTGGCGATGGGCCCTCCGGCCTGGGGCGCTTTGGTGCTGATCACATCAGGCGGCCGGGGTCGGGGCCCCGTGCTTGCACGGGGCGGCGGAGGGATACAGCGGACCGCCCGGGAAGGGGCGGTGGAACGCTCAAGGTGAGGCTTGCCGGCTGCGTCTCACAGGCGGGAACGAGGCGGCTCGGTGACGACGGCAGACGACTTCGCGGACTTTACCCCGGCGCATTTTCTCAAGGCGGTGGTGAGCGGGTCGATCTACCCGTACATCGAGCATCGGATCCCCAAGCGCAGTGGTGGCTTGAGAGCCCTGCACGCCCCGGTTCCGAGGTTGTCCGGAATACAGCAGGAGATCCTTGCCCGGCTGGAAACGCTTCCGGCTGAATCCCAGCCGCACCCGGCGGCGTTCGCCTACCGAGGTGGTCGCTCGGTCGTGGACTGCGCTGCCGTTCACCTGCGCGCCCACACCGTGATTCGCCTGGACATTGCCGACTTCTTCGGGAGCATCCGGGAACGGCACATCCATGCCGCCCTGAAGGATTCCTGGGCGCGCCCGGCGGAGCGTGAGTACCGAATCGATCTCGTGAGGGACAGCGGCCGTCTGGAGATCGGTTTGCGGCGTACGGGCCGCACCCTCAGCACGTACACCATGGCCCGGCTGGTCACGGTGTCACCACCTGCGCCGAGCGCGACCTGGACGAACCGTGCCACCGGGTACCGAAACGTGCATCTGGAGGCCACCGGGCAGACCTTCTCCGTTCGTCGGCCGAGCTTGGTTCACCAGCACACCCGTGAGGGGTTCCTGCCGCAGGGTGCGCCGACGAGCGGGTACCTGTCGAACATCGTCATGCGGGACGTCGATGCTGTCGTCACCTACCAGGCGGAGTCCTTGGGGCTGCGCTACACCCGCTACAGCGACGACCTGTACTTCTCCAGCCGTGGGCTCGTCCACCACGAGGTCGTCGACCGTCTTGTGGCGGGAGTGAAGAAGGCCCTGGAACCGCTGGGCATGAGACTCAACGCGAAGAAGACCTATGTGGCCCGTCCGGGCGCACGTCGGAGTGTGCTGGGCATACTCGTCGACGGCCCCGTTCCCCGCCTGACGCGTGAGTACAAGCGCCGCATCACCAAGCATGTGCGAGGGGCGGCCTCGTTCGGTGTGGAGCAGCATCGCCGGCACCAGAAGTTCGAGGATCTGGCGGCGCTGGACGCCCACGTGACCGGGCTGCTGTCGTTTGCGCACATGGTCGAACCTGGCTGGGCGGAGAGGCAACTCGCGGACTGGAAGCGGTTGCGCGGGATTCCCCTCAAGGTCGAGGAGCCGGTGATCGGCCAGCTCGGGCTCGATCTGCCGTGGGAGGAGGAGGTCGAAGCCTCCCAGGAAAACCTGGCCAAGGCCTCGATCGACGACCTCGTTCGTGGCGCCCAGCGCTATCGTTCGTCATCGGACTACCTGGAGATGCTCGACTTCGTCGGCCGGTTCAAGCGGTATGCGCCGTTCAACGCGATGGTGGTCCACATTCAGAAGCCGGGAGCACGGTATGTTCTCTCCTCCTCGGAGTGGAAGTCGAAGTACTGGCGAGTCCTCAAGCCCGGCGCCCAGCCGCTGCTGATCTTCCAACCCCGTGGGCCCTACATGCTGGTGTACGACGTCGGGGACACCGAAGCCCTGCCCGGGGCCCTGCCGCTGCCCAAGGCGATCACGGCCCCGGTGTCGGTGTCCTGCCGAGCCGAGGAGAAGGAGGTGGCCGAGGTCTGGCGTCACACCGAGACGAACCTCGCGCCTCTGGGGATTCGGCTCACCCTGGTCAACCACGGTGCCACCTCCTGCGGGCGCACGTACCGCAGCCGGCAGCAGGGACTGGTCGAGCGTCCTGGCAGTAGGCCTGGAGACAGGCCGGAGGCATACCCGACGCTGTTCGAGATCGAGGTCAACCGGAACCTGCCACTGCTGGACCGGTACGCCACGCTTGCCCACGAGCTCGGCCACCTGTTCTGCGGGCACCTCGGCGCAGGTCCCGGGGGCATCTGGCCCGACCGGCACGTGAAGCCCTCCTCGGACTTGGAGGCCGTGGAGATCCACGCGCGCAACGAGGTCGAGGCCGAGTCGATCGCCTACATGGTTCTCCAGCGGCTTGACCCTGATGTTCGGATGGGTGACTACATCGCCGGACATCTCGGCCCCACCCAGCAGGTTCCCGGGACGGTCGCCCTCAATCTCGTGTTGAAGGCGGCCGGCCTGATCATGGATATGGGCAGAAAGCGTATTCCCGCCTCCAAGCTTCGGAGGGGCAAGGAATGATCGGGGGCACTCACGGCCCGAGCGTCGGGGCAGGGGAGAGACGTGGGTTCCGGCTGCTCCGCACCGGAGCGCACTGACCAGCCGCAGGTCTCGGCCCCCTACCTGATCCTCCGGACTTCAGGGGCCATCACGTCCGTTCCGAGGGCGGGAGGAACGCGCTGGGCTCCCCGCTCCATGTCACCCGTAGTGCTTCCCGTGCGCGGGTGCAGGCGACGAACAGCAGACAGCGTTCGCGCAGCAGGTCGGCATGGTGCTGCAGCGGGTCGACGTCGGCAGGTGTGATCTCCCGGGGGAAAGGCACGACATCGGCAGAGGCGCCGTGCACGGCGACCGCCCGGAACTCCAGCCCCTTCATGGAGTGCATCGTCGCCAGCCGCACCCCGGGACTGCCGGCCATGGCCTGTCCCTTGACGCGGGCGATCGGCACCCCAGCCGCCTTCAGCTTCTCCTCGGCCTTGTCCAGGGTCAGGTTGAAGCGGGCGCAGACGCCGATCTCACCAGGTTCGATGCCGTCGGCGATCCACTCCTGGATCTGTTCGACGAGTGCCGTCACCTCCTGCTGCCGGTTCGCGTAACCGAGCATCTCCGGTCGACGGCCGTGCAACAGCGAGCGGTAGCCGGCCAGGGAGTCGGTGCCGTCGCCATCCAGGGCGTCGACCGTCACCGGGGCGAGCAGTCTCGCCGACCAGGCCAGGATCTCCTCCGTGGAGCGGTAGTTGACGCGCAGCCGGAAGCTACGCCCCGAGGTCCGGATGCCGAGGGAGCCGAGTGTGACCCGCGAATCGTAGATGCGCTGGTGTGGGTCGCCGGTGAGGAAGAGGTCGTCGGGGCCGGTGGCAACGACCGCGCGCAGCACCCGCCACTGGGCCGGGTGCAGGTCCTGGGCCTCGTCGACGACGACGTGCCGATACGTCGGCCCCCGTTCGGAGAGCAGGTCGGCAGCCCGGGCGCAGATGCGCAGGTGGGTCGTCTCGCCGCGGTCGCGCAGGGTCTGTTCGAAGAGCTCGACGCCCTCCCACAGCAGTTTGCGTCGGCCCGGGCCCAACCCGGTCCCCCGTCCGTTGCGGGGGGCCGCGAGGTAGGAGTCGAGGTCGCGCAGGTTCTGGCCCAGCACGACGTGACGGTACTCCTGCGCGAGGAACCGTTCGGTGAACGGCAGGTCGAGCCGCTCGGCGACCCTGCTCCACAACTGGTGCTGCTCCCGGTCGCCGAGTGGCTGCGGTACGCGCGAGTCCCGGCCGCGCACGATCCCGTTGGCGTAGGCGTCGACTGTGGTGACGTCGACCCGTTCGAGCAGCGCATCGTCGCCGTCGAGGAGGAGGTCGAGATTCTCCCGCAGGCCGGTGGCGAGCGCGTTGGTGAACGTCGCGAGCAGGATCCGACTGTCGTCGGAGCGGCCCAGCAGGTGCTTGACGCGGTGCAGGGCGGCGACCGTCTTGCCCGTGCCCGGGCCGCCGGTGACCTGAACCGGGCCGCCGTAGGAGGTGCGGTAGGCGACGCGCCGCTGGGACGGGTGCAGGAAGACGCGCCAGGCGGCGAACGGCTTCTCCAGAACCTCCTCCAGTTCCTCCGCCCCGGTGACGATCCGGATGCGTGCCGCGGTGTTCGCAATCACGGTGGCGAGGTCCTCGACCGGCTCGGACGGGGCGTCGGCCGGACGGCGCACGGTGACGACGTCCCGGTAGACGTCTTCCGGGGTGAAGCCCTCCGCGAGGTACTGGAGGACTTCCAGCTGGTCTTCCGGGAGCAGCGTGGCGAACGCCTCCAGCTGCGCCTTGTCCGAGATGGAGCGCACGGCGCGCAGGACCTGGTCGTCGATGCCGAGTTCGCGCAGCTTCCCGTCGGACACCTTTGCGAAGAGCAGCTCGGGTGCTCGGCGGGCCGCTTCCTCGTACATGGGAGTCAGCTGGTCGATGGCGACGGCGTTGCGGACCTCCAGGGCCCGGGTGGCGGTGTTCGCGCTGTAGAGCCGCTTGGCCGCCCAGGAGTACGCATCGTCGTGCGGCAGGACGTTGACCAGCAGGAAGACGTCGCTGCCGTCGTCCGGGGCGAGCACGACGCCGCGCCAGAAGTCGGTGATGCGGATGGTCCGCATCCGCGGGTCGCGCGACTTCGCCACCGACTCCAGGTGCAGGCCCTTGTCGGCGTTCAGGTCGGCGGCGCTCAGGGCCTGGAACTTCGCCATGGCCTTTCGGACACCGGCGCGGATCGGCTTGTCCAGGGTGTCGTAGCCGTCCCAGAAGCTGTTGGCGAAAGCGAGTCGGGGCATGATCCCTCTCGGGTCCGAGTAGAGGTCGCGGTGGAGTGACGGATGTGCCGTGTGCCGGTGGCCCGGTGTGCGGCGGTCATGACCGTAGGCGGATGGGGACTTCTGCCAGCCGGGCGGCGAGGTCGCGGAAGTCCGCGAGAAGCTCATCCGGACCGCGGTTCAGATCGAGGGCGTGCTGATGGAGCCGGACGCCCCGGCCGTGCGGGCCGACGGACCCGCGCACCTCGTGGACGTGTCCGTCCGTCCGGCCCGCTGCGTACACGAGGTGCCCTTCGTCCAGTCCGAGGACGGTGCAGTAGGCGAGCATCTGGTACAGGTCGGCGCTCGGATAGCCTTCGGTCTTCTCCGTCTTGTACTTGGCGTCGACGACGCCGACCGGTGTGCGTCCGTCGGCCGCGTACACGACCAGGTCGGGGCGGATCCGGACGCGCCCGACGGTGTCCAGATGGTGCCGGTCCTGCAGGCGGGCGGTGAGTCCGTGTTCGCGGACGGCCTCGCGCAGCGCGACGGTGACGAAGTCCTCGAACAGGGTGTTCATGTCGAACAGGAAGCCGTCCAAGCGGAGTTCACCGGGCCGGTGCTCCGGCGAGGTGCCGGCCAGGAGGGCCTCGGCCAGCCGGAGAGCCGGCTGGTAGCGGGCGTTGAGGCGCGACGACTGCCATACCGGAAGCGCGTGCCCACGCACCAGCCGCCCCGCGTCGACGAGGCGCACCCGGTGGTGCGCCAAGCGCCGCCGTACCGGGCCCGGCACGCCCGGCAGCCGCAACAGCGCCTCTGCGGCGGCACGGAGGATCCGGTTCTCCGGAATGTCCGCCGTGTACGCGTCGTAGGCGATCTCCACCGGCGGAGTACGGCCGAAGTGCCGACGGATCTGCTCCGCCTCGCGGATCCTGCCGCGCACGACCAGTGCGGTCTCCTCCACCCGCCGGTAGCCCTGCAGTACGCCCTGCCGCAGCGCCGTGTCGATCTGCCGCTCCACGGCGTGCGCGAGGGCGGGCACGATGTCCTCGTACGCGCCTGCGTCCACCGTGCCGTCCCGGCCGCTCCGCCAGGCCTTCGCCGGGTCGAGGCTGAAGCCGAGGAGGAAGAACAGCCGGCGCACCGGTGTCTTGGGGGCTATCCGGACCGTGAGCGAGGACTGGGTCTCCGGCACACGCAGCCGGACCGCGCCGACCAGACTCCCGGCCCGCAGCAGCCAGTGGCCGTCGCGGCGGGGGTCCGGTACGGCGCTCTCCAGGAGACCCGAGGCGGCCAGCGCCCGTCCGGTGGCGGAGTCCAGAGGCACGGAACGCGCGCGGGAGTACTCGCCCAGGGCGATGTCGGTGCCGGGAGCGTCCTCCGCTTTCACAGCAGGGACGTCCGCAGCGCGTCGAGTCCGTAGCGGGCCTCGATGTTCTCGCCCTCGCCGTAGTGGTGCTCCTCCAGCAGCGGCAGGATCTTCGTCCGCCAGACGCGGCGCAGCCGGTCGTCGGCGTCGATCCCCGGCTTCATCAGGTAGGAGGGCCCTATGGCGAAGTCCGGGTCACCGATCCGCTCGTTGAGAGCGTCGAGCAGTCGGGCCGGCTCCGGGCCAAGCTGCTCGCGCTCCAGCCAGCGGGCGAGCAGCCCGGCGGTCGGCTCCGTCCGCGGGGAGAGTTCGACGAAGGCGAAGCGGCGGCGCATGGCGGCGTCGACGAGGGCGATGGAGCGGTCGGCGGTGTTCATGGTCCCGATGACGAAGAGGTTCGGCGGGAGGGCGAAGTCGTCGCCGGAGTAGGTGAGGCGGACGGACTTCCTGCGGTACTCGAGCAGGAAGTAGAGCTCGCCGAAGACCTTGGCGAGGTTGGCCCGGTTGATCTCGTCGATGATCAGGAAGTGGGGGACGTGCCGGTTGCCCTCGCGGGATGCGAGGTCGGCGAGCTCACGCAAGGGGCCGGCGGTGAGCCGGAAGGCGACGTCGTGGGTCTCCGGGTCCTCGACCGGCCGGAATCCCTCGAAGAAGTCCTCGTAGGCGTAGGACGGGTGGAACTGCACGAGCTTCACCTGCTCGGGCCCGCCGCCGAAGTGCTCGGCGAGCTTCATGGCCAGGTAGGTCTTGCCGGTGCCGGGCGGCCCGTAGAACACCAGTTGCCGCTCCTCCCAGAGGAGTTCGCGGGCCTCCTCCAGCCAGTCGGTGCCATCGACGAGGAGCTCGACGGCGAGGGCCTCGTCGATCGGAGGCAGCGTGAGCTCCTTCGCCTCCTCCGGCGGAAGATCCACGGTGGGCGCCGACACCGCCGCCGGGGTGCCGAGCCGGGCGAGCACGTCCGCGACCGGGGTCAGGTCGACGACGTCGTGCTGGACCGAGAGCTTCTGCTGCACCTCCTCCGGCAGGTTCTCGTAGGGAAGGCCCTCCGGCTGCCAGACGGCCTTCCGCCGCAGGTTGGACAGGCCGCCGGGGGAGTCAATCTGCTCGGCCTGACCGTCGATCTCCCCGACGTGGAGCAGGCCGTCGGCGAGGGTGACGACGGTGTCGCCCGGCCGCATCTGGGTCAGGAACGCGTGGATGTCGTCGACCAGGCCGTTCTTCTGGCTGTACGTGGCGGAGCCCTCGTACCCGTCCTCGACATAGTTGCGCAGGGCGCTCTTGGTCGGGTCCGACTCGTCGAGCGGCGGCAGGTGGGCGCCGGAGAGCGAGACGATCCCGTCGGCGAGCCAGAGCCGCCGCACCAGGTTGTGGCCGGAGACGTTGGAGCCGCGCACCAGCCACGCCTTGTGCGGCACGCGCCAGCTGCCGGGCAGGTAGTCGGAGAGCGGGTGGCCCTCGGCGGTTCGCCAGGTCTCGGGCCCGCCGGCGCTGTAGCCGAGCACGACGGTGGCGGCGGCCGACGGCGAATTGCACTCGATGTCGCGGTTCGCCACCCAGTAACCGGTGTGGTCGTCCACGAGTGACCAGTCGGACCGAAGGTCCGCGCGCAGTCGGCGGCCGTAGTCGCCCAGCTTGGGCCAGTCGGCCGCGGCCACCGAAGACCCTTCCAGCAGAAGGAACTTGGGCGATCCGTTGTTGCCGATCTCGTCGAGCAGCCGCCCTCGTGCGACCAGGTCCACGCCGGGCAGCTTGATGCGGAACTCGGGGTGGTCCGGGTGGGGCATGGCGAGCCTTTCTACGTCGGTCCGAGGGCACGGCACAGCCTACGTGTTGACGATGTCAATCGATGAAAGTCCCGCACGGGCGCGGTAGTCGATCCCCTGGACGTGCACCTCGATGCCCAGATTCTGCAGTGCGCGTGCGGTGTGCAGAAGGGAGATCTTGGAGACGGTGAACAGCGAGTCGGGGGTGAGTTCGGCGCCGGTCTTCAGGGCGATGGCGAAGACCACCCTGCGCGGCTCGAAACGCCCCTTGGGGAACTCGGGGAACCGCGTCCTGACGGCTGCGACGGTCGCCCGGTTGGCGTCGCTCTCGGCGTGCAGCGCGTCGGCCGACACGTGGCCCTGGACGAACAGGTGGCTGAGCGGGCCCGAGCTCCTCACCTGCTTCACATGAACCAGGGTGCCGTCGGGAGAGACCAGGTCGGCCGCCTCGAAGCCGCGCGGATGCAGCTTGCAGGTGATCAGCTTCCGGTCGAGACATGCCCACCCGAGCTTCTGGGCGACGAGCTCGTTGTACCCCTGTTCGTGGGCGTCCTTGAGTCCCCACGCCCGGGCCTCGGCCTCCGTCGGCCACGCGGGGAGACCGTAGCCCGGTGACGCCGTGAACAGCTTGCGCACCTCTGCGTCGACGTACTCCAGGTGGTTCGCGCCGATCTCGTACCACCTGTTCTGGTGGCGGACGAAGGTGCTGTCGCCCAGGGGGAACTCCGCCGAGATCCACTTCAGCGCGTCCGTTGCCGGACCGACGGGCAGGCCGCCGTCCACGTCGGACATCAGCTGGATGCGGACCCTCTTCAGAGCCTCCAGGCGGTCCTCGGCAGGGAGGCTGTCCAGAAGGCCCTGGAGGCTGTCGAGCGTCACCTCCTCGGCGAAGAACGGCTTCCTGCCGAAACGGGGGGAGACGCGTGCCGACTGGCACTCCGCCAGGACGTCGAGCAGCGTGGACGGGGGTGCGAGCGTGACGCGCCCCGTGTCCGCAGAGCTGTGCAGCGCCTCGGCGAGGCGCACGTCGAGGACCTTGATGCGGGGGTCGGTCCGGGCGAGATGGCGGACGTAGGAGATCCGCTCGAAGCCGGAGTCGGGCTCCCGGTCGAGCCGCGCGCCGATCGCCCGCAGGTCCTTGACCAGGTGCGGAGCGTCGAGCGCGAGGCGCACGTTCAGGGAGTCGGAGCCGAGGACGCGCGGGCGGGCCCTCCTGATCCGGGGATTCAGCTCGGCGCTGAGACCGAACTCCATGGCCCGGCCGACGACACGGGTGCAGATCTCGCCGTACTCGTCCAGGTCGAAGGTGCGGATGTGCTGCCCGCGGGCGGTGGAGCTGCGGTCGGTGTATGCGCGGAAGTCCATCCGGGTGTGCGTCAGCTCGCTGACGGTGCTCGGGTCGACCGTGCGCAGGGCGAAGTCCAGTCCGAAGGACGGCGTGATGTACGCGGACTCCAGCACGAGGTGCCCGGACCCGAAGCAGACCGCGAAGACCCGGCCGTCCACGGGCAGGAGGACGGCTGCCGCCGCGAGGTGGTTCGTGAGGTCGACGGGCTCGCTGATGAGCCGGACCAGGTCTCCCTGCCAGGGGGCTTCCTCCCCACGCCGATGACTCCGTACGACGCGACGCCGGGGATACCGGCGACGGTGACGCCCGTGACCTGGAACCCCTGCTGCTTCTCGTAGTCGGCACGGAGGGCGGTACGCAGTTCGGTGGGCGAAGAGCCGATGCCCTGGAGCAGGTAGACGGTCGTCGGCCTGGTCTCGGGGAGAGCGTCGAGGTCGAGGGGGAGGGCGAGCTGAGCGTGCACGGGAACCGCCAATCGCTGGTCGGGAGGCGAGGTGTTAACCAGAGTAGCAGTGAACCCTGTTGGCAATGTTAACAAGCTGACGGTGGCTCTGCTGTGAATTACTCAGGCCCGCCGTGTCCGTCCTTCCGGCAGCAAGAAGCCCCTGCTCGATCGAGCAGGGGCTGTACTCGGGATGTACTCGGACTGTCAGACCTCGCCGAACTCGCCGGCCTGGACTGCGGCGACGAAGGCCGCGAACGTGCCGGCCGGGAAGGCGAGGGCGGGACCCTGAGGGTCCTTGGAGTCGCGGACAGGGGCGATGCCGTCGGCGACGAGGTTCCGTGCGACCTCGATGCAGTTGCCGCCATTGCCGCTGTACGAGGACTTGAACCGCTGGGGTTCGGCGGTCACGGTAGTTCCTTCCTTAGCTGGCGGATCACAGCCACAGACTCGGCCTGGGAGAGGGCGAGGGCCTGCAGCTGATAGTAGGCCGTTAATACCGGGAGCACCGATTCGTTGTCCCGCTCCAGGTGCCCCTGCTGGGCGGACTCCGCATAGGACATCAGGGAGCGGTTGGGGAGCGTCAACACGTTCACCGGCAGGTCGAACGCCCGATCCTCGCCTATGGCGTAGGGCGCCACCTGCACGACGGTGTGCGGCAGTTCGGCGAGCGCGACCAGGTGGTCCAGCTGTCCGGCCATGACCGACGGGCCTCCGACCGGCCTGCGGATGCAGCTCTCATCCATGACTACGTGCGCCAGTGGCGGCGGTTCACGGCGCAGCTGTGCCTGCCGACTGGCGAGAACCCTCACGCGTTCGTCGGCCTGCTCCGGCGTGATGCTCCCTCGGCGTACTGCCCCCGCGGCGACGGCTGTTGCGTACTCCTTGGTCTGGAGCAGGCCGGGAATGATGCCGAGATCGAAGAGCCTGAGCTCGACGGCGCGGCGCTCATGGGCAACGTACTCCGGAAATCCCTCCAGCAACGCCGTGTACTTCACGTTGCTGGCGTGACGCTTGAACACGCCGTCGGTACCGAATGCCGTGTCAAGTTTTACTGCCAGGCGCACGGTTGGGGGGCGTCGACCGGTTTCCACGGCCGACACGTGCGTGGCCGAGTAGCCCGTTGCGCTTGCGAGATCGTCCTGAGTCCACCTCCGGGCCTCGCGTGAGCTGCGGAGGGAGGCGCCGAATGCTGCTGCGGGCGATGAATCGGGGTCCAGCTCAACCTTGTTCACGGACCAGCGTCCTTGCTCTTCGAGCAGGTCTGACACGTTGAAGACTGCTCCGACTGTACGCCACAGTGAGTCGCCCCGGGTAGCGAACCGACTACAGAAGGGAGCGGCCGTCATGTCGCGAAACAAGTCGAACCTTGCCTATCGGCCCCAAGTCGGCGCGGTCGTGCGCGACTTGGCCAAGCGAGAATCCGACGGCGGGCCGGCGGAGGGCGTCTGCATGGACTGCCTGGCCGGGCTCTACTACCTCCGCTCCGAGGGTGGTGGCTGCGAGTGGACCACCAGACCCGAGAACGTCCAGCGGCTGGACGTCCCCCGCTTCATCACCGTGCAGCACCTGAGTCGGCCGCGTTCGGCGAGATCGGCCGTAGAGGTCGCGTGAAGCCCCGACTCGCTTTCATGGCACCACTGTTGTACGGCATCGTCGTGGTGCTCAGTGCCTTCGTGGCCCTCGCGGTGGGCTGGCCGCTCCGGAGCGGGCCCGCCGGTCCGTGGCTCCTGGTCGTCGGCCTCGTCTTCGCGGCCGGAGCGATCGGCGCCCTACCGGTCTCGGCGGCCTGGCTCCGTCGCCGGGGCGGTGGCGGAGCCTGACCCTGCATTTCTCTCCGCAAGCACCTTCCGCCTGCCTGCCGTCAGCGGGTCGAAGGCCGCGCGCGGCTCATCCCTCATGGAGGTACCACGATGTTCTCGTTGCCCAGAATCCTGACCGACCCGCCGGGCCAGCGACTCGGCCACCAGGCCCTCATCCTCAACCGGGACGGAGCCGTGGTCCTGATCGGCACCACCTACAAGACTGGCCTGCTGCTTCCCGGCGGCAGCGCCGAGCCCAACGAACTCCCGCACCACGCCGCCCGGCGGCACATCGAGACCGAGACCGGTCTCGTCCTGCCGCTCGCCCGCGTCCTGGCCGTGGACTACGTGAACATGCAGCTCCTGCCCGAGGGCATGAACCTCGTCTCCTGGGGCGGCCGACTCGTGCCGACCCAGGAGGAGATCGTCAGGCGCCACCGGCCGCCGGCGGAGATCGTCGAACTCCGCTGGGTCCACCGCGCCGAGTTCGCCGATGTGATGGAGGCCGACCAGCACCGCCGGGTCGAACAGGCGCTGGGCGCCCTCGGTCGGGGCGCCCACCTGCCCATGCTCCTGCGGGGCGTCCCGGCGGCGTAGGCGCGGAACGGACCTGCCCGCCTGGCGTTGGAAGCCAGGCGGGCAGGGTCGATCGCGACTATGCGTCAGAGGCGGGGTGGCGGGGCCCCTGCCCCGGCGGCGGGTTGAGCGTGGACCGGTAGGTGCCGGACTCGCCTTCGGTGAGCGGGTTCTCCAGGGTCAGCCCGGCGGCGGCCATCCGGTCGTACTCGGCGAGGACCAGGCGCTTGGTGCGGTACTCGCCGTACTTGGCGATCTCGTTGTTTTTGAGGCCGCCCGACTCCGACTGGAACGACTCCAGGATGTAGCAGGTGTCTTTGCGAGAGATCCCGTAAAGGTGGAAGAAATACGCATCCAGCTCGGCGCGTAGCTGGGCGCGGCGGCTCTCGTCCCACTGGAACGGCTCGCCCTCGTCGCCGAGGTCCCTGGCGAGCGGAGTCATATTGTAAGCGGTGTAGGCGAGTTCGAGTACGCGGGAGAGGAGGGAAGAGAGGTGTGGTTCGAGTGTGGCGGGTGCGGGAACGGGGAGCTGCTTCCAGACGAACAGCTTCATGTGGGCATCGCTGATCTTCTGTCGGCTCACGAAGTCGAAGACCAAAGAAGACTGGGTGGAGATCAGGGCGGCGACAAGTGAGGGTGCGACGCGGGGCAGCATCAGGGGGTAGGTGTGGCCGACGGCAGCGCGCGGGAGGAATGCCGGGATGGCGGTGCGTTCGTCAGTGGTCCGGCAAATGTCGCGCCAGCCGGCTACCCAGTCGTGGTGCCAATTCAGCTCATCCAGGCGGGCGGATACACCTGGAACCTTGTGGTCTTTGCCGTTGCGTACGGTTGAGATGAGCCCTTCCTCTTGGACCCAATAGCGGGGTTGGGCTGCACCGTGAGCTTCTTGCTTAACGGTGAGCGGCAGGCGCTCCCATTCGTCGCTACCGAAACCTTGGTAGCTATTCCATCGATGGTCGAAGTGGTGGGCCATCTTGCCTTCATAAACGGGAAGCATTCTCCGCCCCTGGCGGATGAAAACGTTTCCCGTAAGTTGCCAGCCGCTGGCCTCTAGGTCTTCGCGCGCATGGAAGAGGTCCGAGTCGTCGGTCATATTGAAAAGGTTCTTGAAGGTCATGTGCCACGGGTTGCCGTCGCGACGCCCCTCATTCCACAGCACCGGCAATCGCCGGTAGATGTCGGCCGTGATGTCCGCATCGCGCTGCGTCCGGAAAACCGGAAGAGTGCCCGTGTTCGGGTTGATTCGGGCCAGGTCTGCTGGGTCCAGCGCGAAAGCCCGGTTCGGGTCTTCCAGGTCTGTGATGTCAGACAGAAAGAAGCCGACGCGGCTGGCGTCCGCGCGTGTGTCGCGTCCAGTGAGGGAGAACAGGCAGAACTTGTAGCTGGAATGTACACTCTCAAACCACTTGCCGCCCTTGGGTAGCGCGGACGACTTCGGGCGGCGGTTCTCGAAGTCGTACAGCGATGCCAGAACCCCTCGCCGGGTGAAGTCGCCAAAGAGGTACTGAGATCCCGCACCTGTCGCGATCGCCGTCGGCAGGATCAGGCCGAACTGGCCTTCGGGTGCGACGATTTTCGCCGCTCGCTCGGCGAACAGCGAGTCGGTCTGGAGCGAGTTGACACCCTTGACTGTTAGCCCCTTCGCGCACAGCGGGAATACCCCCGAGTCACCCGCGAAGTGGAACGTCCCCTTGATCGCCCGCCGCGCTTCCTGATACCGCTTCCCTGCTGCAGGATTCTCCCGCTCCCACTCGATGATGCGGGTGCGACGGGCCGTTCCCGCGATCTCCGCGATCTCGGGATTGACTACGCTGAAGTACTTCTTATCCTCGAAGTCGACCTTGTCCCACGGCGGGTTGCCCACCACGCACGAGAACCCGCCGGCCCAGCCCGTCACCGGGTCGACGGCACCCGTATCTGTCGATGTGTCGCCGCTCTCCGGGACGGTGAAGATCTCTGGGAATTCCAGATGCCAGTGGAAGAAGGTGTACTGGTTCCGCAAATGAATGATCTCGTCGTGAGTCGACTGTGGTGCCGCGCCGCCCTCAGGGTTCTCAAGACCACGGAAGATCTTGTGAGTGATGGCAGGCGGTGCATCCTCGTGCTTGACCCAGACGAACGCGGCGCACCAGGCATCTGCCAGGTGCAAGGCACGCAAGTACTCGGTTGAGGTCGACCATTCCTGGTAGGCGGCTTCCTTGCGGCGAATGTCGGAGAGGTCGGCGGCGGGGGCCGCGGTGATCCGACTCAGCCCGCGGGCGAAGGAGGAGTTGGCGACCTTCGTCTCCGTCTCGACCTCGAACAGCTCCCCCTGAAGCCCGCGTTCGAGCGTGTTCCGGTTGAGCAGAGACTTGACCCAAGCCTCGTCGTCGCCTTCGGTCTTCTTGAACGCCTTGTCCGGGATGCCGTCCCGCATCAGCGCCGGGGTCGCCCCGATCAGGCCGTTGCCGTGCCTGATGTGCGAGTCGAGGAAGCCCAAAGGCCGACCCGGCTCCAGGGCCTCCAGCCACAGCGACACCTTGGCGAGTTCGACCGCCATGGGATTGAGGTCCACGCCGTACACGCAGCGCTCGACCACCTCGTGCAGGGCATGACGTACGGCCTCGGTCGTGGGCTCGGGGTTGCGCTCGCGGACTGCAGCGACACGCTTCGCGATACGGCGGGCAGCCGCGACGAGGAAGTGACCCGAACCGCATGCGGGGTCGCAGACCGTCAGGGAGAGGAGTTCCCCGACGATCGTGTCGGCCGGGTCTGCACGGCCCTCGGCGTTCGCGCGCTGCTCCCCGCGCTTGACGGCATCGTCTATCACCGGGTTCAGCGTCGAGTCGAGCAGGGTTTCGGTGAGCGCGGTCGGCGTGTAGTAGCTTCCCGTCTTCTTACGGTCGTTGCCGATGCGGTCGACCAGTTCGAAGGTGCGGTCGGCGGCGCTGTGCTTCGGGACGAGTTCCAACAGAGCCTCGTACACCGAGCCCAGTTCCTCGGCGCCCATGTGCAGATAGTCGACTGGGCGCCATCGGGCGGAGCCCGCGTCGCGCACACGGGCCAGGTGCTTGACCGCCTCGAACAGATGGCGGTTGGCCAGTCGCGCGTCGCGCAGGGGGGCGTCGGCGGGCGTGACGTTGAACAGACCGCCGAGCCCGTTCAGGCCCAGCTCGGGGCGGCCTTCCTCGGAACCCAGTGCTTTGATCAACAGCTCCAGGACGCGGTACTGGTCGTCGTGGGCGGTGCCCAGGCGACGCAGTGCTTGGCGGCGGAGGCGACCCGAGGAGAAGTAGCGGGTGAACCGCTCGCGGGTCTGCTCGTCCACCTTGGGGTCGATCAGAGCGTCCCGGTCCTCGGCGACGAAGAGGAAGATCATGCGGTAGACGAGCCGGAGCAGCGCCGTCTGGAAGGCCTGGACATCCAGACGCTCCCGGAGCTCGTGGTTCTGCGGGTGGCTCAGGAACCCGGTGCCGAGAGCGGTGAGGGCAGCCTGGACGCCGTCACGGAAGTGGTCGAGCGCCCGGCTGCCGGACTCGATGGCGACCGTCCGCCACTTCTCGAGCCAACACCCCGAAGCCGCCGTCCCCTCCGCCACAGTGAACCGGGAATCGTGGAGGAGGCAGTACAGCAGCACGAACTCGCTGAACAGCTCGCCGTCGAACAGCGCCTCCAGGTCGAACTCGACGTACGCGGCAGTCGCAAAGGACGACGAGTCGCGCAGCAATCGCAGCTGGCGGCCGTTGGTGAGCAGGGCCCACTGGTGCGCCTCGGTCCGGTTGAGGCAGTCCTGAAGCATGGAGTGTGCCGGCATCTGCCCGGCTGCCGCCCGCTTGTCCAGTTCCTGGTTCCACGGGATCTGGTGGATCAGCGCTGGGCCGTGCCGGTGGCTGACGGGGAAGCGGTGGGCAGGGTCGGCATCGGCGGCGATGCCCTCCGGGCCTACCGCCGTCAGGGTGCCGAAGTCGAGCTTGCGGAACAGCTGCGCCAGCCAGTCCGTCCCCGCCCGCCCGGTCGGGTCGGCGGCCGGCGCACCCGTGACCGGGTCGGACGGCAGGGCCGTGCGCAGCTCGCGCCAGAGCGGCTTGAGGTACTCCCAGGCCCGCTCGGCCTCGTCCCGCACCGGTACGGAGGCGGGCAGCCCGTAGTCGGCGGGTTTGGTGCCCGGCAGGTTCCTGGCCTCGGCGATGCGCAGCAGCATGTCGGTGGGCAGCAGGCCGCCGACGGTGGTGACGGCGGTGAAGATTTGGGCGGTGCGGGTGGCTGCGGACATCAGGCGACGGCTCCAGCGGACGGGACGGCGGCGGGCGCGGGGGTGGCGGGCAGGTAGACGTACGTGCCGAGGATGTCGGCGTCCTCCTGGGGGACGACCTTCAGCCCGCGGACGATGTCGTCGCCGGCCTTGCGGACCCGCCGGTGCGAGGCGTCGAGTTCGGCGGCGAGGCGCTTGCCGTACTCCTTCAGGTGGTCCGTCAGCTCGTCCTTGCCGTCCAGGGTCCGGACGATCTGGTTGCGGGCCAGCTGCGGATCGGTGTTGTCCGAGGCCCGCGCGGCCAGCAGCGCGGCCGCGGCGGCGTCGTCGAGCCAGCGGGCCCGGGCCGGCATGCCTTCGAACGCCAGCAGTCGCGCGTCCTCGGCGACCACCTGCTTCTCCCCGGTGCGCGACGGCAGGGTGAGGTGGAAGCGGTACCGGACGAGCAGCAGCGTGGTGCGGACGGTCACCGCATCCGTGGTGAGCACGCCGCAGCGGCGGGCCGGCCGGGGGCCGGGGGTGTTGGCGTCGAGGGCGGAGTCGAGGACGTAGGAGGCGACGGCTCCGACGGCTGGGTCGGTGCGGACGAGGGCCGCCTCGCCGCGGGCGATCGCAGGGTCGGTGCGGAAGGGGATCTGGCGGTCCTCCTCGACGATGCGCCCGCCGAGGGTGGCGGCGAGCGCGTCGCGCAGCCCCGCAGGGGTGCCGCCGACCTGCGCGGTGAAGTCGCCGGTGCCGTTCTTGGGGTCGCGGACCAGCGCGTCCAGCCCGTGCAGCGCGGCGAGGGTGAAGTCACGGACTTCCTCCGCCCCACCCAGTGCGGCCCGGACGGCGGCCACCTCGCGGGCGACCTCCTCGGGGTGGATGGACCGCTGGGCGTACTTGGAGCGCGAAGTCTTCTCGCGATCGGCGGCGGAGTTCCACTCCCGTTCCGCCTGGTCGAAGGACTGCTGGGCGCTGGGCATGTCGAACAGGCTGTCCTGGACGCCCTGCCGGCCGTGGAGCAGCAGCCATTCGACGATGGCGTCGGTGACGCCGGACGCGGTCTCGTCGGGCACGGACACGGAGATGCCGAGGTCCTTCTGGATCTGTCGGTGCTTGGCGAACAGCACCTCCAGCACCTTGCCGTCGATGCCGTTGTCCTCGCCGAACATGGTGATGACACGGACCTGGTCGCGCTTCTGCCCGTAGCGGTCGACGCGGCCTTCGCGCTGGTCGTGGCGGGTCGGGTTCCAGGCCAGGTCGTAGTGGACGACGGCGTCGAAGTGGTGCTGGAGGTTGACGCCCTCGGAGAGGCAGTCGGTGGCGATCAGCACGCGGCGGGTGGCCGGGTCGTCGGCGTCCTCGGCGGCGAGTTCCTCGATGCGCTCCAGCCGCTGCTGCGGGGAGATGGTGCCGGTGACGGCGGCGACCTTGGCCTTGCGGCCGAGTGCTCCGCTCAGCTCCTCGGCGAGGTACTCGGCGGTCGGGATGTAGCGGCAGAAGACGATCGGGTGGTAGCCGTCCGCGAGGAGCGACTTGAGGTGCTTGACCAGCGCCTTCAGCTTCGCGTCGTGCTGCGTGCCCTCCAGGGCCTTCGCCCGTTCGGCCAGTTCCTTCAGGCGGGCGCCGGCGTTCTCGGTTTCGCCGGCGCCGGGGGCGACGTCCAGGCCTTCGAGGGTGTCGCTGTCCGCGGCGTCGCTGTTCAGCGGCGCGCCCAGTGCGTCCGCCTCCTGAGCGGTGCGGGCGACGGCTGAGGCCGAGCGGGTCCGCAGCGTCTGGGCGGCGGCCCGGGGGGAGGAGACCATTGAGCGCAGCAGTGCGATCACCGACCACCAGGCGATCCGCGCCTCGCGCTTGCCCTCGTCGCCGGCGGCCCGGACCCGGTCGCCCGCGTAGGCGATGGCGTCGTCGAGCAGGGCCCGGTAGCCGGGGGCGAGCTTGTACGGCTCGTCCTTGGTCCAGCGATCGGAGGGGAAGGCGGTGCGCTCGGCGAGCGAGTCGTCGGCGAGGCCGTCCTCCTTGGTGAGGTAGCTGCGGACGTCCGCGCGCTTGCGGGCGATGAAGTGCTCGGCGAGCCGGGCCCGGCCGGCCGGGTTGTCCAGGTCCAGCTCGGCCAGCTCGGGCCTTACCAGGCCGAGCAGGTTGCGGAACGCGGACTCCTTGCCGGAGTGCGGGGTCGCGGTGAGCAGCAGGAGGTGCCGCTCGGGGTCGGCGGCCACGCGCTGGAGCAGCTCGTAACGGAGCTGGTTGGCCCCGGACTTGGTGCCTGCGTGGGCGTCCTCGGCGGCGACGCAGGTGTGTGCCTCGTCGACGATGACCAGGTCGGGGCAGTGGCGGACGAAGTCCTCGCGGTGGCGGGTGGACTTGATGAAGTCCGTCGAGATGATCGTGTAGGGGTGTTTCTTGAAGAGCGACTGGCCGAGCTCCAGGTCGCGCTCGAGCCGGGAGACCGTGGAGGAGAGCACCAGTTCGGCGTCGATGCCGAACTTCTCCCGCAGCTCGCCCTGCCACTGCTCGGCCAGCGCGGGGGAGCAGAGCACGGCCAGCCGGCTCGCCTCACCCTGTACCAGCAGCTCCTTGGCGATGAGGCCGGCCTCGATGGTCTTGCCGATGCCGACGTCGTCCGAGACCAGCAGCCGTACGGTGCGCTGGCGCAGCGCCATGAGCAGCGGCACCAGCTGGTAGGCGCGGGGCTCGACCGCGATGGAGGCGAGCGAGCGGAACGGCCCGGCGCCCGCGCGGAAGCCGATGCGCAGCGCGGTGCGCAGCAGCCCGGCGGCGTACTGGTCGCCCAGGTCGTCCGGGCCAGGGTCGGCGAACACTGCCTGCTCGACAGCCTCGAAGGCCGGGAAGACGGCGGCGATGTCGTCGTCGCCGCCGCCCAGCGGGCGCAGTACGAGCAGATCGGCGGCGCTTTCGGGCAGCACCACCCATTCCCGGCCGCGGGCGGTCACCAGCGAGCCGGCCGTGTACGTGGGGCTCATGAAGTGTCTCGGTTCCTTAGGTGTCTTCGACCAGTGGCTTCGACGCCGGGGCTGCCGGCAGGGGTGGGTCAGCGGGTGCGGAAGTAGCCGGCGTTCTTCTCGACGAGAGTGTCCCAGTCCGCCCCGGCAGGGAACCGCAAAACGTCCCAGCCGTTGTCCTCCAACCGGCCCACCGCGTCGGCGTCGCGGGTGGCGTCGTCGCTGTGGAAGGGTCCGTCGACGAACACCGCCACGCTGCCGCCGTCGACGCGGAAGATCAGGTCGGGGCGGGCCGCGGCCTCCGGGACGAAGGCGGACACCTCGTCCGGCAGCCGGTGCCCCTTGGCCTTCAGCCAGCCGAGGAGATCGCCGGCCGCGACCAGCTCGGCGAGGTCGGCCTCCAGCGAGGTGACAGTCTCCGGTGTGGCGCCGGTCACCGAAGGCTCGGTCCCACCCTCCACCGCGGCAGCGGCCTGATCGGCCGCCAGACGGTGGAACTGTTCGGTCCGCGACTCCCCGCGGGCCGCCCGCTCGGTCTCGGCGGTCGCGAGCCGCAGCAGCAGCGGGCCGGCCGCGTGGCGGCTGAGCTTCTGGTGGTGGGTCTGGTTCCCGTACGTCAGGAGGCACTCGTAGCAGCCCCGCGCGCACTCCCGGTCCTCGTCCGGACCGCCCTGGTCGACTCCCCGCTGGTCGAAGTGGCAGATCTTCAGGGCGGTGCGGGCGGCCTTGGCGAGCGCGTGCCGGTCGTGCTGGAGCCGGCGCAGCACACCGGCGCCGCCCTCCGCTGCCTCGGTGAAGAGGATCCGGCGGCGCGGGCCGTCGTCCGGGGGCAGGAGTTCGGCGGTCAGCTCGGCGTCCTCCAGCTCGAAGGCGGCCTCGATGCCCCGCTCCAGGGCGTACATGAACGACAGTGCGATCGGCTCCGGCTGCGCCTCGTCGAGGGTGACGACGAGGATGTTGCGCCGATCCTGGACATACGGCAGGACCCGCTTCTTGCGGCGCTTCTCGTTCCCGTCCTCGTCGGCGACCGGCATGCCGGTGCCCTCGATGGCGTCCGCCGCGGCCTTGTCGTTGAGCCAGCGGCCGTCGCCGAGGTCGAGCCAGTAGCCGTCCGGCTCGTTCTCCTTGTCGCGGACCCGTCCCAGGTTGGTGATGCGGACGGTGGCGGAGTCGCCGTAGTCCAGGGCGAGCACCGGGGTGTCATCGGCGTCGCTGACGTGCGAAGTGAGGCGGCCCTTGCGGATGCCGTGGTCCTGGAACGCGTAGGAGGTCTCCAGGCGGAAGCCGGCCCGGCGCCGCTCCTCCTCGTCGGAGGAGATCCGCTCACGGGGGGTGGTGTAGACGGTGTGCAACTGCAGCAGGTTGCTGCGCTTGACGGGCAGGGGTTCCTTGCACATCTCGCAGAGGTTGCTGCCGACCTGGACCTCGTGGTGGTAGCCGCAGCCGCCGCAGCGCCTGGACTCGGCCGTCGCCAGATCACCGGAGGCGTCCGGCGGGAGCTGGATCCGGGTCACCTGGTACCGGGAGCCCTCGTGGTAGATCAGCGCGCCTGGGCCGAACTCACGGATCGCGAGGAAGCGGGGACGCTGGAGGTAGTCGCCGTCGCTGTTGCGGCGGTTACCGGAACGCGGGATGTAGGCGGCCAGCGGCAGGCGGGGGAAGCTGTAGCCGGGCAGGAAGCCCTCGGAGGCAAGGTAGCGGTACGGGTTGAAGTCGCTCATGACCGACTTGGCGTCCGTGGAGCGGTTCAGCAGCAGGTCGCGTTGCGTCTCGGCCTCGCGGCGGCGCGAACGGGCGCGCGACTGTTCACCGTTGCTCAGGCTGGTGTCGACGACTCGCCGGTTCTGCTCGTACTGGTCGAGCACGGCGGCACGGAACAGGTCCCGCCACCGTTCGAATGCCTCGTCGAAGGCGGCGGGGGCCTTGGCGACATGGTCCTCGATCCAGGTGTCGTACCACCAGGTGGTGTCCGCGAAGGCGGTGATCAGCGGCGTAAGGACGGTACGGGCGGCCGCGACGGTCCGGAGCCGGGCGTCCTCGTCGAGGGACAGGTCGCGGATGTCGGGGCGCAGCGGCAGCGGCATCTCGGGGTCGGGGCGTTCCTCCCCGTCGGGGTCGTAGGTGACGTCGATGACGTCCGGGACGGCGCGGCCCAGCCGCATGGCCGTTTCGGCCAGCCAGATGCCCTGCAGGTGGGAGCGGACCAGGTCCTCGTTGGCCAGGTCCAGGCGCGGCGGGACGACCTGCCCGGCGACCATCGCCTGCGAGTGGCGGAAGTAGTACTGGTCGTGGCTGTTGCCCGTTGCGCAGTAGGTGGTGACCAAGGCGGGCTGCCCGGACCGGCCGGCCCGGCCGGAGCGCTGGGCGTAGTTGGCCGGCGTGGGCGGCACGTTGCGCATCATGACGGCGTTGAGCGAGGAGATGTCTACGCCCAGCTCCATCGTGGGGGAGCAGTACAGCAGCGGCAGGGCGGCGGTGCGGAAATCCTTCTCGCGCTGCTCGCGCTCCTCCGGGGTGACCTGTGCGGTGTGCTCGCGGGCGAAGAGCCCGGCGAGGCCGGCCGCGGCGTCCTGGTAGAGGCGCCGGAAGAAGGGGTTGACGCGCGGGCCCTCGCCGCGGTTGTAGGTACGGGTAAGCGGATCGATGGCTCCGGTCTCGCCGGTTCCCGCACGCCAGACCAGTACGGCCGCGGACACCCGGTAGCCGGTTCGCTTCTCGGCGGGGCGGCGACGGAAGGCGGGGCCGGAGGTCTCGGGCACGACCTCCACCTCGCGTACCAGCTCCCTGGCGCACAGCACCTTCAGCAGGTCCTCGATGACCTTCTGGAGCCCGGCCACGTCGAGGGCGCGGAAGGCCGGTGCCGTGCGCCTGAGGTACTTGCCGAACTTGCCGCGTGCGGACAGGAACAGCGCGGTGCGCTCCATGCCGGGCTTGGATGCGGTCGGGTAGGCGGTGCCGATGCCGGGCTTGTCGCTCTCTGCCAGCACCCAGGGGCCGGTCAGCCTTTCCTCGCTGGCGCGCTGCAGGCTGTCGAAGTCGTCGCGGAAGTACTGGACGTCGATGGCGAGGGCCCGGCGCAGGTAGTCGAGCAGGGCGCGGGCCACCTCGCTGCGCAGGGCTGGCTCGGCCTCGCGCAGGGCCTCGTGCGCGGTGTTCCAGTCGTCCTGGTGAGCGGCGATCCAGTCCAGGTCCTCGTAGTCGATGCGGAGCAGGCCGGTCTGTTCCAGGTTGGGCATGGTGATGCGCCAGCCGCGTTCCAGGTCCCGGTAGAGGCGGTAGCCGACGACATCGCGGAACGTCTTACCGGCCCGCCGTTCCAGCCCGGGCGCCATGGCCGGATTGCCGGTGTACTCGCGCGGGGCGAGCCCCATGACGTCGGTGACCGCCTGCGCCAGGTCGTCGTGGCGCAGCCCCTCCTCCCCGGCCTGCAGCGCTGCCCGGTACAGGGCTCCGCGCAACTGCGTGACCTGGGCGAAGTCGTTGAAGTGACCGGCCTGGAGGGAGGCGTCCTGCCGGTTGTCGACGAAGGTGAGCAGCTTGCGGGCCTCCGCGGACAGCACCTCCTCCGGCACGGTGCGCAGCGACTTCACGATCGACGCGGAGATCACGGACGTCGCCGAGGAGCGGCCCTCCTGGTCGAGGGTCGCCAGTTTGGCGAAGTCCCGGCCGCGGGTCTGCTCGTAGGAGATCTGGCAGTGCAGGCAGAAGAGGAACGGGGCGGGCACGAACGCGGCGACCAGTCCCTCGCTCGATTCGCCGCCGTGCGGGTCGACCACTACGCGCTGCGGTACCCGCGGCCGGTAGGACCTCTTCACCACGGTGGCGCCGTTGGCGTCCGGCTCCAGCCACGACTCGGGGAGCCGGCGGTCGTCGACCGCGCGCTGAGGGTCGGCCGGCCACTCGTAGTCCTCGCCCGGCACGCCGATGTAGAGGTAGCCCTCGCCCGCGCGCCCGCCGGAGGCGGAGGTGTCACGCCGCGGCTCGTAGCGAACCGTGCCGTCCTCGGTGGTGCGCCACACCGTGACGTACTCCTGGCCGCACTCGCGGCAGAACGCCAGCGGGAAGAGCGGCCGGCCGGCGCCGCCGTCGCGGGCGGCCAGCTCCAGCTGGTAGGTGCGGGTCAGCGGCCGGTTGAGCGGGTCTTCCAGGGTGGTGTAGACGGTGTCGCCCTTGGACAGGAACTGGTGCAGGCGGAACGCGAACAGCGGCCGCTCGGTCACCGGGTGCTTGGCCTGCGAGCCGGCCTCCAGCGTCGCCCTGATCGCCTCCCGGATGGTCTCCTCGCGGATCCCGGACACCGCGGCGAGCTCGGACGCGGCTTCCTCGATCTTGTCGGGGGAGCGGCGGCGCAGACGGCCGGTCCCCTCCTCGTACTCCAGCCCGAACCGCGACTCGATCCAGCGGGCCAGCGGGTCCTTCGTCAGTGCCTCGTACCCGCGGGGCGCGGCGACGGCCCGCAGCCGTTCGGCCGGGACGGTCGCGGGCGGCTCCCCGGTGGCGCGGACGAGCGTCTCGCCGATCACCCGCCTCGCCAGCACGGTCGTGCCGAAGAGTCGGCCGGCCACCTTGGCGACCTCCTGCCGCTGCTCCTCCCAGCTGCCCTCCGTCGACATGGTCGCGGACGTGCCGATGCACTGGAGCGTGTCCGCCACCCGGCATGCCTCGCGGACCCGGCGGATCAGCAGGGTGACGTCGGCTCCCTGCCGGCCGCGGTAGGTGTGCAGTTCGTCGAAGACCAGGAACTGCAGGCCCTCGGCCATGCGGATCAGGCTCTTCCGGTCGTCGGGCCGGGTGAGCATCAGCTCCAGCATCACGTAGTTGGTGAGCAGGATGTCCGGGGGGTTCCTGCGCAGCTCCTCGCGCTGCTCCTCGCTCTCCTGGCCGGTGTAACGGCCGAAGGTGACCGGCTCGTTGCCCTTGCCGAATCCGTACCGCAGGTACTTCTTCAGTTCCCGGCGCTGGGAGTTGGCGAGCGCGTTCATCGGGTAGACGACGATCGCGCGCACCCGCCTGGGTGCACCCGGCCGCTCGATCGCGCGCTCCTTGAGCACCCGGTCGACGATCGGGACGATGTAGGAGAGCGACTTGCCGGAGCCGGTGCCCGTGGTGAGCACGTAGGAGTCGCCGGCCTGTGCAGCCTCGATCGCCTCGCGCTGGTGGCGGTGGAGTGTGAGCGGCCGGCCGTCGGGGCGCGGCGAGGTCTTCTTCTTGTCCGCCTGGAAGATCTCGGCGCACTTCGGGTCGAGGACGTCGTCCCGTACGAGGTCGGTGACCTGGCCCCCGTCCGCGAAGAAGGGGTTGAGGGAGAGCCACGGGGCGGGCCACTGCGACTTGCCCGCCAGATCGTCCTCGATGAAGCCGGCGATCCGGCTGTCCCGGACGTCGGCGGCCCCCTTGGTGAAGCGCTCGTACTCGTCGATCAGGGTCGCGTGGATGCCGAACACGTCCATCGCGTCCGACCTCCGGCGCGGCGGACGCGGAACCGGGACGGGGGCTGCCGGTACCGGTTCGGGGAAGTCGGCGCGCAGCCGCTCGACCGGGTCCATCGCCGTCCAGTGCGGGGCGAGCAGGGCAGAGGTCTCGTCCGGGGCCAGGGCGAGCGGGACCAGCGCCTCGCGGACCAGGGTGGCGTTCTCGGGCCGGTTGGCCTGGTCCTTCTCCAGGAGTCGGGAGACGAGTCGCACCAGCTGGGGAGGCAGGTCCGGGCGGACGACCGTGAGCGACGGCGGGGCGTCGTGCTGGTGCTGCTCGGCGAGGCCGAAGGGCGTCGTGGCGGCGAAGGGTGGCTTGCCGATCAGCAGCTCGTACAGGATGCAGCCCAGCGCGTACAGGTCGGCCGGTGCCGTCACCTGCTCGGCCCGGAACTGCTCCGGAGCCATGTAGCGGGCGGTGCCGACGCCCACCCCGGTGCTGGTGAGCCGCGTCCGGTCGGGGTCGTCGACGATCCGGCCCATGCCGAAGTCGAGGATCTTGACCGTGCCGTCGTGGGTGAGCATCACGTTGGCCGGCTTGAGATCACGGTGGACGATACCGGCTGCGTGCGCCGAGGCCAGGCCCGCCGCGATCTGCGCGGCGATGGCGGCGGCCCAGGAGACCGGGAGCTGCGGCTCCTCCTCGATCAGGTCGTCGAGCGGGCTTCCGTCGAGCAGCTCCATCACCAGGTACGGCAGGCTGCCGCCGGTGGCTGGAGTGTCCACACCTCCGGCGATGAGCCGGGTCAGATTGGGGTGGCGGGGCGAGAGACGGCGCATGATGTCCACCTCGCGGCGGAACCGCTCGACGTCCTTGCTGTCCTGGGACGCGTCGATCGCGAGCCCGGTCCGGCTGCGCAGGATGGTCTTCAGAGCGACTTCCCGCTCCGGTGAGCTCTCCGGGGCCTCGAGGTCGACCGCCCGGTGGACCTCTCCCATGTTGCCGCGGCCGACGGGCCCCACGACGCTGAACCTGTTCGCGACCTTCCCCAGACCCACTCGCGCTCCCCTGCCTCACGTGTTTCAGTCTCGTTGTGCGTCGTGCGCGGCAGGCGGACGTCCTGCTGTCTGCCAGCCTACTGGACAACCTGTGCACAAAATCAAGAATGCGTTGACCGTGTCAACTTACTTTAGTGATGGGATCTCATTTCATCTGCACACTGCCGGCGCCCTTGGGGGGCGGATCCATGCGTGAGTGATGTCAACACACCCATGCGCCCCTGTGAATGCGGGCATCTGCGTGTACGGTGGCGGCCATGGAAGACCCAGCTGTGCCCCGACCGGTCCCCGGCGACGTACAACCAGCCACGCTGGTCACCAGTGCCGAGATCGCCCGCCTTGCCGGCGTCACCCGAGCTGCGGTCTCCAACTGGCGGCGGCGCTACGAGGACTTCCCGCCGGCCGCGGCCGGGAGCGTCTCGAGCCCGCTCTTCGACTGGCCCGCCGTGCAGGAATGGTTGCGTCGACGTGACCGGCACCAGGACGTCTCCCTGGAGGTCCAGACCTGGCAGGCGCTGCGCGCCGCTTACGGCGACGCCACGGTCGCCGGCGTGGCTGCCGCAGCGAGGCACTTCACACGTCTGAGTTCCTTCGGAAGCGCCCCTGCGGACGCGGACCACCAATTGCCCGCTGCGGTGCGGGCCCTGCTCGACCGGTTCGCCGAGGAGTCGGATCCGAACGCCGCATTGCGCGCGCTCACCGACCGGATGGCCGACTCCGCTCGTCGCGCCGGGTCCGACCAGGTCACATCCCCACTCATCGTCCGGGCGGTCGGCCACTTCGCGCCGGAACCCCAGCCGGGCTGGACCGTGTTCGATCCGGCATGTGGCATCGGAGCCCTGCTCCTCGCGCCAGGATCCGGACCCGATCTCATCCGAATCGGCCAGGACAGTGACGCCGACGCCGTGGACATCGTCCTCGCCCGCTCCTCGCTCGCCGACTACGGTGATGTCCGGGTCTCCCATGGCGACTCCCTGCGGGCCGACCGCCACCCGGGGCTCGCCGCCGACCTGGTGCTCTGCGACCCACCCGTCGCCGCTGGGGACTGGGGCCGGGACGAGCTGCTGCTCGACCATCGATGGGAGTTCGGTACCCCGTCCCGCGCAGAGGGCGAACTGGCCTGGCTCCAACACGCGTATGCGCACACTGCGCCCGGCGGCCACGTGCTCATGGTGATGCCCGCCTCCGTTGCCTACCGGAAAGCCGGTCGTCGGATCCGTGCCGAGCTGGTCCGCCGCGGAATCGTCCGCCAGATCGTCGCCCTGCCCGGCGGGGTCGCCTCCGGTCACGTCCTGCCGATCCACCTCTGGACCCTGCGGCGGCCGGAAGAGGGCGAGCCGCGTCCCGACAGTGTCCACCTGATCGACCTGACCGAGAACAACCCCGGTGGCCCGCTGCAGCCGACAGACGCACAGTTCGTCGACGTTCCGCTGGTCGATCTGCTCGACGATGTCGTCGACCTCACCCCCGCCGTCCACCTGCCCACCGTCCGACGCGACCTTGCCCACGAGTACGAACAGGCACGTTCCGCCCTTGCCGACGCCCTCGCCGGGCTGCGCAACCAGCTACCCGAGTTGCACCGTGGCGACGGTGCCGACCTGTGGGACGGCGCCACCGTTACCGTCTCCGACCTCATCCGGGCCGGACTCGTCGAACTGCAGGCCGGCGAACCCCGGGTCATCGGCGGCCAGGTCGACCCCGACTACCTCGACGGGTTCCTCCGCGCCGGCTCCAACGTCCGCCGCTCCACTTCACAGAGCGGCTCCTACCGCATCGACGTCAAGGGCGCCCGCATTCCCCAACGCGAACTCCCCGTCCAGCGCCGCTATGGAACCGCGTTCCGAGCTCTGCTCGAGATGGAGCGCGAGGCCGGACGTGTGGCCGAGGCCGCGCAGAGACTCGCCGACATCGCCCGCGAGGGCCTGGGCAGCGGAAACCTGGAGCCTGGCGGCGGGTGAGGACTGAGACTCCGGGGGCGCAGAAGGGAGCGAGAACCCGGCACTCGAACCGAACGTCAGGTAGCACCGCAGGGGCGCGGTATCCAACGGGCGACGGCGGCGCGTTTGAACATCAGCTCTCGGCTCTGGACATGTGCGGCGTGGTGAAGTACTCGCTGGGCGGCAGGGAATTCCTGCGGATCGAGCGTTCTCCGGTGGCCGTGTACGCGGACGGTGGACACTGCGAACCGACCGACGTGGCCGTGGACCCGTCCACCGGCGACATCTGGTGGACCCCGGTGACTGGCGCACCCCCGCTTGGAACAAGCTCGTGAACGCCACCGGCAAAGTCCGGGAAGGTCGTCAAGGCCGCTCGCTGGAACATGCTCAACCTCCGCCACGACAACCAGAACACCGACGTCAACCAGCCCGCCACTGGCACCGGTGACGGGTGGTCGTCAAGGACCAGAAGCAGGTCACCACGGAGTTGGTCCGCCACCACGAGAAGCCGGAGTGCCCCAAGGGTCACTACGCGGCCGGGTTCGCTTACGGGGAGAGTGCCATCGCTGGTGTGCTCTGCACGCCCGCGGCCGCGTCGCTGCCGAGCACCAACCGGGTCGTCTGGTACGACCGCGGCGACAAGCTCACGGATGCAAGGCGGGGTTACCGTGAGGTTATGAAGGTCGAGGAGCTGGAGGACGGTGGAGCTCCCGGGCTGGGAGAGCTGCTGCCGATAGAGCTGGCCAACGCCACCTACGCGGTGCGCGGGCGCCTTGTCGACGGGCTGCAGACCGACGGGCTGCAGACCGTCGGGCACGTGGCCGCGTGATTCCGCGACAACCGGGACCGGTTCGTCGAGCCGTGCACGGACGCCGATCTGCTGGGCGTCGGCGTCGAGGAACTGCGCACCGCGCGGGCCCTGCGGGACGCGATTCGCGACCTCGCGGGTGTCGTGGTCCGGGGTGGCGACGTGCCGTCGGGCGCGGTCGAGGAGGTCAACCGGCAGGTCCATGCCGCGGCCCGTTGGCGGGAGCTGTCGTGGGGGGAGCGCCCGTCGGCCCTCGCGCGGAGTGCGACGCCGCCCGTCACCACGGGCCTCGCCGAGATCGCCAAACAGGCGGTCGACCTGTTCACCGGTGACCAGGCTGCCGAACTGCGGGCCTGCCAGGCCCCCGGCTGCGTCCTGTACTTCGTCAGGAACCATCCACGCCGTGAGTGGTGCTCCGCCGGTTGTGGGACCAGGGCCCGCGCGGCCCACCACTACGAGCGGACCAGGGCGGCCGGGCGCTGACGCCTCGGCGAACGGAGGCGGGGCGGACGTGGCCGGCCCCGGGGGGGGCGTGCGCGGCAGTCGGCCCGGGACGCGCGGACTCCGCGTCGGGTCCGCGCCGCACCTGGGTTACACGATCCCGCCGCAGGCCGACGCGGGATGGATCGGCGCGGCCGGTCCGGGCCCGTCCTACCTCGATCCCGGTTCCGGCGGGCCGGAGAACGAGTTCACCAACCGCAACACCACCTTCATGACCTGGAACCTCCTTCACCTGGCCCGGATGCTCAAGGACGCCGGTGGCATCCCCGCCCACGGCAACCAGCGATCCGAGTGGGACGCCGGCTGCCGCTTCGACTTCGAGAACCCCGAGCACCGCTGACCTTCCGCCCGCGGCCCGCGACCCCACGGAGGGTTCCAGGGTGCGGCCGCCCGCAGGCCGCCCGCAGGCCACGCGCCGATCGTGCCCGAGGCCGTCAGCGGTGGTTGCCCCGGCCGGGGGTTAGGCGGCGGTGGAACAGGATGGTCACTCCGGCGAGTAGGAAGGCGGCGTAGATCGCGATGATCAGGGCGGTCGAGCGGTCCGAGCCGGTCCGGGCGACCTGCTGGGGTGTGTCGAGGGTGGTGGGCGGCAAGGTGGGTGGCGCGGCGGGGACCGGTGGGGTGGAAGCGGACGGCGGGGCCACGCTCGGGCTGGGCGTGGCTGTGGCTGTGGGTGTGGACGTGGATGTGTGGCTGGCGGACGGCGTGGTGCCGTGGTCGTGGCCGGCCGTGGTGGTGGACGGTGCGGCGGTTGGTGCGGTGGCGGCCGTGCCGGTGCCGTCGAAGACGACGTCGGAGCAGGAGTAGAAGGCTTCGGGGCTGTCCGAACGCTGCCAGATGACGTAGATCAGCTGCCGTCCGGTCCGCCCGGCGGGGACCGTGCCGGGGAGCAGGTAGGAGCCGTTCGACAGTTGCGGGTCGGTGGCCGTGAGGAAGGGCTGCGGGTCGAGGTCGGCCCAGGTCAGCGGCTTGGTGGGGGAGTAGTGGGAGTTGGTCAGGAAGAGTTGGAAGGTGCCCTTGTGGGGTGCCGTGGCGCGGAACTCGAAGGTGTAGGGCGCCCCGGACCTCAGGTTGGTGGCGGGCCAGTCGGCGCGTGGCAGGTCGAGTCCCTTGTACATGTCGTTCCCGGCGCTGCAAAGCCGGCCGTCCGGGATCAGCTGGCGGTGCCGTCCGGCCGCGTCGCCGATCCGCAGACTCATCCAGTCGTACAGCGCGGCGGTGCCGCCGGCGGCGACGGCCGCCTGGCAGGCGGCCGATTTGGGGTGTTCGGCGCCCTCCAGGTAGCAGCCCTCCAGCCGGCTGAGCGGCTTCTGGAGCGAGCCGTGCGCCTGGGCGGGCCCGGCGGTGGCGGCCACGGCGAGCGCGGCGATGAGCAGTCCCGGGGCGAGCAGCCGGCGGTACGGGGGCATGGGGTTCCCTTTCGGGGCACGGGCCGGTGGGCGGCGGCGAGGACGGTGGCGAGAAGGGTGAGGGTGGTGGTGCGTCAGACGGGGCGGAGCGCGGCGGCCTCGGGCGGCGGCGCAGCGGCGGCGCGGTGCCGCCCGGCGGCCGAGTCGGGCGCGGCACCGGACGCGATGGCAGGCGCCGGGCCGAGGGCCGGCTGCGCGGGTCGGGCGGGCAGAGCTGCGGTCGTCGAGCCGGCGGGCAGTTCGGGGACGGCCGCGGGCCGGGCGTGCCGGCGCCGCGGGCCCGGGGCGGGCAGCGCGGAGCCGCCGCCCGTCGGCCCGTCGGCGGGGGAGAGGGGCAGGTCGACGATGTAGGTGATGCCCGAGCGGTCGGCCGGGCGACGTGGTTGCAGGACGCCGCCGTGGACCGCGACCATTTCGCGGGCCAGCGGCAGGTGCCCGGAGTCGCCGTCACCGCCCGGGCCGGTGATCTCGATCCGGACGCCGCTGCCGTCCCGTGCGCCGGCCAGCAGGACGGTCGGCGGGTCCTGGCCGGCGGTCCGGTCCCCGGCCGCTCGGTCGGTCGTACGTCCGGCGTCGGCCGCCAAGTGGGCCAGCGCCTCGGCCAGCAGGTACGGGTCGGCGCTGACCTCGACCGCGGCGGCGTGCACCGTGAAGCGCACCCGGCCCGACCCGGCGAGGGAGCTGGCCCGGTCGACGGCGCGGCGCAGCACGTGGCGCAGTTCCACCGGCTCGGCGCGCAGCGGTTCGGTGCGCACCGGTTCGGCGCGCAGCGGTTCGGCTGTCCCGGCGGGCGGCGGGCAGTCGGCGAGGGCCTGTTCGAGCAGCTCCCGCGAGCTGGCGAACTCGCTTGCCAGCTGTCGCAGTTCGCCGATCGCCTCGGGCCACAGCCGGGACGCCGGGTCGTGCGCGAGCCGGGTCAGCCGGTCGGCGAGGAGGGCCGTGGAGGGGCCGAGGCGCTCGCGCAGCAGGGCGGTCAGGTGGGCGCGTTCGGCGGCGGCGGCCAGTTCCCGGCTCCGGTCGGTGAACGCCATCATCGCGCCGACCACCCGTCCGTCGACGTGCACCGGCACGGCGTGCAGGTCGACGGCGACCGGGAGTCCGTCGCTGCGGCGGAGCAGTGCGGTTCCGCCGCAGCGGCGGCCGGTGGCGAGCGCGGTGAGGAGCGCGGGCGGGGCGGTCGGCGGGAGGACGGGCGGGGTGGTGGGCGTTGCGGGGTACAGCAGAAACTGCAGGGGCCGGTCGGAGATCTCGTCGGCCCGGTAGCGCAGCAGGCGCAGCGCGGCCGGGTTGGCCAGAACCAGGCGCCCGTCGGTGTCGACCCCGAGGAGGCCTTCGGAACAGGTGCGCAGCACCGTCTCGGTCTCGGCCCGCAGCCGGAGCAGTTCGCGGTGGGTGCGCCGGCTGTCCGTCAGGTCCCGGGTGCTCAGCAGGAGCAGGCCGGTGGGGGCGTGGTCGGCGGACGGCAGCAGCAGGGCGGCCGGGCCGCTGTCGAGTTCGCTGGTACGGACCTCGGCGGGGAAGGCGGTGCCGTCGGTGCGGCGGGCGGTGGTCCGGACGGTCTCGGCGGGGCCCGGTCCGTCCGCAGGCCGCATCGAACCGGGGATGCGGCGCGGGTCCAGACCGGGCAGCAGATCGAGGACGCCCAGGCCGACCAGGACCGTTCCCGGGGCCTGGAACGCCTGGTGGGCGGGGGAGTTGGCGGCGAGCACGGTGCCGTTGCTGTTGATCAGCAGGACCGGGTCGGGCAGGGCGTCGAGAACGGCGGAGAGCAGGTCGCCGGGCAGGGGTGCGTTCACGGTGTCCGTCCCGTCGGAGGTCGGTGGGTCGGTGGGTCGGTCAATCGGGAGGTCGGGAGGTCAGGAGGGGAGGGCGGTCGTTCAGCAGCGCGGCACGGCGGCCTCCAGCGCCGCCCGGGTGGCCGGGCCGTACGTGCCGTCCTCGCCGCGGATGCCGGCGCCGCGCTGGAAGGAGGTCAGGATGGACCTGGTCCAGTCGTCGAAGGTCCCGGTGATGGTGCGGTAGCGGGACGGTGCGCAGGCCAGGTCCAGCAGCAGGGTCTGCAGGTGGCGTACCTGGGGGCCGCTGTCGCCGTACCGGAGGACCGGGCCGGTGTCGGTGGTGGGCGTCGGCGGGCGGCTGCTGGGCGGGGCGGCCGTGGGTGTGCTCGGCCCGGCGGACGGCGTCGCGGGGGTGGTTGGGCGTCCGGTCGGGGTGGTCGGGGTGCGGGGGGTGGCCGTCCGGGGGCGGGTGGGGCCGCTCGCTGTGGCGGTGGGGCTTCCGGTGGTGTCCGGCGGGGCGGACGGTACGGGCGGTGCGGCGGTGGTCGCGGGGGCGGGGCCGGTCGGTTGGGGAAGGAGTTCCAGGGCGGGTGGTGCAGGGTCGGCGCGGTCGGCGTGCGGCGGGGCCAGCAGGGTGGTGCCCAGGCCGCCGCCGCACACCGCCAGGACGCACGAGGAGATGAGCAGCACACCGGCGCGGCGCGCGGTCCAGGCCCGGAGCCGGTGTGTGCCGCTCTGCCGTCCGACGCCGCCCTGCCGCTCGACGTCGCCCCGCCGGTCGACACCGGCCGTGAGCGCCCGCGCCGGGCTGATCGCGTACTCGCCCAGGCTCGCCGCGCGGCCCGGATCGGGAACCTGGGGGGCGGCGAACTGTGCAGGAGAGGAGGGGAGTTCGGAGTGGCGGGCGGGTGGGGCGTACGGGCGCACCAGCGGGACCGGTTCCACGGGTGCAGGTGTGGGTGCGGGGGCGCAGTGGCACGCGTCGCCGGTCCGTGGTGAGCCGCAGTCGGTGCAGCGCGGGTACGACATGGTGCGGTCCCTCCGGGACGGGCGGTCGGGGCGTCGGGGGAAGGAGGTGCGGGCGCGGCGTCCGGGGGGTGTTGCCGCGCCCGCGGTCGATGGGCCGTCAGTTGCCGCGACGGCGACGGCGGCGGGTGACCACCAGGAGGGTGCCGCCCGCGGCGACCGCGGCCGCCCCCGCGCCGGCGAGGGCGAAGGTGCCCGTGGAGCCGGTGAAGGCGAGCGAGGTGCCCGGGGTGTGGCCCCCGGGGGCGCCGGGCGAGGCGGACGGGGCGGGGGCGCCGGGCGTGGCCGGGTGCGGGGTGGTGGGTGTCGGGGACGGCTTGTGCCCGGTGGGGGTGCTGGGCGTGGGGGAGGGAGCGGTACCGGGCGTGCTGGGGGACGGGGCGGGGCTCGCCGGGGTGCTGGGCTGCGGCGCGGGCGTGGGGGTGCAGGAGAATGCCGGGGCGCCGGTCCAGGGGTAGTTGTGGCTCTCGTTGCCGGAGCCGTGGGTGTGGATGTCGCCGCCGACGTACACCCGGCCGTTGGTGCTGGCGGTCAGGTCGGCGGACGCCTTCGGGGCCAGCAGCGAGCCGATGAAGTTGCCGCCGCCGCCGAGCGTCAGCTTCGGCGTCTCCCGCAGGTTGTAGAGCACCTTGGCGGAGGCCTCCCCGAAGTGCGCGGAACTGTACAGGTCGACCCGGTCGCCGTTGTAGCCGACCGCCATCGGCGAGATCGACACCGGGTGCGTGCCGGTGACGTTGACCACCACCGAGGCGTCCGCCGGGATCGACTCGAAGAGGAAGGTGGAGGCGCCGTCCAGGTCCGCGGAGGCGATCTCGAACACCTGGAGGGTGCCGTTGGACGGGCCGGTGCTGCGGAAGGTCACCGACCCGCCGGACACCGTGGTGGTGCCGGTGGGCTTCAGCGCGCCGAGTGCGGCGGACTGGGCCTGCAGGGTCGCGCCGAAGCCGGCGTACGGGTCGAGCGCGGCCGCCGGGCCGTCGCCCGAGCGGCGCTCCCCGCCGTTGGTCTGCAGGCTGCCCTGTTCGTCGATGCGGCCGCCGGCCCGGACGCCGCCGCCGTAGCCGGGACCGGTGATCAGCCCGGAGCCGACGTCGACGGTGGTGCCCTTGGCGATCCGCAGGTTCCCGCCGACGGCCAGCATCACCTGGCCGGAGGCGGGCAGGATGCCCGAACCCGCGCCGACCCGGCCGACGTTGAACACTCCGCCCGGGCTCTTGGCGAAAGTGGCGTCCCCGGCCACCACCAGCAGGCCCTCCGCCTCGGCGGCCCCGCCGTCGACGGTGTAGCCGCCGCCGGCGAAGAGTGCCACATTGCCGTCGGTGAATTTCGGGTCGTGGCCGATCGGCGGGAACTGGCCGGCGCCTGGGCAGGCGGCCGACCGGCCGCCGCCCGGAACGGGGTCGGCCGCCTGCGCCGGACCGGCGAAAAGAATTCCCGCACAGGCCGTCGTGGCGAGCGCCGCGGAAAGCGGCACGGAAATGCGGACGAGGTTTATGGTTCCGGTCTTCACGGCACCGGACTCTAACAGCGCTTCGGCTGCCGGAAAGCGACTCGATAACGTTCCTGCAACGGATGTCTTAACTCGTTTCCCGCCGTCTTTAAAGAAACTACAACTCGCCGCGCCGGGGCAGTCCGAAGGCCGCGCCGGGCTCGGCCTGACGGCCCGTACTGCCCGTACTGCCCGTACTGCCCGCGCGGCCCGGACGGCGCCCGCGCCGCCGGGCGCCCGGCCGCCGCCGCGGCCCGGCCGGGGCGATGAACAGCTCCGGGGCGGGGCCGGCCGGCAGCGTCAGTTCGACCTCCGCGCCGCCGAGCGCGGCCCGGCCCAGGCGCAGCCCGCCGCCCGCGTCCTCGGCCACCCGCCGGACGATGTCCAGGCCGAGCCCGGTGGAACCGTCCCGCTCCGCGCCGTGGCCGCGGCGCAGCGCGGCCTGCGGGTCGGCGAGGCCCGGACCCGCGTCGCCGACCGTGATCACCACCCGCTCGCCGGTCCGCAGCGCCACCGCGAAGCCGGTGGCCGGCGGGGTGTGCCGGAAGACGTTGCCGAGCGCCGCGTCCAGTGCGGCGGCCAGGTCCGCCCGTCCCACCGGCACCGCGGCCGGTCCGGGGTCGGCCGTCCAGTCCCAGCGGCGGCCCTGGTCCTCGGCCAGTGCCGACCAGAACGCCATCCGTTCGCCGAGCACCTCCGCGGCGTCGCACTGCGCCGGTTCGCGCCGCTCGCTGCCGGCCCGTGCGCTGGTGATCACGGAGTCGACCTCGCGCTCCAGCCAATCGGCCACCTCGCGGGTCTGGTCGGCCATCGGGCTGTCGTCGAGCGCGGTCGCGGTGAACCGCAGCGCCGTCAGCGGGGTGCGCAGCCGGTGCGACAGGTCGGCGGCGAACTCCCGCTCCGCGGTGATCATCTGCCGCATCCGCCGGGCCATCGCGTTGAACGCCAGCCCCACCTCGCGCAGTTCGTACGGCCCGCGGGTGTCGGCGACCGCGTTCAGGTCGCCCGAGCCGAGCGTCCGGGCGACCGCCGCGAGGTCGCGGGTGGCGCCCACCAGCCGGGCCGCCAGCCGGTCCGCGACCAGGCTGGAGATCAGCACCAGGCAGGCGGCCACCCCGCCGAGCACCAGCCAGGTGCTCCACAGGCCCCGGGTCAGGTCGGCGTCCAGCAGGTACACCTCCACCACGGCGACCTCCCCGGACTCCACCACCACCGGCCGCAGCACCGCGTACCCGCCCGGCACCCGCGCGGTGTACGAGCGGCCCTGCCGGGCGGCGGCCCCCACCTGCGCCGGGTCCGCGTGCGGCGCGCCGACCGCGGCCCGGGACGGCAGATGGACCGCGATCCGGTCCGCCCGGCCCGCCGGGATGCTCGCCAGCGCCCGCCGCAGCTGCTCCTGCTCGACCGTCACGACCAGCACCGGCTCGATCGCGGCGGCCTGCTGCTCGGCCTGGGTGAACGCCCGCTCCCGGGCGAACTCGCGGACCGTCAGGGCCAGCGGGATCAGGAACGCCAGGGCGACCATCGCCGCCACGGCGACCGCGAACCGGGCCATTCCGCCCCTCACCGGAGCCGCACCCGGGGTATTCCCCGCCACGTCCGAGACATATTCCCACCTGCGATCCGAGAGCTCCGGGTATCGCAGGATGAATACACCACCGGATACCCTCGGGGCCACTTCTCCCCGGAAGTCCGACCTCGGTGTCCGTATTCCCGCTACCGTGGTGCAGGATGGCGGCCATGCGAATCCGGACCATGGCGACGGCGTGGCTCGCCGCCACCGCGGCGGCGGCTGCGATTTCCTGGGCGGGCGTCAATCTGGTGCTGCGGGAGGCGGTCTTCGGGTCGCCGGACGCGGTGTTCGTGCCGGACCGGACGAGCGCCCACCCCGGCGCCCTGCCGCCGGTCCCCGCCGCCGCGGCCGCGCCGTCCTCGGGCCGTCCGGCGGCGCCGTCGACCGCGGCGCCCAGGAGTACCGGCCCGTCCGTCCCGGCCGCGAGCAGCCCGGCCGCCGGCACCCGGACGGCCACCGCCCCCGCGACGGCCACCGCCACCGCCCCCGCGACGGCCGCCGGGCCGGGCGACAACCGGGGCTACACCGTCCGGGGCGGCCAGGTGGCACTGGCCCTCGGCCGCGACGCGGCGACCCTCATCTCCGCCTCGCCCGGTCCGGGGTGGGCCGTCCAGGTGTGGCGCACCGACACCTGGCTGCGGGTCGACTTCACCAAGGACGGCCACACCTCCTCGGTCTTCGCCACCTGGAACGGGCACGCGCCGCTGGTGGAGACCTACGAGCAGTGACCGGCGGCCGGGTCGGACCGGACCGGACTTCGAAGAACTCCCCAACTGTCCCTCAGGAAACCCCAACAGGGCTGCCCGCCGGTCGTCGGGTCCCCTAGCGTCGCTTCCGCCGCCGCGTCTCCCGCGCCGTCGCCGTAACTGCCGTGCCGCCGCCGCACGTTCCGTTCCGTTCGGCTGTTGCACGTTCCGTGTCGCTGTCGCACGTCCGGTTCGACCGGAGGCCCCGCGGAAGCCACACCAGGAAGGACCCCATGTCGCCAGGACCGCGAACCCGTACCCTGATCCGCCTGGGCAACACCGCCCGCGCGCAGCGGATCGAGGCCGACCACGAGGCCGTGGCCCGGGCCGCCGCCGCCCTCGGGATCCCCGCCGAGCAGGCCGAGTTCACCGGGGAGGAGGACGCCTTCGCGGTGTGGTCGCTGCCCCGGGCCGACGCGCTCGCCTATGTGCACCCGCCCGAGCGGGCCTGGCAGGCCCACCCGCTGATGGCCGCCGCGCACCGGGTCCGGGACTGCGGTCTCAACGTGCTGCTGCCGCGGTACGACCGAGCCGTCGCCGGCGGCTCCCGCTTCGTGACCTTCTGGGAGCGCCCCCGGGGCCACCGGGACGGCGGCGACCCGACCGCCGCCGCCTACGCGGCCGCCGCCGTGCACCTGCTGCCCCCGCCCCCGCCGTCCGCGGCGGGCGACCACGACCCGTTCGACGGCCTGCTGGACGGGCTGGAGCGCGTACGGCTGCGGGCCGGCGACGCCGAGTGGATCCGCCAACGGGCGGCCGGGCTCTCCGAGCACTGGCGGCGGCTGGACTGGCCGACCCCGCCGACCACGATCCTGGCGGGCCGGCACCCGGCGATCTGCTACGAACGCCGGGGAACCCGGCAGTTGGTGCTCACCCGGCCGCTGCTGCGCGGGCAGCGCGAATGGGACCTCGCGGCCGCCCGCTGGCGTGCCGACCTGGTGCACGGACACCAGGACGCGTACCGGGAGTTCGCCGCCGCCTACACCCGGTTCAGCCCCGGGCTGCCGTACGGCGGCGACCTGACGCAGTGGGGCGGCTACCCCGTACTGCGGGAGATCCTGGCGCTCGCCGACACCCTCCGCGAGGTGCGCCGGGCCGCGCTCGGCAGCCGGCACCACCGCGAGGCCCTGTACCGCCTCTCCTGCCTGCGCGGGGAGCGCGGACCGGCGCCCTGGCAGTGGACGGTGGGTTGACGGGCCGGTGGGTTGACGGACTGACGGGCTCTGGTGGGCCGGGGAGCCGAGAAGCCGGGGAGCCAATCGGGCGGGGCGGGCGGGGTGGGCGAGCTCCGGGACGGTCCGCTCCGGGCGGCCGCCGAGAGTCGGAGCGGTCGCGGAGCGTAGTCGACGGCGGGGTGGCGGGTGGCTCGCGAACGCGGGCGTGTCCTCTGCCGGTCCGGCCGGACGTACCGGCGGTAACGTGACCATCCGTAGCAAATGATCAAATGCTCAACTGTATGCTGCTTCTCCTGAGCTGCCCTCATGTTTCACTGAGGGTCACCTCGTGCTGCAGGTGCTCCACAGGCCCGGCGGCCGGGTGCCCCGGTGGCAGGACGTGGCCGAAAGAGCAGGTGTGAGCGGCACTCCGGACCGGATGCCGGGGGAGGGGTGATCAGGAGCCGCCGTTCGGTTCCACCAGGCGGTGGACCGGACGATCCCCCGGCATATCGCCGCCTCCGTCCCCCTGCCCCGCCCTGCGGCCCCCCCCCGTGCGCGACCCCGCCGAGGCCGGGGCCCCACCTGCCCACGAGAGAGCCCGAGCATGCCAGACCCCTCCGCGCGGTACCTGCCGGCCCAGGCCCAGACCCAGGCGCCGGCCCCCGCTCCCGTCCCCGCGGTGCCGCACCCCAGCGCGCCGACCGTCCTGGTCGTCGAGGACGACCCGTTCGTCCGTACCGTCCTGATCCGCCATCTGACCTCCGTCGGCCACCCCGTCCGCAGCGTCGGGACCGCGCTCGGCGCGCTGCGCGAGGTCGCCGGGGCGGGCTGCGACCTGGTGGTGCTCGACCTCGGCCTGCCCGACCTGGACGGCAGCGACGCGCTCAAGATGATCCGCAGCGTCACCGACGTGCCGGTGATCATCTCCACCGCCCGCGACGACGAGAACGAGATCATCCGCCTGCTCAACGACGGCGCCGACGACTACCTGGTCAAACCGTTCTCCGGCAGTCACCTGAGCGCCCGGATCGCCGCCGTGCTCCGCCGTTCCGCCGCCGCGGCGCCGCCGACCACCCACCTCCTCCAGGTCGGCCGGATCACCGTCGACACCCGCCGCCGGGAAGCCGCCCTGGACGGTCGACCGGTCGACCTGACCCGCCGTGAGTTCGACCTGCTGGCCTACCTCGCCGCCCGCCCCGGCGCGGTCATCACCCGCAAGCAGATCCTCGCCGAGGTGTGGCAGGACAGCTACGGCAGCGTCCAGACCATCGACGTCCACCTCTCCTGGCTGCGCCGCAAACTCGGCGAGACGCCCACCGCGCCCCGCTACCTGCACACCGTCCGCGGTGTCGGCTTCCGTTTCGAGGCCCCCGCCGACCTCCACTGACGCCCGTCGACCCCCACTGGCGCCGCTGACCTCCACCGACGCCCGGGGGTCCGCCGCCAGGCGGTGGCGATCCTGCGTGGTGCCGGCGGGCGCGGTGCCCGGGGGGCTACCCGGGCTACCCGGAGCCGGGTGGCCCGGTGCGGCGGAGGAGGGCGGTGAGGGCGAGGCGGGAGGGGACGTCGAGTTTGCGGTAGATGCGGGACAGGTGCGTCTCCACCGTGCGGGGGCTGAGAAAGAGCCGTTCGGCGATCTCGCGGGTGCGCAGCGCGGTCGCGGCCAGTTCGGCGATCTCCCGTTCGCGCTCGCTGAGTTGGGCCAGCGGGTGGGCGGTGCGGCGGTCGTCCGGGAGTTCGGCGCGGATGCGGGTGGCGTGCTCGGCGACGAGCAGGGCCGCGTGGGTGCGGGCGATCGCCTCGGCGGTGTCGAGGCTGTCGAGGGCCTCGGCCCGGCCGTGTGCCGCGTGGAAGGAGGGGGCGCCGGTGGCGAGGGTCCAGGCGTACTGGACCGGCATGCCGGCGGACCGGAACGTCTCCGCGGCGCGCGCGAAGAGGCCGGCCGCCGCCTCGTGGTCACCGTCGGCCGCCCGGAGCCGGGCGCGGGCGGACCGTACGTGGGCTTCCTGGACCGGCAGGCCGAGCCGCTCGGCCGCCGCCTCGGCGGTCCTGACCAGGCGCTCCGCCTCCGCGTGGTCCCCGCACTCCAGTGTGGCGGTCGCCAGCAGGGTGAGCAGGAAGGGCCGGGAGAACGGCCGCACCTGCGGCAGCTGCCCGCCGCGCCCGCCGGTCAGCAGGGTCCGCCGGCATCCGGCGGCGTCGCCGGCGAGGAGCCGGGCGTGGGCGAGCAGCCCGGTGGCCGACGCGGTCCACCAGCTGTGGCCGGGCGGGGTGGCGCCGGCCGCCGCCTCGACGAGGGCGACGGCGTCCTCGGCGTACGCCCGGCCGCGGGCCCACAGGAGTGCCGTCGCGCGGATCGCCTGGGCCAGGGCGACGGCGGGTTGCACCCCCAGGGCGCGGGCGAGTTGTTCGGCCGCCAGGGCGTGCTGCCGGGAGGCGTCCAGGTGCCCGGTCCACTGTTCGGCCATGGCGAGTCCGAGGTACCGGTGCAGCAGGATCGGCCGCTGCGGGCCGCTGCGGTCGACGGTCAGTCCCCGGCTCAGGTGGCGGGCCGCGTCGGTGAACCGTTCCAGGTAGAGCTCGGCGCTGCCGAGCAGGGCCAGGGTCTCCGGTGTGCGGCCGGCCAGCGGGTCCGGCAGGGCGTCCACCAGCCGGGCGCAGTGCGTGACGTCGTCGAGGGCGTCGTCCAGGTCGCCGCTGTGGGTGACGCAGAGGGTGTCGAGCACCCGGAGCACGGTGCGGTCCGCCTCGCTGGTGCCGTCCGCCGCGCCCGGTGTCCGGACGGCTTCGCGGAGGAGGTCGCGGGCCTGGTCGTGGGTGCCGCGCAGGACGTGGACCAGCCCGTGCTCGATGATCAGTTCGGCGGCTTCGGCCGGCAGCGGGTCGGGCAGCGGCCGGGGCAGCAGGCCGAGGGCGGCGTCGGCGATGGCGGCCGCCTCGGCGTACCGGCCGAGTTGCCGTTCGGCGCCGACGCAGACGGCGTGGGCCTGGAGCAGGTGCCGCCGGCCGAGCGCCGAGGCCCGGTGCCCGAGCAGTTCGTGGGCGCGGGTGCGGGCCTCGGCCAGTTGGCCGGAGGCGATCAGTGCGCGGCAGCAGGCGAGTTCGAGGTCGTGGCGGACGGTGGGGTCCGCACCGGCGTCGGGCAGCGACTCGAGTGCCAGCCGGAGCCAGTGCGCGGCGGTCGCCGGTTCCTGGGCGGCGATCTCCGCCGCTCCGTCCGCCAGTGTGCGTGCGGCGAGTGCGGCGTCGCTGCCCAGCAGGTGTTCGGCGTGCCGGGCCCGGTCGCGGGCCCGGCCGCCCCGGCCGGTGATGAGGTCGAGGGCCCGGCGGTGGGCGCGCAGGCGGAAGGAGAGCCCGGCGCGTTCATGGGCGACGTGGCCGAGGACGGGGTGGCGGAAGGCCAGCCGGCCCCGCCAGTCGGCCGGGCGTACCAGGTCGGCCCGTTCGAGCTCGGCGAGTGCGTCGAGTGAGGTGTCCGTCCCGAGACCGGAGATCAGGGCGACGTCCTCCGGCCGGAACGGGCTGCCCGCCACGGCTGCCGCCGACGCGGTGAGCACCGCCCGCGGTGAGAGCGCGTCCAACTCCGCCGCCAGCGGCTTGGCTTCGCGCAGCAGCCCGGCGGTGTCGGTACCCGCGCGGTCGGGCCAGTGGTCGGGCTGCCAGTCCGCGGCGACCAGCAGGTGGACGTACCGCGGATTGCCCTCGGCGGCGGCGCACAACCGGGTGGCGAGGGAGTGGAGTTCGGCGGAGGTCCGCGGTCCGGGGCGGTCGGCGGCCGGCCGGTCGGCCAGCAGCGCGGCCACGATGTCGGGGGTGAGCGGCCCCGGTTCGACCCGGGTGACCGTCCCCGCCCGTACCCCGTCGTCCAGTGCTTCGCGCAGCTCGGGTGCGGTCTGCCTGGGGCGGTGGGCGAGGGCGAGCAGGAAGGGAGCCGGCGCCACCGAGCGCACCAGCCGCACGAGCAGTGCCGTCGAGGCCGGGTCGCACAGGTGGACATCGTCCAGCACCACGACGCAGCCGGCCGCCCAGCCGGCGGGCCGGCCGCCGTCCTCGTCGGACCCCTTCCGGCCCCCGCCGGCCGCCCGCTGGCTCTCCCGGGCGTCGCGGAAGACCTGCAGCGGGTCGGTGCCGCCGCGCAGGGCGTGGGCGCGGGCCACCGGGATCCCGCGCTGCGCGGCCAGGCCCATGAGCGCGCCGGCCAGGTGGGTCTTGCCGGTGCCGGGCTCTCCGGCAATCTCGACGACCGGGGCCCGCCCCTGCCCCAGCGCGTCCAGGGCGCGGGTGAGCAGGGCGGCCTCGGCCTCCCGTCCGGCGAGACGCTCGCCGGCAGCCGGTATGGGCACTGCCGTCATGAGCGCCGTCCTCCCTGTCAGGGCACTGTCAGGAGAACCATAGCGACGGGCAACGACAGTCCCTGCCTGCGTTTCTGACGGAGCGTGGCCACCGAGGGGCGGTGTCCGGAAGCGCTTCGAGGCGCGGTCCGCCGCGGTGGCCCGCGGGTGGCGGGGCACCCGTACGGGGATCGGCGCCGGGCGTACGTACCCGGTTACGTGGTTCCCCGGACGTATTCGTACCCGCGTTCGATGAAGCTTGGTCCCGCGCCGACCGTCGGCGGGAAGGGGCGCCGTTGGGCGTGCCCCGGACCGAACGCGGTCGTCCGCTTCCCCGATCCTCCTGACCCGGAGCAGATGTGAAGCTCAGGAACATGGCGATGGCCGCCGCCCTCGGCGCCACCGTCCTCACCACGGTGCCGGCGGTCACCGCACCGTTCACCGCCTACGCCTCCTGCGTCGACGACCACTCCTCGTGCGGCGACGACGACCCGCCGCCCGGCCCCGACCTCCCCGACCCGGACCTCCCCGGCGACCCCGGCTTCCCCGGTGACCCCGGGAGCCCCGGTGACCCCGGCGGCGGTGACTGGGGGCCGGTGACCGGCACCCTGGAGACCGTCATCATCAACGGATCGAACGTCAGCGAGCCGCCGACCGCGGTCGTGCCGGACGCCACGCTGCCCACCGTCGTGGTCTCCGGCTCCGCCACCAGGCCGCCGTCCCCCGCGGAGCCCGGCATCCCCAACGTGAGCTGGGGATCGGGCGGTGGCGGCGGCGGTGGCGGCGAGAACGCGGTCATCCACCGGCAGGGCAAGACCTGGGAGCAGCGCCAGAACTGCTACCGCAACGCCAACACGTTCCCGGAGAAGCACACCGAGACCGTCAGCTACAACGTCTCGTACCAGACCAGCGCGAACATCTCGGCGAAGGCCGGCGACGTGCTCACCGCCGCGCTCGGGACCCAGCTCAACACCACCGTCGGCCGCAGCCAGACCGTCGACGTCACCCTCAACCCGGGTGACAGCTGGGCGCTCTACGTCGAGTACCAGACCACCGTCTGGGCCATCACCACGTACGACTGGCTCAGCCTCTCGTACAAGACCGAGTTCGTGAACGTCACGGCCCCGACGGGTGTCGCGACCGGCCGCGCCTGCTGAGGCCGGTCCCGTCCTGATGCCCCTCCACCGTTCCGGACCGGTGGCACGGCGGGTCGAGCCCGTCGTGCCACCGCTCGACGCCGAGGTGGTCCCCGCGGCGGCCGGCGCCGCGGCGCTGGCCGCCCTGGCCGAGCTCGCCGAGGCCACCCGACGGCACCTCGGCGACCCCGACCTGTTCCACCGGCCCCGCTACCGGATGAAGATGCACCACCGCCACCTCGCCGGGGTGGCGGACGGGGAGGTGGCCGCCCGGATCTCCGAGGCCGCCGAGCAGCGCGCCGCGGCCGGCCTGCTGGCCGTGCACTCGGTCCGCGCGGAACGCGCCGAACGCCCCGGCCGCCGGCCCTGCTTCACCCCGGAGGCGCTCGCCGAACTGCACGGGCTGCTCGTCGCCGCGGACCCCAACATCCCCGGTGACGGCGGCTACCGGCAGGCCACCGCCAAGGTCAGGTGGCCGGACGGGCAGCGGTTCGTGATGGCCGTCCGCCCCGGCGAGGAATTGCGCGACCACGTCCGGCGCTGGTACGAGTGGGGTACCCGGACCACCTCGCCGGCGCTGGACGCCGCGGCGCTGAGCATGGTGCGGCTGCTGACCGTCCATCCGTTCGCCGACGCCAACGGCCGGACCGCGCGGCTGCTCGCCGAGTGCGACCTGGTGGGCGCCGGGCTCCTGCCGGGGCTGCTGCTGGACCTCGAGGGGTGGGTCGAGTGCCACCGTGCCGAACACGACCGGGCGGTGGTCGCCGCGGCGGACGGGCACTGGGCGGTCTGGGGCGAGCTGTTCGCCCGGACGGTCACCGACACCGCCCGCCACCGGACCGCGACCATCACGGCCCACGCCGCCCTGATCGACCGGGCGATCGAACGCGCCGGGGGCGGCGCCGCCACCACGGCGGTCCTGAACTGCCTGCGCTCCGGCCCGGCGGTCTCCGCCGCCTGGCTGCGCGGCCGCATCCCCCACGACCCGGACGCGCCGCTCGAACGCCTGCGCGCGGCGGGCATCCTCGCCCCCCACCCCCGGCTTCCGGGAGCCCTGGTGCACCCCGGGTCGCTGGCCGTCCCGGACGCACCGTACGGGGCGCACTCCGGGTGATGCGCGTCCGCGCCACGGCGTGCTGCTGCGCGGGCACGACGTGGCGGGCCCGGGGCCCGGCGCCGGGCGGCTACCCGGCGGGGGTCGCCAGGCCGACGGTGCGGCGGACGGTCTCGAGGCCGACCACCTCGATGCGGGGGGTGTCGTCGACGTCCCGGGTCAGCCGGACCGGGTTGCCGACCAGCGGACCGCCGGTCATCACGTATCCGCCGTCGTCCAGGACGCCGAGCGGCATGGTGCGCGGGCCGAGGTGCAGGGACAGGTCGAGGCCGCTGCGGGTGAGCCGGTAGCCGCCCTCGTAGTGGCCCAGGTAGGGCGCGGTGGCGCCGGGGTCGGTCGGGAAGGTGCGGCTCCCGAGCGCGCGCAGCGCCTCCAGGGCGTCCAGGTACGCGGTGCGGACCTTGGCGGTGACGCCCTTGTTGAGGCCGAACCGTTGGTCGAGCAGCAGGTTGAGCACGTAGAGGTAGAAGAACAGCCCGGTCGGGGACGGGTTCATCCCGTTCAGGACGACCAGCCCGAGGTCGTGGTCGGGCAGGAATCCGAGGTACGAGGTGAAGCCGTCGATTCCGCCGTTGTGCCAGATCAGCGAGGTGCCGTCGCAGAACCGGTTGCTGATCCACCCCATCCCGTAGCCGGACGCCGTGACGTCCGGATCGAGGTCGGGCGAGACGGGGACCGGGATGTGCGGCTTCCAGCACTCGGCGAGGTTCTCCGCCGACACCACCCGGCGCCCGTCGGCGGAGACACCGCGCCGCAGTTGCAGGCGGACGTAGGCGGCCATGTCGTCGAGCGAGGCGAGGGTGCCGCCCGCCGGGGCGTAGCTGCCGACCGGCGCGTAGGCGAGCGGCCGGGTGGCGCCGGTGAGGTCGGGGCCGTAGCCGCGCATGAAGTCGGTGACCAGTCCGCGCGGGTCGTCCGCGATTCGCGCGCCGGCCATGCCGGTCGGACCGTACACCAGGCTGCGCATCTCGTCGGCGAAGGCTCCGGTCAAGGTGTCGGCGGAGGCTCCGTCGGCGAGCAGCGGGAGGTAGCCGCCGGCCGAGTACACGGTGTTGTTGTAGTGGAACTCGGTGTTCGGCGGAGCCACCACCGGGAGTGTGGCCACGGAGCGGAGCAGCTGGGGGGCGGTCGGGTCGCCTTCGTGGAGGCCGGACAGGGCGGGTGGCTCGTCGATGCCGGTGGCCATCCCGAGCAGGTCGCGGACCCGCAGGGAACGGGTCAGTTCATCGGTGGGAGCCCGGAAGCCGGGCCAGGCCTCGACCGCCCGCCGGTCCCAGGCCAGTTGCCTGCGGTCGACGTGGACCGCGGCGAGCAGCGAGGTCATCGACTTGGTGGTGGAGGCAACCAGGAACCGGGTCGACGGTGTGACCGGGGCACGGCTCTCCGCGTCGCGTACGCCGAGCGGGAGGGTGAGCAGGACCCGGTCCGCGCTGACCACGGCCACCGCGCCGCCGACCAGTCCCATGGCGGCGAACTCCGCGCGCACCTGGTCGGCGAAGGCGTCCCAGCCGTCGGCCGCTGCTGTCCCGCCGGACGCGTCCGCCGCCCGGGCCGGGGACGGCGCGGCGCCCAGACCGGCGCCCAATCCGGCTGCTGCCAGCCCTTTGAGCAGCGTCCTGCGCGTCGAGGCGGTCGATGAGACAGCGGTCGCGGCGTCGAGCCCCACCGGCGTTCCCTCATTTCACTGCTCCGGGTGGGAGTCACCGGGGCGCCCGGCGGTCACCCACTGCTGCCTGGACCGTGCGGACCGGCCACCCTCCGGGCGGGCCGCGGGCCGCCCCGACAAGCTATCCAGGCCCGTGCGGCAGGCCGTCGGACACTCCGTCGCCCCGGCGTGACGTCATCCGATCAGCGGCACCGGGGACGGATCCGCGGCCCGTGGGCGGGCCGGGCCCGCGGAAGCCGGGCGGGGCCCGGGAGCAGGTGGCTCTCCCGGGCCCCGCCCGGCCGGCGTCCCCGAGCCCGCCCGGGGCCGTGCTCGGCCGGGTGTCAGCGTCCTTGGAGGGCCTTGACGTTGTCGCCGAAGGTCCAGCCCTTGGAGCCGTCCCAGTTGACGGACCAGGTCATCAGTCCCTTGAGCGAACCGCCGAAGGCGTTCCAGGACTGGCCGACCAGGCTGGGCGTCAGGTAGCCGCCGCCCGCGCCGGGCTGGGCCGGCAGGCCGGGCACCTGCTTGTCGTACGGGACCTTGATGGTGGTGCCCTGGACGACCAGGCCGGTGTTCAGGCAGGTGGTCTGGGCGGTGAAGCCCTGGACGGTGCCGGCCTGGTAGGAGTCGCCGGAGCAGCCGTACATGCTGCCGTTGTAGTACTGCATGTTGAGCCACCACAGGCGCCCGTTGTCGGCGTACTTCTTGATGATCGGCAGGTAGGAGCCCCAGATCGACCCGTAGGTGACGCTTCCCCCGGTGACGTAGGCGGTCTCGGGGGCCATGGTGAGGCCGAAGCCGGCCGGCATCTGGGCGAGGACGCCGTCGATGATGCGGATCAGGTTGGACTGGGAGGCGGACAGCGTGTTGATGTTGCCGCTGCCCGACAGGCCGGTCTCGATGTCGATGTCGATCCCGTCGAAGTTGTACTTCTTGAGGATCGGCACGACGGTCGCCACGAACTTGTCGGCGACGGTGCTGGAGCTGAGGTCGATGCCGGCGGCGGCGCCGCCGATCGACATCAGGAGCGTCGCCCCGGCCGCCTTGGCCTGGCACATCTCGGCGGGGGTGGAGACCTTGACGCCGGCGTCCATCCCGTCCTGCCACAGCACGGTGCCGTCGGAGAGGATCACCGGGAAGGCGGCGTTGATGACGTTGTAGCCGTGGGCGGCGATCCGGCTGTCGGTGATGGGGACCCAGCCCATGCCGGGGTGGACGCCGTTGGCGGCGCCGTCCCAGTTCTCCCAGTAGCCCTGCAGCACCTTGCCCGCCGGCTTGGGCTTGGTCGCGCAGGTGTCGCCCGGCGAGGTCGGGCTGGTGGACGACGTGGGGCTGCTCGAGGGGCTGGTGGACGGGCTGCCGGAAGGCGTGGGGCTGGTGGAGGGGCTGGCGGACGGCGAGGGGCTGGTGGACGAGGTCGGGCTGGTCGACGGGCTGGGGCTGCTGCCGCCGGGGCCGGTGAGCGACACGTCGTCCGCGTAGTAGGCCGGCTGCCCGTACCAGCCGTGCAGGTAGACGGTCACCGAGGTGGTGGTTGCCCCGGTGGTGAAGGCGACGCTGAGCTGGCCGTACGCCGCATTGTTCGGTGTCCAGGTGGACGGGGCGGTGGTGAGGCCGGTGCCGGTGGCGCCCAGGTAGACGTAGCTGCCCTGGACGTAGGCGCTCAGCGTGTACTGGGAGTTGGGCTGGACGCTGATGGTCTGGCTGCACTGGGCGTTGTCCTGGCCGCTCGGCGTCGCCCTGAGGGCGGAGGTGCCGGAGTGGACCGGGCTGCCGACTGCCGCCCCGGAGCCGCCGGAGCAGGTCCAGGCGGAGAGACCGCTCTCGAAGCCCGCGTTGGCCACCAGGTTGGGGGTGGCGGCGCCCGCCGTGACGGAGCCGGTCACGGCGAGGCCGGCGCCGATGACGGCCGCGGCGCTCACCCCGGCGAGGGAGCGCCGCAGGACGGTCGGCCCGTGCTGGGGGTGGGCGGCTGGTGGCCGGGTGCCGACGGCCCGTTCGGTGCCGGGGCGCTCGCTGCCGGGGCGGACTCCGTCCGCCGGACGGGGGGTGCGGGACCTTCGACGGAACATGGTGAGCTCCCTTCCCGCCGAGCGCACGTCATGGGCATGACCAACGCGTGGGGGCGTGGCGCCCGGCTCTGGGTGAGGTGGGGACATGTGGGGCTGTGCCGATCCGGATCGTAGGAGCGGCGGCAGTGCCCGTCAATAGGTCTGGACCAATTCCGGCGAAGGGGGACCGGGGCCTCCCGCCATCGTTCATGACGTGGTGTCTGATCGGTTGTTCCGGCGGCGGGTGGCGGTCCGTCACCCGTCCAGGTCGACGGAGAGGTGCGTGGAGAGCGCCCGGAGGAAGTCGGGTGCGTCGAAGATCTCGCCCGCGGAGGCGACGCCGACCGTCCTGGTCCGTCCCGAGAGGATGCGCTCGACCGCCTCCACCGCGAGCGGCGCAGTGACGGCGTAGATGTCCCGGCCCGTCGCCACGGCGCGGCGTTCGGCGCCGCCGGAGCGCACCACGACGTCGACCAGGAAGGTCTGGGCCGACCGTCCGTCCCGGTCCACCGGGGTCGGCGCCGGGGTGTCCGGCGCCGACAGCTCCCGGACCGCCTCCACCGTCATGTAGCTGTGCACCTCGGGAACGGACAGGTGCCCCGGGATGGTGACGGCGTCGGCCATCGTGAACTCCCCGACGACGGCCCGGGTGCCCAGCGGGCGGGGGAAGTCCCACTCCAGGGTGGGCGGCGCGTCGTCGCGGTACTCCAGCCGCCCGTTCGCGAAGCGGACCCGGCGGCCGCCCCGCCGCTCCCGGGACACCCGGCCGGCGGCGCGGGTCCCCTCCGTGGGGTGCCAGCCGTCCAGCCCGTACGCGATGTGCACTTCGTCGGCCGCCGTCCAGTCGCCCATCGCGGCGGTGGCCAGCAGGTCACCGAGCCCCCCGTAGAAGGCCATCGCGGGCACGACGACCGCCCCGGCGGCCCGGGCGCGGTCCGAGAAGCGCGCGAAGGTGTCGACGTTGGCCTCGATCTCGGCCGCCACGTCCACGTACGGGATGCCCGCCCGCAGCGCCGCCTCGATCACGGGTGCGGCCGTCGTGGCGAACGGCCCGGCGCAGTTGACGACCGCCGCCGTCCCGGCCAAGGCGCGGTCCAGCGAGGCCGGGTCGTCGACCGAGGCGGGCCGGGCCTCCAGGCCCGGGTGGGACGTCGCCAGCGCCTCCAGCCGGCCGGGGTCGCGCCCGGCGAGCACCGGGAGGAACCCGCGCTCCAGCAGCCGCGCCACCACGAACCGTCCCGTGTGTCCGTACGCGCCGAACACCGCCACCGCCACCGTCCTGGCCTGTCCCATGAGACTCTCCCCCTCGTGCTCGATCGATCCGATGTGGCCAATTCTGGTGGGGCGGACACCTCGCCGTGAGTGTCCGGAACGCCATGGCCCGTACAGTTCCGGACATGGATACTGTCGCGCTGGCCGTCACCGACGGGATGCTGCACTTCGAACTGTCCGTGGCCTACGAGGTCTTCGGCTCCGCCCCGGCGGCGGTGGCCGGCCCCTGGTACGACGTCGCCGTCTGCGGGTCCGACGCCGTGCGGGTCGGCCGGTTCCGGGTCGAGCCCGACGGCGGGCTCGACCGGCTCCGGCACGCCGACACCGTGATCGTCCCCGCCCTGGCCGACGTCGACGAGGAGCCGCCCGCCGACCTGGTCGACGCGGTACGCGCGGCGCACGAGGCGGGCGCGCGGGTGGCCTCGCTGTGCACGGGCGCGTTCGTGCTGGCCGCGGCCGGCCTGCTGGACGGGAAGCGCGCGACCACCCACTGGGCGCACACCGAGGCACTGGCCGACCGCTACCCCGAGGTCGAGGTCGACCCGGACGTGCTCTACGTCGACAACGGCAGCGTGCTCACATCAGCGGGCAAGGCCGCCGCGATGGACCTGTGCCTGCACCTCGTCCGCCTGGACCACGGTTCGTCGACGGCCAACGTGGTCGCCCGCCGCCTGGTCGTGCCACCGCACCGGGCCGGCGGGCAGGCCCAGTTCGTCACGACACCGGTACCTGCCCGGACCGGCCACCCGCTCTCCGCGCTGCTCCCCTGGGTGATGGAACGCCTCGACGAGCCGCTGACCGTCACCGACCTGGCCCGCCGGGCGGGGATGAGCCCGCGCAACCTGGGCCGGCAGTTCAGGGCGGTGACCGGCACCACGCCCCTGCAGTGGCTGCTGACCCAGCGGATCCGCCGCGCCCAGGAGCTGCTGGAGAACTCCGACGACACCGTCGACGTCATCGCGGCCGCCACCGGTACGGGCACCGCCACGACGCTGCGCCGGCACTTCAACCGGACGGTCGGCGTCCCGCCGGACACCTACCGCCGCACCTTCCGCGCGGGGGCGGGCGCCGGGCCCCGCCCCCGCACGGGAATCGGGACGGCCTAGCGGGGCGGGACCGGGCGGTCGTAGACGTGGTCGGGGGTCAGGACCTCGGTGAGCGCCCGGGCCAGCAGCGAGCTGGGCTCCTGGCCTGCGGAGCCGATGTCGGTGTTCAGCAGGAGCACCATGGTGGCCCGCTGGGCGGGCAGGTACACGGTGACGCTCTCGTAGCCCGGGATGGAGCCGTTGTGCCCGATCCAGCCGCCGGTCTCGAAGATGCCGAGGCCGTAGCAGGTCCCGGGGAATCCGGTCGGCAGCATGGTGAGCCGCTCCGCCTGGGTCCGCGGGCTGAGCAGGGTGCCGGTGGCGACGATCTCGGCCCAGCGGCGCAGGTCGTGCAGGTTCGAGATCATCGCTCCGGCCGCCCAGGCCCAGCTGGGGTTCCAGTCGGTGGAGTCGGCGACCGCGCCGCTCGGTGTCTGGTCGGTGTAGCCGTGGGCGTGCGGTTGCGGGAACTCGGTCCCGTTCGGGAGCAGCGTGTGGCGCAGGCGGGCGGGGCGGAGCACCCGCCGGTCGATGAAGTCGGCCAGCCGCTGGCCGCTGACCTTCTCGATCACCAGGCCGAGCAGCACGAGGTTGCTGTTGCAGTACTGGAAGGTCTCGCCCGGCGCGAAGGTGTTCGCGTGCTTGAAGCCGTACGCGAGCGTCTCCTGCGGGGTGAACGAGCGGGCCGGGTCGCTCTCCAGCGCCTGGATGAAGTCCGGGTCGGAGGTGAACGGGAACAGGCCGCTGCGCATCCCGGCGAGTTGACGCAGTGTGATCCGTCCACCGTCCGGCACACCGTCGACGTAGGCGCAGATCGGGTCGTCCAGGCCGATCCTGCGGTCGTCGACGAGCCGGAGCAGCGCGGTGACCGTGAAGGTCTTGGTCTCGCTGCCGATCCGGCTGAAGACACCGGTGGTCATCGGGGCGCCGGTCGCGGTGTCGGCCACCCCGGACGCGCGGACGTAGCTGCCCCGCTCCGGGAACCAGAGCCCGACCACGGCGCCGGGGATGCCGGCCTGCCGGCGGGTGTCCTCGACGGCCCGGTCCAGCCGCGCGGTCAGGTCGGGACCGAATCCGTCCGCGGGGCCGCCGTCCGAGGACCGGTCGGCCGCCTCGGGCCGTCCGGCCCGGCCGAGCCCTGCGGCCGCACCGGGCTCCGCGGCCGCACCGGGCTCCGCGGCCGCGGCGGGCTCCGCGGCTGTGGCGGGGGCCGCTGCCACGGGGGACAGGACGGACGCCGCGAACAGCGCTCTGGTGAACAGACGGCGGGAGGGGGAACGGCTCACGTCGGCGCTTCCTTCGGGTCGGGGACTCGGGTGCCAACGTCACCACCCGGTCCCCGGGCCGTGATCCCGGTCCGGTGCGGGATCCGGCGAGTCCACCCGTTCGGAGGCACCACGGCCGCCGGGGCCCGCCCCGGCTCCGGCCCGTCCTCCCGGGTGCCGCCCGCCGGTGGGTGTCGGTCGGGGGCGCTCGGTCGGGGGCGGGTCGGTGCCGCGGAGGTGCGGGGGCCGGGGACGCGCCGGGGGAGACGCTGCCGGGCGCCGGGGCGATGACCGAGCGGCCGGGGGCGATGACCGAGCGGCCGGGTCCCGGACGGACCCGGCCGCGGGGCCGCTACGGGTGGACCGGCGGGCGTTCCACCCGGTCCGACCCGACCCGGTCCGACCCGACCCGGTCCGTCCCGACCCGGTCCGTCCCGACCCGGTCCGTCCCGACCCGGTCCGTCCCGACCAGGTCCGTCCCGACCAGGGCCGCCGCCCGGCGCAGCTGCCGGCGCAGGTCCGTGACGGCCGCCCGGGTCTCGTCAGGGAAGCCGCGGGCGGCGGTCGCGGGCAGGGAGCCGGGCAGATCGCGCAGGGCCGCCCGCAGGACGCCGGCCAGCCGTTCGAGGTCGCCGAGCGCGAGCCGGCTGTCCTCCAGGTCCGGTGCCGGTTCGGGCCGGTCCGACGGCTCGCCGGGCGCCCACTCCCCGACGGTCACGGGGGAGTAGCCCAGTTCGGTACGGGCGGCGGTCAGCGCCTTGGCGGTCGGCCGGGCACCGTCGGCCAGCGCCTTCTCGACCACCTCCCGCACCTGCGCGGGGCCGTACTCGCGCAGGACCGGGACCAGCACCCGGGCCTGCGACTCGCGGAGCACGAGGTTGCCAAAAGCCGGATTTGGCAACAGCGCGGCCTGCACCGGGATCATCTCGAGCAGGCGGTGCGCATAGGACCGCGACAGGCCCCAGCGCTCGCCGAGGTACTCCTCCCAGGTGCTGTGGGTGGAGCGGTAGAGCTTCCGGTCGTGGATCTCCCACAGGGCGGGTCCGGCCTGCTGGGCGAACCGGGCGTGTGCCGTCTGCTTGTCCGCCTCGAACTGCGCCTCGGCCTGCCGGACGGCCTCCACGCCTTCGGCCTGGGCGGCGGCCACCCGGGCCTCCAGCTCGGCGAGGGTGCACGTGGCGAGGCCGTCCGGCCGGGCGGCGGACCCGGCGGCCCCCGCCGACCCGGCCGGGCCGGTCGGACCAGCCGGGCCGGGGGAGCCGGTGGCGGCGGTGGGGACGGTGGCCCGGCGGCTGCCCGGGCGGTTGCCGATCAGCAGGGTCTCCGGGCCGGTCAGGGCCGCGCTGCCGTCGGGACGCTGAAGGCGCGGGCGCTCGCTCATGCGGCGGCCGCCCGGAGGTCCTTGACCCGGGTGGCGAGCTTGGCGAAGTCGTCCGCGACCTCGCGGGCGGGCTGGCTGCGCAGCGAACGGAGCGGTGCCACCGAGTCGGCGGCGGCCTTGACCACGGCCCGTTCCCTGATGTGCGGGGCCCAGACCAGGCCGGGGAAGCAGCTGTCCAGGCCGTCGATCTGGAAGTCGTGGACACCGAGGCCGGTCCGGACCCGGGAGGGGACGACGCCCGCCACCCTGAGCCGGGGGTTGCTGAGGTCGTCGGCGTGGTCGCGGACGAAGTTCAGCACCCGTACGGCGCCCTCGATCCCGTCGAACTCCGGCTCCGCCACGATCAGCACCACGTCGGCGGCGACCATCGCGAGCTGGGTCAGGTGCCCGAGCGAGGGCGGGCAGTCGAGCAGGGTGATCCGGCGGTCGTCGCAGCCGGCCAACGCCCGGCGGAGCCGCTTGACGGCACCGACCGTACCGGCCTCGGAGATCCGGTTCTCCAGCTCGAACCGGGCCGGCAGGACGCGGATCCGGCTGCCGTAGATCCCGCCCCAGCCGCAGGGGACGTAGGCGTCGCGGGCGGCGCCCAGGGCGTCGCACTTGATCGCCTCACTGATCGTCATCTGATCGGCGTCCGGCCGGGCGCCCAGCCGGCGGGAGGAGTTCCCCTGGGGGTCGACGTCGGCCACGTCGACCTCGTCACCGCCCTCGGCGAGCGCGGCGGCGAGGTTCACCACCATCGCCGACTTCCCCGAACCGCCCTTGTTCTGACACACCGCAATCCGCATCCGCGCTCCCTCTGTGCCGCGCCGGCCGCCCTGACGTGGGCCGTGCTCGCAGAGTAACTATCCGATCACCCAACAGCGCCGACGGCTGCGCGGCCCCGGCGAGGAACACCCGGACGGCGGTGGGGTGGCGACGGCGCGCGGTGCGGGTTGGGGCGTGGGTGGGGAGTGCAGGTTCGAGTGCGGGGGCTGCCGTCGGTCAGTCCAGGTAGCCCATGGCGAGCCGGCAGCGGGCCGGTGTCCGGTCGTGCGGTTCTGCGGGCGGCGCGGCCGGGACCTCGGGGCCCCGGCGGTCCGTCCCCCGGACCGCCGCGGCGCCGGGCCGGGGCCGCCGCTCCCGAGGCGGGAACCACGGTGCGGGCGGCTCGGCCCCGGCGGGTGCGGAGGTGTCGGTCATGGTCATCAGCTGCCTCCCGGAAGCGGTGCGGACCCCGGCGGATCCGGTTCACCACCCCAGTGGAAGCCCCGGGCCGCCCCGGCGCGGTGGGCCTTGACGTGTTGTTCACCCGCGCCGCCCGTCCCTTGACCCGCCTTGACGGCCGGCCCGCGCCGCCGGGATCCGCCTGCGGGGTGCGGGGTGCGGGGTGCGGGGCTTCGGACGCCGGGTGCCGGGTGTCGGGTGTCGCGCGACCGTCGGGTGTGCGGCGGCTCTGCGCAGCGGGCTGCGCGGTGTGGTCACGACCGGCCCGTGCCGTCGCCGGACGGCTGGACTGGCAAGGGTGGCCGGGAGCGCTCGGGAGGCTGCGGGGGGCGGGGGCCGGTGAGGGTGGTCCAGCCGCCTTCGCGCAGCCGGTCGGTGAGGAGCGGGGCGGTCGCGGCGGGCACGGTCAGCCGCACGGCGGCGCCGGGGCCGGCGGACAGGTGGTCGAACCGGACGTCGTCGACGTTGACGCCGGCCGCGGCGACGTCGGAGAACAGCCGGCCCAGTTCGCCCGGCCGGTCGCTCACCACCACGCTCAGGGTGGCCGCCCGGCCGGTCGCGGCGGGCGGCGGGATCCGGGCGCGGCCGGCGGCGCCGGTGGCGAGCAGCTGCCGCAGGTCCGCGGTGGCGGCCGCCCGCCGGACCTTGTCGCGGGCGCAGTCGGACGCCGGGCCGGTCCTGGCACCGGCCCCGGCCCCGACTCCGGCATCGGCACCGGCTGCAAGGGTGCGCAGTGCGGTGATGCCGACCCGGAGCCGGTCGCCGATCCGCTCCAGGACGTCGGCGACTGCCTCGGCGTTGGCGGTGAGCAGTTCGGCCGACCGGGCCGGGTCCCCCTCGGCGCCGCCGGTGGCCGGGTACGCGGGCTGCGTGGACAGCCGCAGCGCGAATTCCTCGTCCGGGGTCAGCTGGCCCGCCGCCAGCGCGGCGAGCAGCAGCGGGGCGTGCGAGACCAGGGCGACGGCCCGGTCGTGTTCGGCGGCGTCCGCGATCACCGGGGTGGCGCCGCACAGCGCGACCAGTTCCAGAGTGCGGTTGAGGACGGCGTCCTCGGTGGCGCCGGTCGGGGTGATCACCCACGGGTGCCGGCGGAACAGGTCGGCGCGGGCGGCGAGCGGCCCGGCGCGGCCCTCGCCCGCCATCGGGTGCCCGCCGATGTAGCTGGACAGGTCGCAGCCGAGGGCCAGCGCCTGCTGCCGGGGCAGCAGTTTCACCGCTCCCACGTCGGTGTAGGCGCGGGCCGCGCCGTCCTTCTGCAGGCGCGCCAGGACTTCGGCGACGCGGTCCGGCGGGACGGCCACCACGGCGATGTCCACGCCGTCCGCCGTGGCCGGTCGGCCACGGCCCGGCGGCGGCCCGGGCCTTCCGGCGCCGAGTGCGGTCGCGGCCCGCAGCGCGGCCGGGTCGGTGTCGCAGAGGTGGACGTCGACTCCCTGGGCGCGCAGCGCGAGGCCCACCGAGGTGCCGATCAGGCCGGTGCCGACGACCAGAGCGGTTCGCATCACAGCCACCTTCCGGGGCGGGTCTCGGGTGTTCCGCGGGTGGAGCGGACGGAGCGGACGGAGCGGGCGGCGCCGGGCCGGCCGGGTCAGTGGCAGTCAGCTGCGGCCGGGTCGGCGGCCGTCGGGTCAGGGCCCGGTACCGGCTGCGCCCGGGTCGCCGCAAGCCGGCCGGGTCGCCTCAAGCCGCCGCGGCCGCCGCCTGCTCCAGCGTCGTGATGATCCAGTCGTCGAGCGGTACGCCGGCCCGGCCGGCCGCGGCCTGCCAGCGGTCCATGGCCTGCTCGGGGAGGGTCAGGTCGGGGAGCTTCGCCGGGGTGCTCACCGGGACGGGGTTGCGGGCGGCGCGCAGCCTGCGGCGCAGCTCGCTCTTGGACCAGCGGTTCTCGTGGGCGCGGGCGAGCCAGAGGTCCTGCCCGGCGTGGTCGAGCGGGGCGACCTCGGCGTGGTGCTGGAAGCTGAGCTCCGGGTGCCGTCGGTCCATGGTGAACTTCCGGGCCACCCAGGCGTAGTTGCGCAGCGTCTGGTAGTCGAGGCCGGCGGTGTCGATCGCCCGGCGGTAGCGGTCGCCGTACTTGTCCTGCCCGTAGACCAGCCAGTCGCCGAGGCACCAGGCGAACGAGTCGGCGGTCTCGAACAGCTTCGCGCCGGCCTGCTCCCAGGTCTCGAAGGCGAGTGCGGCCGGGAACCGCAGGCCGACCCGGGTGGTGAGGATCTGCTGTCCGCGGTGGGTCCTGGATTCGCCGGCGCGGTGGGCGGTGCCCGGGCCGCCGGCCGGCCGGGGTTCGGCGGCGGGCAGGTGCCGGGTGGGGCCGTGGGGGGCCGTCCGGCGCGTGGTGCGGTCGAGGGGATGGCGTTGTCCCGTTGTGGGGTCGGTCCTGGTGGTGCTCACGTTTCTCATCCGTCCGTCGTCTTCCACCTGAGCAGGGACGGCGGTGGGACTCGTTGTTTCCCCCGCTCCCGGACGCTCCTTCGTGTTGGTGCGAAGCGCCGGCCCCCGCAGCCAGAATGGCCCCGGCCGGAGGGCGTGACCAGTGTTGACCGGTTGACTCCACCGGGAAACAGGGAAACGGTCCGCCCGCCGGCCCGGTCCCGGGTGCCGCGGTGCTGGTCGGAGCAGGTATCGGCCGCGGGTCGGCGCGGCCGTTCCCCGCACCCCGCCTGTCCTGCCGGCGGGACAGGCGGAGGGACAGGCGGTGGGACAGGCGGAGGGACAGGCGGTGGGACAGGCGGAGGGACAGCCGGGGCGCCGGTCCGGAGAGGTCGTCAGGAGCCATACAAGGTGGCCGGGTTGGTGAAGTGACCCGGTCCGCGGATTCCTTGACACCCTTCGACGCCGAATATTAGTTTCCGTCGGCGAGGGAGCCGCCGAGGAAAGGCGAATGGGCCGCCGGATCCGGTGCGGCCGTGGCGGACCCGATTTCCCGTGGACCGCTGATCCGCGGTCCTCGGGCGCGAGGAAATTCCGGCAGAATGATCGGGAAGGCGTGAAAATGGCGGACGAGGCACAGAATTCGGTCCGGCCGTACACGGGGGACGAGTATCTGGAGAGCCTCCGCGACGGGCGCGAGGTGTGGGCGTACGGCGAGCGGGTCAAGGATGTGACCACCCATCCGGCGTTCCGGAACAACGCGCGCATGGTGGCCCGGCTGTACGACGCCCTGCACGACCCGGAGCGCCGCGGGCGGCTGACGGTCCCCACCGACACCGGGAACGGCGGCTTCACGCACCCGTACTACAAGGTGCCGCGCTCGGCCGAGGACCTGCGCACCGGTGTCGGCGCGATGGCCGAGTGGGCGCGGATGTCGTACGGCTGGCTGGGGCGCACACCGGATTTCAAGGCGGCCTTCCTGGCGACCTTGGGCGCGGACCCGCAGCACTACGCGCCGTTCGAGGCGAACGCCGCGCGCTGGTACCGCGAGGCCCAGGAGAAGGTGATCTTCATCGGCCACGGGATCGTCAACCCGCCGGTCGACCGGGACCGGGACGTCACCGAACTCAGGGACGTCCACCTGTCGGTGTGCCGGGAGACCGACGCGGGCCTGGTGGTCTCGGGGGCGAAGGTGGTCGGCACCAGTGCGGCGCTGACCCAGTACATCTTCGTCGCCAACTACGGTCAGGTCCCCGAGGGGGCCAAGGACCTCTCCTGCTACTTCATGGTGCCGACCAACGCGCCGGGCGTGAAGATCATCTCTCGGGCCTCGTACGAGTACCAGGCCACGGTGGCCGGCAGTCCGTTCGACCAGCCGCTGAGCAGCCGGATGGACGAGAACGACGGAATCCTGGTGTTCGACGAGGTGCTGGTGCCCTGGGAGAACGTGTTCTGCTACGACGTGGAGAAGGCGAATCGATTCTTCACCGGCTCCGGATTCTATTTCCGTTCGATGCTGCACGGCTGCGTCCGGCTGGCCGTCAAACTCGATTTCCTCACCGGGCTGCTGACCAAGGGCCTGGACACCACCGGCGCGATCGAGTTCCGCGGCGTGCAGACCAGGCTCGGCGAACTGCTCGGCTACCGGCACATCCTGTGGGGGCTGGTCGACTCGATGGTGCACAACCCGGTGGTCCGTCCGGACGGCTCGGTGATGCCCAACAGCGAGAGCGCGCTGGCGTACCGGATGTTCGCCTCCACGGTCTACCCGAAGATCCGGGAGATCTTCTTCCGTGACCTCGGCAGCGCCCTGATCTACAACAACTCGCACGCCAGCGACTGGGCCACCCCCGAACTGCGGCCGTACCTCGACCGCTACATCCGGGGCCGGCACGGCGTCGAGGCGATCGACCGGGTGAAGCTGATGAAGCTCATCTGGGACTCGGTCGGCAGCGACTTCGGCGGCCGGTGGGAGCTGTACGAGATGAACTACGCGGGCAACCACGAGAACATCCGGATCGAGGCGTTCCAGCGCTACCGGGCCACCGGTGGCCTGGACGAGTGCAAGGCGCTGGTGGACGCGTGCCTGGCCGAGTACGACGTCACCGGCTGGCGGGCGGACGACCTCACCGACCCGGAGGCCGTCGTGGCGGCCGGGCCCGCCGCCGGCCGAGCGGCCGGCAAGCCGTGAGCGGCACCCGGGTCGAGCGGCGCAGCCCCGACCGGCGCACCGACGGTCCCGACCCGCGTACCGACGGTCCCGCCCCGCGCACTGCCGGCCCCGACCCACGCACTGCCGGTGGCGAGCAGGCCTTCCGCGAGGTGATGGGCGAACTGGTGACCGGAGTCTGCGCGGTGACCACCCGGGCCGGCCGCGGCCCCGACGCGGGCCACGACGCGATCGTGGTCAACTCGCTGACCTCGGTCTCGCTCCGCCCGCAGCTGGTCTCGATGTACCTGCGGGAGGACTCGTCCTTCCTGTGCTCGCTGTCCGCGGCCGGGGTGTGGGCCGCGTCGATCCTGCCGGAGGGCAGCGGCCCGGTGGCCCGCACGCTGGCGCTGCCCGCGGACCGGCGGCCCGGCCCGGAGCTGGTCACCGGCTGGGTCCAGGGGCCGGCCACCGGCTGTCTGACCCTGCCGGACGCGCCCGGGGTGATCGAGTGCGAGCTGGACCGCTGCATCACGGTCGGCGACCACGTGCTGGTGGTGGGCCGGGTGGTCGGCCTCACCCGGCAGCCGGCCCGGCCCCTGGTCTTCCACCGCGGACGGTTCGACGCCTGACCCGCGGCCGCAGCCCAGCTGTCCGTACGCCGGCCCCGCCCGTCCGTACGCCGGCCCCGCCCGGCCGCGCCCACCCCGTCACGCCGGCTCCCGTCCCACCTGCCTGTCCCGTTCCACCGTCGAGGAGTGCTTCCTGTCATGACCATTTCTGAAATCACCCGCAGCGAGCCGGCCCCTGCCGGCCCGGACACCCGGCGCGCCATCGACGGCCGGACGCTGACCATCGAGGACGTCGTCCACGCCATGCGCAACCCCGGCACCGACTTCCGGGTGGAGGAGGAGGCCGCCCGGGCGATGGCCGCCTCCCGCGAGCTCAAGCACGAGCTGATCGCGGACCGCAAGCCCATCTACGGCGTCACCACCGGCTTCGGCGACAGCGTCACCCGCCAGATCTCCCCGGAGAAGGCCGTCGAGCTGCAGTACAACATGATCCGCTACCACCTCAACGGCACCGGTGCGCCGGCCCCCGACGACGTGGTCCGGGCCACCCTGCTGATCCGCGGCAACTGCCTGGCCCGCGGCCGTTCCGGGGTGACCCCGGAGATCGTCGCCCGGCTGCTCGACCTGATCCGCCACGACGTGCTGCCGCAGATCCCCTCCCGCGGCTCGGTCGGCGCCAGCGGCGACCTCGTCCCGCTGTGCTACGTCGCCTCGACCCTGATCGGCGAGGGCCTGGTGCGCCACGACGGCGCCCTGCGCGACGCCGCCGAGGTCTTCGCCGAACTCGGCCTGGAGCCGGTGCGGCCGGAGGCCAAGGACGGCCTCGCGCTGATCAACGGCACCTCCTTCAGCTCCGCCTGGTCCGTGCGGGCCTGGGCCGACGCCGCCGAACTCGCCGAGGTCGCCGACATCTGCACCGCCCTGGCCAGCGAGGCGCTGCTGGGCAACCGCGGCCACTTCGCGGCCTTCATCCACGAGCAGAAGCCGCACCCCGGCCAGCTGACCAGCGCCCGCACCATCGGCGACCTGCTGGAGGGCTCGGAGCTGGCCCGCTCCCACAGCCAGGTGGTCGACCTCAACGACGACCTCGCCGACCGGGGCTTCCAGCAGCTGCGCCGCAGCATCCAGGACCGCTACTCGATCCGCTGCGCCCCGCACGTCACCGGCGTGCTGCGGGACACCCTCGACTGGTCCCGGCAGTGGGTCGAGACCGAGATCAACTCCTCCAACGACAACCCGCTGTTCGACGTCGAGGCCCGCACCGTGCACAGCGGCGGCAACTTCTACGGCGGCCACGTGGTGCAGGCGATGGACTCGCTCAAGGTCGCCGTCGCCAACATCGCCGACCTGCTGGACCGCCAGCTGGAGCTGATGGTCGACGAGAAGTTCAACAACGGCCTGACCCCGAACCTGATCCCCCGGTTCGCCGACGACGACTGGAACGCCGGGCTGCACCACGGCTTCAAGGGCATGCAGATCGCCTGCTCCGCGCTGACCGCGGAGGCGCTGAAGACCTCCGGGCCGATGAGCGTGTTCTCCCGGTCCACCGAGGCGCACAACCAGGACAAGGTCTCCATGTCCGCGATCGCCGCCCGCGAGGCCAACACCGTCGTCGAGCTGGTCCGCGAGGCCGCCGCGATCCACCTGCTGGCCGCCTGCCAGGCCCTCGACCTGCGCGGTCCGGAGCTGGCCGGCCCGCGCACCCGGGCGGTGTACGACCTGGTCCGCAAGCACGCGCCGTTCGTCGGGCACGACCGCCGGATGGACCAGGACATCGCCGCCGTGGTCGAGCTGATCCGGACCGGCGCACTCACCGACGCCGCGCGCGTCGCGGCCTGAGGGGCGGTCATGGCACTGAGCACGGACGCCCTGCTCGACCTGGAGCACCGCCGGCGGCTCGCCGCGGACCAGGGGATCGGCGGCGGCAACGCCTGGGCCGCCGCCCGCCGCCACAGTCCCGCCCCGGACGCCAAGGTGCTGCTCGCCGACCGGCCGCTGACCGGCCTGGACGGCCGCCCGCAGGCCGAGTTCAGCATCGCCGAACTGGACGACCTCGCCCAGGCGTGGTCCGGCTGGTACCTCGACCTCGGGGTCCGGCCGCGCGATCGGGTCGCGGTGTACCTGGACGACTCGTTCGAGGACCAGCTGCACCTGGCCGCGCTGTCCCGGATCGGCGCCATCGCCGTCCTGGTCAACGGCCGGATGCCGGTCGACACGGCGCTCGGCCTGATCCGCCGCACCGCCCCGGTCGGCCTGTACACCGACCGCGCCCACCTGGCGGAGCTGGCCGGGCGGCAGGCCGGGGCCGGCGTCGCCTGGACCCGCACCGCCGAGGACGCCGCCGGACTGACGCACCGACCGCTCCCGGACGCGGCCTGCTACCGGCACGCCCCCGACGACCCGGTGCTCATCTGCCACTCCTCGGGCACCACCGGCGACCCCAAGCCGGTCGTCCACACCCACGCCCAGAGCGTGGCCGGCCTGCGGGCCAGGCTCGCCGAGCGGGCCGAGGCCCCGGACGTGCGGATCCTGTCCGCCGCGCCGCAGTCGCACGCCGGGGCGACCGCGTTCACGCTCTACTGCCTGCTGGCCGGGGTCCCGCTGATCGCGCTCTCCCGCCCCGGCGGCCCCGAGGTGGCGGCGGCGGTCGCCCGCTACCGGCCCACGCTGGTCCTGGCGTTCAACCAGACCCACGCGGCGCTGGCCACCACGGAGCTGCGCACGGAGGACTTCGCCTCGGTGCGCTACTGGATCAACATGGGCGACGCCGCGCACGACCGGCACGTGCGCACCCTGATGAGCCTCGGGTACCACCTGGCGGACGGCGAACGGCGCCCCGGCTCGTTCTTCGGCGACGGCCTGGGCTCCTCCGAGCTCGGCTGGAACGCGCTCGGCCGGGTCTTCACCCCCGACTCGCCGCCGCGCCCGCGCCACCTCGGCCGGGTGGTACCGCCCGCCCGGGTCGCGGTGCTGCGCCCGGACGGCAGCGAGGCCGGACCGGACGAGGTCGGCATGCTCGGCGTGGACAGCCCCGCGGTGACGCCCGGCTACTGGAACGACTCCGACACCACCTACCGCAGCCGGATCGGCACCTGGTTCCTGTCCGGGGACCTGGTCCGCCGGGACGCCGAGGGCGACTTCTTCCACGTCGACCGGGTGGTCGACGCGATCCACACCGAGGACGGCCCGGGCTACTCGGTGCTGATGGAGGAGACCCTGCTGCTGGCCCTGCCGGAGGTCGCCGACTGCGCGGTGGTCGCGGGCCGGCACACCGGCCGGACCGTCCCGGTCGCGGTGGTCCGGCTGCGCGAACCCGGCGCCGACCCGGCCGAGCTGCTGACCCGGGCCGACCGGGCCCTGCGTGCGGCCGGCCAGCCGGAGCTCGCACTGCTGGACTGCGCCACCGGACCGGACCTGCCGGTCGGCGCCACCGGCAAGGTGCTCAAGCGCGTGCTGCGCGAGCGGTACGCCGACCTGGCCGGCCTGCCGGCCCGGCCCGGCCGCGCCTTCGCGGCGGCGGCCACCACGAGCGCGCCGCACCCGGCGAGCTGAGCGGCGCGCCGAACCCGCGCGCCCGACCCGAACGAAGGAGGAGACCGGCGATGCCCGCCGCACTGCCGCAGATCGGCGACTGGACCAGCTTCGAGGAGCTCGGCCGGATCCAGTCCAAGCAACTCGACACCGTCCTGGAGCGGGCCATGCGCTCCCCGTTCTACCGGGAGCGCCTGGCGGGCCGTCAGCCCTCCGCCCTGGCCGACCTCGGGGTCACCCGCAAGGACGACCTGCGCGGCAGCTACCCGTTCGGGATGCTCGCCGTGGAGCGGCGGGAGCTCGCCACCTACCACGAGTCCAGTGGCAGCAGCGGCGTCCCCACCCCCTCGTACTACACCGCGGCCGAGTGGACCGACCTCACCGACCGCTTCACCCGCAAGTCGGTCCCCATGACGGCCGACGACACCCTGCTGGTGCGGATCCCGTACGCCCTGGTGCTGGCCGGCCACCTGGCCCACCAGGCCGCCCTGGCCACCGGCGCGAGCGTGGTCGCCGGGGACTGCCGCTCGCTGGCCGCCCCGTACTCGCGGATCGTCCGCGCCCTGCACGACCTGGACGTCAGCCTCACCTGGTCGACACCGAGCGACACCCTGGTCTGGGCGGCCGGCGCGCAGCTCGCCGGCTACCGGCCCGCCGAGGACTTCCCGGCGCTGCGCGCGCTGTACGTCGGCGGCGAACCGCTCGGGCCGGTCCGGCGGGAGCGGATCGCCGCGATCTGGGGCGTGCCGGTGGTCGAGGAGTACGGCTGCACCGAGATCGGCTCGCTGGCCGGCACCTGCCCGCAGGGGCGGATGCACCTGTGGGCGGACCGGGTGCTGGCCGAGGTCCGCGACCCGGCCACCGGCGAGATCTCCGCCGAGGGCGTCGGACAGCTGGTGCTCACCCCGCTGTTCCGGGAGGCGATGCCACTGCTGCGCTACGACCTGGAGGACCTGGTCGAGCTGCGCTCGCAGGACTGCGCCTGCGGCTGGTACCTGCCGACGGTCCGGGTGCTCGGCCGGGCCGGGAGCGACCTCCCGGTGGCGGGCGGCTCGGTGACGTCCCGCCAGGTGGAGGACGCGGTGTTCGGGCTCCCCGCCGAGTACGGGGTGATGTTCTGGCGGGCCCGCGCCGGGGCGGACGCCCTCACCGTGCAGATCGAGGCCGCGCCGCCGTTCGCCGCCGACGCCCGGGCCGCGCTGGCCGCCCACGCACCCGAGGCGCTCGGGGTGCCGGTCCGGGTCGAGACCGTCCCGGTCGGGACCCTGGTGCCGCTGGAGCTGCTCTCCAACCGGCTCGACGCGATGAAGCCGCGCCGGCTGTTCGCCGCCGACGAGGACTGGGACGCCGCGGTCCTCACCTGCTGAACCCGCCCCGGCCGGCCCCGCCCCGCGGGGGCCGGGGCCGGCCGACACCTCCATGGGGGAGAACCAGTGAACGAGAAGGAATTCGACGGCAGGACCGCGCTGGTCACCGGCGCCGGCCGGGGCATCGGGCGGGCCGTCGCCCGTCTGCTGGCCGAGGCGGGCGCCACCGTGGTCGCCGTCGACCGCGACGCCGACGCCGTCCACCGGCTCGCCGACGAGCTGTCCGCGGCCGGGGCGGGCGCCCTGGCCCTGCCCGTCGACGTGGCCGACGCCGCCGAGGTCGAGCGGACCGTCGAAGCCGCCGAGCGGGAGGCCGGACCCCTCGACCTGCTGGTGAACGTCGCCGGGGTGCTGCGCACCGGCCCCGCGCTGGACCTTACCGACGAGGACTGGCGCGCGATGTTCGCCGTCAACTCCGACGGCGTCTTCCACTGCAGCCGGGCGGTGGCCCGCCGGATGGTGCCGCGCCGGCGCGGCGCGATCGTCACGGTGGCCTCCAACGCCGCCCGGGTGCCGCGCGCCCTGATGACCGGCTACGCCGCGTCCAAGGCGGCGTCGGCCGCCTTCACCAAGTCGCTCGCGGTCGAGCTGGCGCCGTACGGGATCCGCTGCAACGTGGTCAACCCCGGCTCCACCGACACGCCGATGCTGCGCGGGATGTGGTCCGGCGGCGGGGACGCCCGGAGCACCGTCGCGGGCGACCCGGACCGGTTCAAGGTCGGCATCCCGCTCGGCAAGCTGGCACAGCCCTCCGACGTGGCCGAGGCGGTGGCCTTCCTGCTGTCCGACCGGGCCGGCCACATCACCATGCACGAGCTCTGCGTCGACGGCGGCGCATCCCTCGGCGCCTGAGCACGGACCCCGTGACCCGGGCAGGACCCCAGCGGAAAGTGATGCAGATGGGCATTCCCCACATCGACCCCTACCCGATGCCCCGCGAGGACGAGCTGCCGGCCGGCCCGGCCGGCTGGCAGCCCGACCCGGCCAGGGCGATGCTCCTGGTCCACGACATGCAGAAGTACTTCCTGCGGCCGTTCACCGCCGACGCCTCGCCCGCCGCGGAGCTGGTGTCCAACGCCGCCGCCCTGCTCGCCGCCTGCCGGCGCCTGGGCGTCCCGGTCGCGTACACCGCGCAGCCCGGTGACATGAGCGACCGGGACCGCGGCCTGCTGAAGGACGTCTGGGGCCCCGGGATGGACGCCACCCCCGAGCAGCGGGCCATCGTGCCCCCGCTCGAACCGGCCGGGCCGGACCTGGTGCTGACCAAGTGGCGCTACAGCGCCTTCCACCGCACCTCCCTGCTGGCGGACATGCGGCGGGCCGGCCGCGACCAGCTGGTCATCTGCGGTGTCTACGCCCACGTCGGCTGCCTGATGACCGCCTGCGACGCGTTCGGCCACGACATCGAGCCCTTCCTGGTCGCGGACGCGACCGCCGACTTCGACGCCCGCTACCACCGGCTGGCCCTGGACTACGCGGCCGAACGCTGCGCCCGGGTGGTCTCCACCCGCAGCGTGCTGGAGCACCTCGGCGCCCCGGCGGTGGCCCGGTGAACCCGGCCGATGCGCTCCGCTCCGTGCTGAACGGGCCGGCCGGGGCCCCGTTCGCGCTGCTGCACCGGCCCGAGACCGCGCCGGGCGTGGTCGAACTGCTCACCGGCCCGGTGCGCGAACTGCAGGCGCTGGCCGAGCTCACGGCCGGGCCCGCGGAGAGCGGCGAGACGCTGCTGCTGGTCCCGTTCCGGGCCGCCGCCGAGCAGGGTTTCGACTGCGCCGACGACGGCGCGCCGCTGCTGGCGATGGCGGTCGACGGGCGCCGCGCGGTCCCGCTCGCCGAGGCGCTCGCCGCGCTGCCCGAGCGGCCGCCGCACCTGCACGGGCTGCGCTTCGAACCGGACGACGCGGCGTACGCCGACATCGTCGGCCGGGTGCTCACCGACGAGATCGGCACCGGCGAGGGCTGCAACTTCGTCATCCGGCGCTCGGTCACCGGCACCCTGGCCGACCGCACCCCGGCCGCCGCCCTGAGTGCCTTCCGCCACCTGCTGGCGAGGGAACAGGGCGCGTACTGGACCTTCCTGGTGCACACCGGCACCCGCACCTTCGTCGGTGCCACCCCCGAGCGGCACGTCACCCTCGCCGACGGCGTCGCCACCATGAACCCGATCAGCGGCACCTACCGGTACCCGCCGTCCGGGCTGGAGATCCCCGGTCTGGTCGGCTTCCTCGCCGACACCAAGGAGACCGAGGAGCTCTACATGGTGCTCGACGAGGAACTCAAGATGATGGCGCAGGTCTGCGAGGACGGCGGCCGGGTGCACGGGCCGGCGCTGCGCCAGATGTCCCGGCTCGCACACACCGAGTACTTCATCAGCGGCCGCAGCTCGTTGGACCCGGTGGAGATCCTGCGCCGGACCCTCTTCGCGCCCACGGTGGTGGGCAGCCCGCTGGCCAACGCCTTCCGGGTGATCCGCCGGTACGAGCCCACCGGCCGCGGCCACTACGCGGGCGTCGCGGCGCTGATCGGCCGCGACCCGCGGGGCCGGCACCTGCTGGACTCGGCGATCATGATCCGGACCGCCGAACTCGGCCCGGCCGGAAGCCTGCGCATCGATGTGGGCGCCACCTTGGTCCGGGACTCCGACCCGGCCGCCGAGGCCGCCGAGACCAGGGCCAAGGCCGCCGGACTGCTCGCCGCCTTCGGCGGATCCGCCGCGGACCCCGGATCCGCCGCCGACCGCCGCCCCGCCGCGCCCGGACCGGCGGGCAGCTCCGGCGTCCCCTCCGCCGCCGACCACCCCGAGGTGGCGGCCGCGCTGGCGAGCCGCAACGCCGACCTGGCGCGGTTCTGGTTCCACGACCACCGCCCGCCGCCCGCCGCACCGGAACTGGCGGGCCGCCGGGTGCTGGTGGTCGACGCGGACGACACCTTCACCGCGATGCTGCGCCACCAGCTGGCCTCGCTCGGACTGGCCGTCACCGTCCGCCCGTACACCGGCGACCTCGCCGCCGACGGCTTCGACCTGGTGGTCTCCGGCCCCGGACCGGGCGACCCGCGCGACCTGGCGGACCCCAAGGTCGCCACCGTGCGCGCCGCCCTCGCGAGGCTGCTCGCGGACGGCACCCCGCTGCTCGCGGTCTGCCTCAGCCACCAGCTGCTGAGCGGCCTGCTCGGGCTGCGGGTGGTCCGCCGCGACCGGCCCAGCCAGGGCATGCGCCGACGGATCGACCTGTTCGGCCGGCCCGAACGGGTCGGCTTCTACAACACCTTCGTCGCGCTCAGCGACGCCGACCGGCTGCCGTGCCCGTACCGGCCGGGCGAGGTCGAGGCCGCCCGCGACCCCCGCACCGGCGAGGTGTACGCGCTGCGCGGGCCGGGCTTCCAGTCACTGCAGTTCCACGCCGAATCGGTGCTCACCCGCGACGGCGTACGGATCCTGGGCGACGCCGTGCACCGGCTGCTCGTGCCCGTCCGCCACGGCGGCGGCGGGCCGGTCCTGATCGATCGCTGACACCTCAGAGGGGACACCCACATGTTCGTCATCACGATGGCCGCGGGCGCTTCGGCCGCGGACACCGACCAGGCCGTCGTCGCGGCAGCGCGCACCGGCGCCGGCACCATCGTCAGCCGGGGGGACGACCGGACCCTGATCGCCCTGTTCGGCGGCGCGCTGCCGGACCTGTCGGGGCTGCCCGGCGTGCAGGACGTCGCCGACGTCCAGGCGCCGTACCCGCTGGTGGCCCGCCCCAGTTACGCCGAGCGTTCGCACGTGAAGGTCGGACCGGTCACGATCGGCCCGCGGACCTTCACCCTGATCGGCGGCCCGTGCGCGGTCGAGACCCACGACCAGACGCTCAAGTCGGCCCTGATGGCCCGGTCGGCCGGCGCGGTGCTGCTGCGCGGCGGCGCCTTCAAGCCGCGCAGCTCACCGTACGACTTCCGGGGCCTGGGGGAGGAGGGGCTGCGGATCCTCGCCGACGTCCGGGCCGAGACCGGGCTGCCGGTGGTCACCGAACTGCTGGACCAGCGCGACGTCGAACTGGTCGCCTCGTACGCGGACATGCTGCAGATCGGCACCCGGAACATGCAGAACTTCGCGCTGCTGGAGGCCGCGGCCGAGACGGGCCGGCCGATCCTGCTCAAGCGGGGGATGGGGGCGACGGTGGAGGAGTGGCTGCTCGCCGCCGAGTACATCGCCCACCGCGGCAACCTCTCGGTGGTGCTGTGCGAGCGCGGCATCCGCACCTTCGAGAACTCCACCCGCAACACCCTGGACATCTCGGCCGTGGTGGTCGCCCAGCAGCGCTCGCACCTGCCGGTGATCGTCGACCCGTCGCACGCCGGCGGCCGCCGGGAGCTGGTGGTGCCGCTGGTGCGGGCCGCGGCCGCGGTCGGTGCCGACGGGGTGATCGTGGACGTGCACTCCTCGCCGGAGTCGGCGCGCTGCGACGCGGCCCAGGCGCTCGGCCACGCGGAACTGGGCCTGCTCGGCGCGGCGGCCCGGGACTGGTCGCGGCTGGCGGGCCGGGTCACCGAGGAGCCGGTGCCGGCCGCCGGGAGGATCCCCGCCCCGCTGGCGTCCTGACCCGACCCGACCGCCCGGGACCGGGCCCCGCGACCGCACCCGATGCGTCGCGGGGCCCGGTCCTTCGGCGTTCCCCGGGGGCGGGGGCGGCGGGTGCCGCGCCCGGGTCGAACAGCCCCGACCGGGACAGGAACCGCAGCGCCGCCTCGGTGCCCGAGCCGGCCGCGGGCTGGGCCAGGTCCAACGCGCGGTGGCGCAGGCGGGTGGCCGGCGACAGCTGCCGCAGCGCCGCGCTGACCTGCGGGAGGTAGCCGGCCGGTCCGCCCGGTGCGCCACCGGGGGCCCGGCGGAGCTCGCGCCGGAACCGCTGCGCCAGGGCGCGGGTGCTGCCCTGCTCCGCCAGGCAGCGGCGCAGCGCCAGGGCGGTCAGGACGGCCTGGCCCACCGTCCGGGAGTTGACCGGGTCGTACCCGGGACCGTGCGGGGCGGCGGCCCGGGGCAGGACCAGCAGTCCCGGCGGGAGGCGGTGCAGGCCGCGGTGGTGCCAGCGCAGGCCCGCCGCGACGGCGACCGGCGCGGCGTCCGCGAGCGGCCGGGCGCCGCGCAGCGCCTCGTAGATGTCGGGGGCGGCGAGGGTGCGGGCGAAGCGCAGCAGCGCGTCGTGGTCGGGGCCGTGCGGCAGGTCCCCGGCCAGGCTGCCGAGCGTGAGGGTCCAGCGGCCGTTCTCCTCGCGGGCCAGGGCGCCGGTGCGGGGGACCTGTCCGGTCGGTGCGACCACCAGGGCGAGTTCCGCGCCGGGCGGAGCGGCCGCCAGGCCGTAGCGCCGGCTCACCGAGCTGATGCCCCACGGCGGGCGGACGGGCCGGGGCGGCGGCAGTCCGAGGCCGGACAGCCAGGCGGGGCTGCGGGCGGCGGTGCCGGAGGCGTCGACCACGAGGTCGGCCTCCACGGTCTGTTCGCGTTCCTCGTGGGGGAGCACCCGGACCCCGGTGACCTGCCGGCGGTCGGCGGTGGTGAGCAGGCCGGTGACGGTGGAGCTGTCGACGATGCCCACGCCGGGCAGGTCGCGCAGCCGGCGGCGCAGCGCGCGGTCGAGGGCCTGCGGGCCGACCGTCAGGGCGAGCCGTCCGCCCGGTCGCGGCTCCAGTTGCCGTCCGCCGAGGTACCAGCGGCAGTTCCCGAGGATGTCGCCGACCGGGGCGCCGCCCTGCTGCAGGGTCTCGACGAGGCCGGGCAGGAGGTGGTCGAGGGCTTCCCGGCAGCCGGGGTCCAGGGTGTGCGGTGGTCCGGGCAGGGTGCGGACACCGGTCGGGCCGGCCGGCACGCGGTCCTGTTCCAGCACGGTGACCCAGCCGAAGGAGTCGGCCAGCACCCCGGCCGCGAGCAGCCCGGCGGGGCCGGCGCCGATGACGACGGCGTGGCCGCGGCGGGCTAGCACGGGGGGATCGGCATGGTCGTCGGGGGTCCTTTCGGGCATGGGTGGGGCGCGCGTCGGCGGCGGACGGTGTCCGGGCGGCGTCCGACGCGGCAGGTGGGCCGGGTCCCCGGCTACGCGCCCTCGGTCAGCACGTCGACGTTGTGCTTCCTGACCCACTTCGGCAGCCGGTGGGTGAGGTCGGCGATGGTGACGGAGCGCAGGGAGGAGCGCCAGGCGTTGTCGGCCTGGGTCATCACCGAGTTGATCACGCAGGGCCGCAGGCACTGCTCGGGGCTGAGCGCGCCGGTCCCGGCCTGCCGGATCTCCTTGCAGGTGAACGCGGGTGCCGAGCCCTCGATGGCCTCGACCACGTCGAGTGCGTTGATCAGCTCGGGGGCGCGGGCCAGTCCGTAGCCGCCGCGCGGGCCGGACACCGCGCGCAGCACGTCGGCGCGGACCAGGGCCTGCAGGTGCTTGGCGAGGTACGGCTCGGGCAGTCCGTAGTGCTGGGCGAGCTTCTCCCGCCGCACCAGTGCGCCGTCCGGGACCTGGGCCAGCAGTGTGGCGCAGTGCAGGCCCCACTCGACTCCTTGCGACATCTTCACGGGGCCGAGTCTAGACAGCCCTGTTGTGGATGACTAGTGTCCGCAATATATTCAATACATCTCGTGTCCACGATTAGGAACAGAGGGTGTGACTGATGAGCAGCACGAACGCGGCCCGTCCGGCCGCGGCGCCGGCCGCAGGGGACCGGGCGCCGGCCGCGGTGGCCGGCTCGGGGCCGATGCTGGCCGTCTTACTGGTGGCCCTGTTCATGGCCCAGTTCGACTTCTTCGTGGTGAACGTGGCGGCGCCGGCCGTCTCCCGGGACCTGCACGCCGGGCCCGTCATGCTGGAACTGATCGTCGGCGGTTACGCCTTCGCCTACGCGAGCGGCCTGATCACCGGCGGCCGGCTCGGTGACCTCTACGGCTACCGGCGGCTCTACCTGGCGGGCATGGTGGCCTTCGCCGCCGCCTCGCTGCTGTGCGGGATCGCCCAGGAGCCCTGGCAGCTGGTCGCCGCCCGCCTGCTGCAGGGCTTCACCGCCGCGCTGATGGTCCCGCAGGTGCTCGCCACCATCACCGCCACCTTCCCGCCCGAGCGCCGCCCGAAGGCGCTGGCCTGGTTCGGCGTGGCCGGCGGCCTCGGCTCGCTGTCCGCCAACATCCTGGGCGCGCTGATGCTCGACGCCGACCTGTGGGGGCTCGGCTGGCGGGTGATCTTCCTGGTCAACGTCCTGGTCGCGGCCGTCACCGTGCCGCTCGCACTGCGCCACCTGCCGGTGGTGACCCCGCCGCGCCGCCAGCGGCTCGACCCGCTCGGCGCCCTCGGCGTCGCCGCCGCCCTCGCCCTGCTGCTGGTGCCGCTGTCCATGGGCGGCAACTCCGGCTGGCCGGCCTGGACCTGGATCTGCATGGTGCTCTCGCTGCCGGTCGGCGCGCTGACCCTGCGCTGGCAGTGGGTGCTGCGCGAGCGCGGCGGCAGCCCGGTGCTGGACCTGTCGCTGCTGCGGGTGCGCTCGTACACCTCCGGCGTGGTGGCCGGCGCGGCCTTCCTCGCGTACTTCGCCAGCTTCATGTTCGCGCTGTCCCAGTTCCTCCAGGTCGGCCGCGGCTACTCGCCGCTGCACGCCGGCCTGGTGGTCACCTCCAGCGCCGTGATGTTCTCCGCCAGCGCGCTGGTGTCGTTCCGGATCGTGCCGCGCTACGGCCTGAAGGTGGTGGTCGCCGGCGGCCTGCTCACGGCGCTCGGCCTGCTCGCCCTGGTGGTCCAACTCGCCGTCTCCGGCGCGGACCTGCCGGTCGCCGGCATCGTCATCGCCCTGATGCTGGCCGGCGCGGGCAACGGCGCCGTGCTGCCGCAGTTGATCGGCGCCTCGCTCGTCGCGGTCAAGCCGCAGCAGGCCGGGGTGGGGGCGGGCGTGCTCAACACCGCCCAGCAGTTCGGCAGTTCGGCAGGTGTCTCGATCGTGGGGGCGGTCTTCTACGCCATCGCGGGACCGGCCGTGATGACCGGCGGGACCTCCGGTTCGAGCTACGCCCGCGCGATGCAGTCCGCGGCCCTCATCGACATCGCCCTGGTCGCCGTGGTGACCGTGCTGATGGCGTACAACAAACGCGCCTCGGACCGGATCAAGGCCGCCCGCTGACCTTTCCGGAACGATGCGTACCGCCTTTCCGTCCCGCCGGCGGGACAATGGCCGCCCGCCGGCCCGGGACCGAATGGTGATTGCTTCTCACCGGACCGGGCCTGCAGTATCGTTCGAAATCCGTGCGGAGAGCGATTGCTCTTCCCGACCGCCTGCAACGCACCGTTCCGTGCGTTTCGCGGTGTCACGTAGAGACTCTGGGGGCGTGATGAATTCGACCACCGCTACTGCCCGCACCGATGAGCTTGCCACCCTCGCGGAAATGGGCGTCCGGATACTCGACCCGATCTCCGACGACGGTTTCCCCGATGAACCCGAGTGGTTCACGAAGGCGCTCGCCGTATTCAAGGAGAATGTCGGGTCCCGGGAGTACCCGTGCCATTTCGGGCGCCGCGCCCTGGAACAGCGCGAACTGTTCGTCACCCGGGTGGACCCCGCCCGGCCGAAGGACCTCGCCGCGCCGCTGGCCGCGTTCCTCGACCACGTCGCGCCCACCCCCCAGCGCCGCAAGGTGCTGGCCGCGTTCGTCGCCGCCGGGGACACCCCGCTCGACCACCAGGGCTACGGCGAGCTGTTCTGGTCGGTGCTGCAGCAGTTGCACGACGCCGACACCGAGCCCTGGCCGGCCGACCTCCCGGAGAAGACCGACGACCCGGCGTGGGAGTTCAGCTTCCACGGCACCCCGATGTTCGTCTTCGCCGCGGCGCCGACCCACGAACTCCGCCAGTCGCGCAGCCTCGGCGCGAACCTGGTCCTGCTGTTCCAGCCGCGGAACGTCTTCCACGGAATCGAGGGCGGCACCCCCAGCGGAATCGTCGCCCGCCGCCGGATCCGCGACCGGCTCCGGAAATGGGACACCGCGGCGCCGCACCCGGCAATGGGCGACTACGGCGATCCCTCGAACTTCGAATGGCGGCAGTACTTCATCGCCGAGGACGACGGCGAGGCCTTCGAGACCTGCCCGTTCCAGCACTGACGTTCCGCCACCGGGGCGCCATTCGGCGGCCATTTACCGAGAAAGTGAAGAGATTCGGCATGAACGACTCCTGGCACGACCTCGTCGAACTTCCGGACCCGAACGACCCCAACGCGGTCGTCAAGGCCTTCGCCGCCAATCCGGCCTTCCGGGCCGCCGAGTGGAGCGAGCTGACCTGCGAGGACAACCCCTTCCGCCGCCCGGTCCGCCCGGACGACCTGGGCTGGCTCGACTACGGCGTGCCGATGCGGGCCGAGAACGCCCTCAAGCTCAGCGGGCTGCTCGGCCACCGCATGCTGCGCAACGTCTACGACCTCGACCAGTTGCTGCTGCCCCCGCAGGAGGACCCCGCGGTCGCCCGCGACCGGGACGCGTACTACTCCACCCGCAGCCGGGTGCTGGCCCAGCTGGCGCGGCCGGTCCTCGAGCGCCACCTGTTCACCCACCTGGCAGAGCAGCGCCCGGAGCCGGGCCGCCCCACCCTGGACGCCCTGCGCGCCCGCGTCCTGGAGCACCACGACCGCCGCTCGGCCGAGCCGGGTGCGGCCTTCGCCGCGGCCCGCGCCGCCCGGGGACGGCGGGAGGCCGGCACCTTCCTGCTGCTGCAGTACGGCGCCTTCGAACCGGCCGCCCACGCCGCGCTGGCCACCGCCGCCCTCGGCGAGTTCCCGCTCGCCCACCCCGGACTGCGGACGGCCCTGCTCTCCCACCACCGGCGATGGGTCCAGGACGCCGACCGGTACACCGCGCTGCTGGCCGCCGCCGAGCTCCGGCCGGCCCCGGCCGCGTACTGGCAGCTGTCCCTCAACTCCTCGTTCGCCCGCGGGAACCACCTGCACCACCTGGCGCTCGACCGGCGCCGGCCGGCCGCCTTCCTCGGCGCGCTGCTGTTCCACCTGCTCGACACCGCGGCCACCCGCGAGCAGTACGCGCAGACCCTCCAGGACACCCTCGGCACCCGCCCCGGGTACTTCGAGGAACTGCGCACGGTCTCCCGCCAGGAGCTCGGCGAGCTGGTGGACACCCTGCTCGCGCCGCTCTGCGCGCGCTACGGGCCCACCGTGGTCGAGCAGGCCGAGACCGGTCTCGCCGACGCCGCCCGGCTCGCCGCGCAGTGGGACGAGGACCTCGCCGCACAGCTGACCTGGGCCGACAGCATCGAGCAGCACCAGCGCACCGCCGAGCGGATCCAGCAGCACATCGACGACCGGGGCCTGGAGATCGACCTGGACACCTTCGTGGAGTCCTGGGAGGTCACCTCGACCACCCACGTGCACGACGAGCACCGGCTGGTGGTCATCGAGTCCGGCCAGATGCACTTCTGGAACAACGTCACCCACAAGATAGAGCTGAACGCCGGCGACAAGCTGCTCATCCCGCTCTCCCGGCTGCACGGCTCGACCGTCCTGTCGGGGGAGTGCACCTACCACCAGCCGATCATCCCGGACGCGATGTTCCGGCAGTTCAGCTGAGCCGCAGCCACCACTGAGAGACCGTCGGGTCGGGAGTACGCATGAAGCTTGGATCGTTGGTCCTGGACAGCTCGCCGCTGCGGCGGAACAAGGGCTTCCGCCATCTGTTCGTCGGCCGCCTGGTGTCGGTGGTGGGCAGCAGCATCACCACCGTCGGCACCGCGGTCCAGGTCTACGCGATCACCGGCTCGGCCCTCGCGGTCGGCCTGATCAGCATCGCCGGCGGCTTCCCGATGGTCGCCGGCATGCTGTACGGCGGCACCCTGGCCGACGGCGCCGACCGCCGGAAGGTCCTGCTGTGGACCCAGGTGCCGCTGGCGCTGTTCTCGGTCGGACTGGCCCTGAACGCCGGCGCCGCCCACCCCCAGCTGTGGCTGATCTACCTGCTCACCATGGTGCAGGGCGGCCTCACCGGCCTCGGCGCACCGGCCCGGACCGCGATGATCCCGGAGCTGGTGGGTCCCGCGCAGTACTCCTCCGCGGTGGCCCTCACCTCCACCCTGAACACCACCGCCGGCCTGGTCGGCCCGGCCCTGGCCGGCCTGCTGATCGCCAAGGTCGACCTCGCCGCGGCGTTCTGGATCGACGCCGCCACCTTCGGGATCTACGTGCTGACCCTGTTCGCCCTCCCCGCCCAGCGGCCGGGCGAGGGCTCGTCCCGGCCCGGCTGGCGGGCGCTCGCCGAGGGCCTGCGCTACGTCCGCGACAACAAGGCGGTCGGCTCGGTGCTCATGATCGACATGAGCGCGATGGTCTTCGGCATGCCCAAGGCGCTCTTCCCCTCGCTCGGCACCGGACTGTTCCACGGCGGCTCGGTCGCGGTCGGCCTGCTCTACGCGGCCCCCGGCGCCGGCGCCCTGATCGGGGCCGCCGCCAGCGGCTGGACCGGGAAGGTCCGCCGGCCCGGACCGATCGTGCTGTGGGCGGTCTGCGTCTGGGGGGCGGCCATCGCCCTGTTCGGCCTGGCGCGGTCGCTGCCGCTGGCCCTCGCCCTGCTGGTGGTGGCCGGGATCGCCGACGTGGTGTCGGAGATCCTCCGCGGCACGCTGCTCCAACTGCTCACCCCGGACGGCATGCGGGGCCGGCTCAGCGGACTGTGGCTGGCCCAGACCAACGGCGCCCCCGCCCTCGGCAACGCGGAGGCCGGAGCGGTCGCCGCCGCCGCGGGCGAGGCGGTCTCGATCGTCTCCGGCGGCCTGCTGTGCATCGTCGGCGCCCTGCTGATCGCCTGGCGGATGCCCGCCCTGCGGCACGCCGAACTCCCGCACGTCGAGGCGGCCCAGCAGAAGGTGGCCACCGCCTGACCCCCCGCCGGGCGCCCGTCCACCGGTGCCCGCGCCCCCACCACCGGCCGGTCGACCGCCGTCGACCGGCCGGTCCGCGCCCTGCCCGGGGCCGTCCGCCGCGGCGCACCGGATCCCCCGCCCACCGCACACCCCGCACCCGAACCGGTCGGGCCGCCGCGCTCCGTACGGGCGGCAAGCAAGAGACGGCAAGCAAGAGATGAGGCCGACGATGCCCACAGCACCCAGCCCGCCCGCCGGGACGGCCGGCGAACTCGACGAGTTCTTCGGCCGCCACGAGGACGTCGAGCGGATCTGCCAGGCGGTGACCGCACGCTCCCTGGTGACCATCGTCGGCGACGGCGGCACCGGGAAGTCCCGGATCGCCCTGCGGGTGGCCCGGCGCCTCGCCGAGGGCCGCTTCACCTTCGCCGGCCTGCTCACCCCCGAGGAACTGGCGGACACCGAGGAGGTCGCCCGCCGGATCGCCGGTGCCCGCAGCGCCGCGGGCGGGCCGGTCCTGCTGGTGGTCGACGGCTGCGAGCACGCCGTGCAGTCCTGCGCCCGGCTGGCGGCCGCCCTGCTCGCCGAACACCCCGGCCTGCACCTGCTGACCACCGGCCGCGAAGCCCTGCGCACCGGCGGGGAACTGGTCCACCCGGTGGCCGGACTGCCGCTGCCACCCGTCCCCGAAGGGCTGCCCGACCTCGAGGTGCTGCGCGCCTCGGACGCCGTCCGGCTGTTCCTGGACCGCGCCCGCAGCGCGGGCCGGAGCGTGCCGCTGACCGCCGCCAACGCCGCCGCCCTGGTACGGATCTGCCGCGGCCTGGACGGCAACCCGCTCGCCATCGAACTGGCCGCCTCGCTCACCGCCGTGCTCCCGGTCGCGGACATCGCCGACCGGCTCGACCAGTGCCTGGACCTGCTCACCCGCGGCTACCGCACCGCCCGCCCGCACCAGCACAGCCTGCGCGCCAGCCTCGACCACAGCCTCGCGCTGCTGTCCGGACCCGCCCGCGAACTCCTCGACCAACTGGGGGTGTTCGCAGGTGACTTCACCCTGGCGGCGGTCGAGGTGGTGTGCGCCCGGCGCCCCGGCACCACCCGCTCCCCGGTCGACCTGCTGACCGAACTGGTCGACAAGCACCTGGTCACGCGCACCCAGGACTGGTTCCGGCTGCCCACGCCGGTACGCCACCTCGCGGTCGAGAACCTGCACCGCACCGGCCGCCACGAGGAGGCCGCCGCCACCCACACCGAATGGTGCGGCTGGCTCGCGGAGCGGATCGCCGCCGCGTTCGACGGCGGCGACGACCTCGCCGCGCTCGCCCTGCTCGGCCAGGAGAGCGAGAACCTCACCGCCGCCCTGCGCCGCGGGACCCACGCCGACCCGGCCCGGGCCGCCCGGATCGCCGAGGTGATGGTCCGGTACTGGCTGCGGCACGAGAGCGCCGCCCGCTACACCGCCACCCGCCCCTTCGGAACGCGCCCGCCCGCACCCGCCGACCGGCACGCCGCGGACCTGCGGGCGGCCCGCCACTGGCTGGAGCACCCGGACGCCCGGACCGGCCCGCTCCCCGCGGCCGTCCTCGCCGTCCTGGAGGGCGACCACGACCGGGCCCGCGCCGACCTGGGCCGCCTGGTCCCGGAACTCGCCGCCGCAGCCCGCACCGTCGAGGAGGCGCTCGCCCGCTGCGCGCTGGCGGTCAGCCACCTGCTGGCGGGCGGCGACGGCGGGTACGAGGCGGCGGAGCCCGAGCTGTGTGCCGCCTCGGCGCTGTACCGCGCGGCCGGCGACGAGGCCGGCGCGGCCTTCGCGCTGGCGTGGCGGGCACTGGCCGCCGAGGGACGCACCGGTGACCCGTCCGGCCGTCAACTGCTCACCGAGGCCACCGCGTCGGTCGCCGGGTGCGGCGACGACGCGATGGCCGCCGCGCTGATCGGGGCCAGGGCCCGGCTGCGGGCCGCCGAAGGACGGCACGCCCGCGCCCTGGAACTGGCCGGCGCCCAGGCCGCCGCGCGGGCGCCGGGCCGGGCGGACACCGGGGCCGCCGGATGGCGGCCGGACCCGGGACTGGCCGCCGCCTGGCGGCTGCTCGGCGAGCGCCAGGCCCTCGAGCACTGGGAGCACGGGACGGCCATGCCGCTGCGGGAGGCGCTCGACGTCGCCTCGGACGAGGTCCGCCGGCGTCCGGCGCCCGGCGCCGCGGTGCTCAGCCCGCGGGAGCTGGAGGTGGTCCGGATGGTGGCCAAGGGGATGACCAGCGTGAAGATCGCCCGCGCCTTCGTGATCTCGCCGCGGACCGTCGACACCCATGTGGACCACGTCCGTACCAAGCTCGGACTGCACTCGCGGGCCGAGGTGGCCGCCTGGGCCAGCAGCACCGGCATCGGCTAGCCCGGCACTCGGCCGACTGTCCCGGGCAGGGGACACACCGCGGACCTTCCCGGCAGGGGACACACCGGGCACCCGGGACCGGATCCGCCGCCTCCCGTCCGGCCGGGGACCACCGCACCGCGGCAGCTGTCCCGCCGATCCCGTCCCGCCGATCCCGCCCCGCCGCCTCCCGTCCCGCCGATCCCGCCCCCCCGGATCCCGCCGGGAGGCGCCCCCACCACCCGGCCTCCGTGCTGCCGTCCGCGTGTGGCGCCTGCCTGCGCGGTGTCCGCCCCGGGCGCCGGGCCGTGCCCGGCCCGCCGCCGGCGGCCGCCGGCCGCGGCGCGCGCCCGTCCGGGAACCGATACGGGGCTCCCGGCCGGTGACGGCACCCGGCCGGTCCGGCCCGGGTCCGGTCCCGCGGAGCCTGACCCGGGCCTGACCCGGGATCACTCCTCCGCGAGGGCGTCCAGGTGCCGCCGCAGGCCGGCCGGCCGGAGGTCGGTCCAGACCGCCTGGATGTGCGCGAGGCACTCCTGCTTGCTGCCGTCCTTGCCGGCGTCCCGCCAGCCGGGGGCGTTGTCCTTCCCGCTCGGCCAGATCGAGTACTGCTCCTCCTGGTTGACGACGACCTTGTACTGCCGGTCGTCCTCGTCACTGCTGTCGGCCCACACTGCTATCTCACCTCGGGTTCTCTCGTTCACTCACCGATACGGGTCACAAGGATGTCCGCGAGCCGCGCGACATCCGGCTCCTCGACGACGCTGTGGTGGTCGCCGGGGATCTCGAGCCGGGAGACCGTCCCGGCGGCGAACCGCGGCCAGTCGGCCGTCCGGTCGGGCTCGTCCTCGCCCGGCGGGCACACCACCGACAGCAGGTCGCCCGGGTAGACCGCGGGCCGGTAGGCCGCCGCGGCCAGCATGTTGGCCCGGTGGACCCGGTAGAGGCTGCGGACCTCGGGCAGCCAGTCCTCGCCCCGCTCCCCGCGCGAGTGCGCCAGCATCCGGGCGACCAGCAGCGCGATCCCCTCGCCGTCCAGGCCGTCCAGGTCCTGCTCCGAGACCGGCCGCACCCCGCCGCCGGGCACCGCCCGGGCCGCCTCCTCGGCGAACAGCAGGCCGATCGTCCGTTCGTCGGTGATCGTCGCGGTGGCCGGGGCGGCCGAGTCGATGGTCGCCGTCAGTGCGACCCGGTGGCCTGCCGCGGTCAGCTGCGAGGCCATCTCGAAGGCCACCAGGCCGCCGAAGGACCAGCCGACCAGCCGGTACGGGCCGGTGATGCCGCCGCGGTGCAGCGCGGCGACGTACCGCGCGGCCATCTCCGGGACGCTCTCCAGCGGCTCGCACTCGCCGGCCAGCCCGGGGGCCAGCATGCCGTACAGCGACACCGTGCCGCCGAGCCGCCGCACCAGGGCGGTGTATCCGCGCAGGTGCCCGGCGACCGGGTGGATCAGGACCACCTTGGGCGCGGTGGGCGAGGGTTCGGCCAGCACCAGCAGCGGATCGTCCTCGTCGGGCCCGGCAGCGGCCGCCGTCCGCGCGGGGCCGACGGCTCCGCCGGTCCCGCCGTCCGCGCCGCCCTCGCCGGCCGCCGCGGTGGCGCGGTGGACCGCGTCCTGCCAGTGGGCCGCCAGCCGGTGCACGGTGGCCGCCGGGATCAGGTCCGCACGGTAGGTCCAGTCGGCCACCAGCTCACCGCCGGCGAGCCGCAGGGACAGCCGCAGCGGCCGGCCGGTGTCCGCCTCCGCCGGATCGGTCCCGGCGGCCGGGTCCGGCCGCAGCTGCGGCCCCAGCGGGCCGGCCGCCGGGTCCAGCGGCGGGCAGCTGAAGGCGAGTTGGGCGGACCGGGCGGCGCGCAGGGTGCGGGAGGTGGTGTCGCTGCGCAGGTGGCGCAGGACGCCGTGGCCGAGGCCGTGCCCGGGCACCGCCGCCCGCTGCCGCCGGATCTCCGCCAACCGGTCGGCGATCCGTGGGGAAGCGCCGAGGTCGAGGTCGAGCGGGTGGGTGGCGTCGAGCGGTCCGACGGTCCGCGCGAGGTCCGGCAGCCCGGCGACCGGCCCGCGGACCCGGCCCTCCAGGTCGACCCGGTGCGTGGTGGCGCCGGTCCAGTCGGCGACGGCGTCCAGGAACGCGGTCAGCAGCAGGTCGGCCGGGTCGGCGCCGGGGGTTGCGGCCGTGCCGGTCAGCGCCGCGGTGGCGGCGCGGTCCAACCGGACGGAGTGCTGTGCGACCCGGGGGCCGTTCCGGTCCCCGGACGGTTCCAGGGGCAGTGCCGCCACCGGAGCGGCCGCCGCGGCCGTCCAGTGCAGCGCCTCGGCGCGGACCTGCGGCGAGCGGGCGTGGTCGGCGAGCGCGTGCGCGCCGGCCGCGAACGAGGGGCCGCCGACGGGCGGCGGCACCGGCCGGCCGTCGGCGGCCGCGGCGAGCAGCCCGGCCAGGTCGGCGAGCAGGACCGGCCAGGAGGCGTCGTCGACCGCGAGCGGGTCGGCGGCCAGCAGCAGGAGGGAGGGCCGGCCGTCGCGCGGGTGCAGCGCCGCGTGCAGCGGCTGCCCGGCGGCGGGGTCGACGGCCGCGCGCAGGGCGGCCGCGGAGGCGGCCGGATCGGCGGCTCCGCCCGTCGACGGATCGGCCACCCGCAGGGGTACCGGCAGCGTCCCGTCGGTCAGGGTCTGGCGCCACGCCGTACCGGAGCGTTCCACCTTCACCCGCAGCGCGTCGTGCCGGGCGGTCAGGGCGGTCAGGGCCTCGGCGAGCTGTCCGGCGGAGACCTCCGCGGCCAGCTCCAGCGCCCGGACCCGGGCGGTCCGGGCGGCCGCCGGCTGCTGGAGCAGCCGGTGCTGGCCGGGCGTCAGCGGGACCTCGCTGCCGGCGGCGGGCTGCCCGGTGGCCGGGGTGCCGGTGGCCGGGGTGTCGGGCTGCAGGGTGGCGGCGAGCGCGGCGACCGTCTGGTGGCGGAACATGTGCCGGACCGTGAAGGAGAGCTGGGCGCGACGGGCGCGGGCGACCACCTGGATGCTCAGCAGCGAGTCGCCGCCGAGGTCGAAGAAGTTGTCGTGGACCCCGGCCTCGGTGATCCCCAGCACCTCGCACCAGATGGCGAGCAGTTCGCGTTCGGTGGCGGTGCGCGGTGCGGTGCGGTCCCGGCCGCTGCGGTCCCAGTCGGGCTGCGGCAGCGCGTTGCGGTCCACCTTGCCGCTGCTCAGCCGGGGCAGGTCGGCGAGGACCAGGACCGCGGCCGGCACCAGGTAGTCGGGCACCCGGTCGCGCAGGTAGGTCCGGACCGACTCGGCGGTCACCCGGCCGGGCTCGCGGCCGCGGACGTAGGCGACCAGCTGCGGGCCGACGGCGGCGGGACCGTCGGTGCGGACCAGGACGACGGCCTCCTCCACCGCCGGGTCGCCGCGCAGCACGGTCTCCACCTCGCCGGGTTCGATCCGCAGGCCGCGGATCTTGACCTGGGCGTCGGCCCGGCCGATGAACTCCAGCAGGCCGTCCGGGCGCCAGCGGGCCACGTCACCGGTCCGGTAGAGCCGGCCGCCCGGGACCTCGGCGAACGGGTCGGGGACGAAGGACTCGGCGGTCCGGGTGGCCTGGCCGAGGTAGCCGAGCGCCAACGGGGTTCCCGCGATGTGGAGTTCGCCCGGTACGCCGACCGGGGCCGGCTGCATCCGCTCGTCCAGGACGTAGATCCGGCAGCCCGGCATCGGGCGGCCGAGCGGGATCCGGACGGTTCCGGGGTCGCGCTCACAGGTCCACGCGGTCACCGCGATGGCGGCCTCGGTCGGCCCGTACAGGTGCAGCAGTTCGGCGGACAGCAGCCGGAAGAACTCGTCCCGCTGGCGGACCGTCAGGGTCTCGGCCCCGCACATCACCAGCCGCAGGCTGCGGCAGTCCTCGACGCCGGGCTCGGCCAGGAAGGCCTGCAGCATCGAGGGCACGAAGTGGGTGACGGTGATCTGCTCCCGGACGATCAGCTCGCGCAGGTACGCCGGGTCGCGGTGGCCGTCGGGGTCCGCCATCACCAGCCTGGCACCGGCCAGCAGCGGCCAGAACAGCTCCTTGACCGAGACGTCGAAGGTGAACTGGGTCTTGTGCAGCAGCCGGTCCTCGGGGCCGAGCGGCCAGTCCCGCTGCATCCACAGCAGGTTGTTGACGATCGCGTGGTGGCCGACGCCGACGCCCTTGGGCCGGCCGGTGGAACCGGAGGTGTAGATCACGTAGGCGAGGCCGTCGGGGTGCACCGGCAGGCCCGGGGCGTCGCTGCGGGCGGACTTCTCGGCCGGGCTGTCGCCGTCCAGGGTGAGGGCCAGGACGGGCACCCCGTCCCCGGCGGCCGCGGCCAGCCGCTCGGCGAACCGGGCCTGGGCGAGCACGGCCGGTACCCCGGCGTCGGTGAGCAGGTGGCGCAGCCGCGCCTCGGGGTGGTCCGGGTCGAGCGGGAGGTAGGCGGCGCCGGCCTTGAGCACCCCCAGCACCGCGACGATCATCTCGACCGAGCGCTGTGCGCACACCCCGACCACCGAGCCGGTGGTCACCCCGGCCCCGCGCAGCAGCCAGGCGGCCCGGTTGGCGCGTTCGTCGAGGGCCCGGTAGGTCAGGGCCCGCTGTCCGTCCTGGACCGCGACGGCGTCCGGGGTGCGCCGTACCTGCTGTTCGACCAGCAGGTGCAGGGCGGTGGCGCTGTCCAGCTCGCCGCCGTAGCTGTTCCACTCGACCAGGGTGCGGTGCCGCTCGTCCTCGTCCAGGATCTCGATCTCGCTGATCCTGGTGTCGGGCGCGGCCGCCGCGGCCGACAGCGCGGTGCGCAGGTGGTGGGCCAGCCGGGCGATGGTGCCGCGGTCGAAGAGGTCGGCGTTGAAGGCGATGGCGGCCCGGCTGCGGTCGCTGCCGATCTTGACCCGGAGGGTCAGGTCGAACTTGGCGGACGCGTCCTGGCGCCGGACCGTCCGCAGGTCGACCCCGGGCAGCGAGAGCTGCTCGCCGTCGTCGCCCTGGAACGCGAACAGCACCTGCACCAGCGGGTTGTAGCTGAGGTCGCGGGCCGGGGCGAGTTCCTCCACCAGCTGCTCGAACGGGGTGCCCTGGTGCTCGAAGGCGCCGAGGCAGGTCTCGCTGACCCGTTCCAGCAGTTCGGTGAAGGTCGGGTCGTCGCGCAGGTCGGCCCGCAGGACCAGGGTGTTGACGAAGAACCCGATCAGCTGGTCGAGTTCGGGCTGCCCGCGGTTGGCCGAGGGGGCGCCCAGCAGGAAGTCGCGGCGGCCGGTGTGCCGGGAGAGCACCAGTTGGAAGGCGGCCAGCACGGTCATGAACATCGTGACCCGGTGGGTCCGGCTCAGCGCCCGCAGCCGGTCGACCAGGTCCTGCGGGAGGTCGAACTCGTACAGGTCGCCGTGGTAGCTCTGCAGTGCCGGGCGTGGCCGGTCGGTGGGCAGTTGCAGGACGGGGGAGACGCCGGCCAGCTGGACCTTCCAGTAGTCCAGCAGTGCGGCGGTCTCCTCGCCGGGCTGGCCGGCGGCCTGCCAGAGCGCGAAGTCGCCGTACTGGACCGGTGGTTCGGGCAGGTCCGGCTCGGTGCCGCGGACCCGGGCGGTGTACAGCGCGCTGAGTTCGCGGTTGAGGATGCCGTGCGACCAGGCGTCGAAGACGATGTGGTGCACGCACAGCAGCAGCTGGTGCCGGCGTTCGCCGAGCCGCAGCAGCCGGCCGCGCAGCAGCGGTCCGGCGGCCAGGTCGAAGGGTGTCCGGGCGTGTTCGGCCTGGGCCCGGGCCAGCTCCTGCTCCTGGTCCTCGGCGTGGCGCAGGTCCTCCACCGGGAGGTCGAAGCCGGTCCACGGCCGGACCAGCTGCCGGGGGCCGTCCGGGGTCTCCGCGAAGACCGTGCGCAGGGCCTCGTGGCGCAGCACGATCCGGCCCAGTGACCACTCCAGGGCGGCCACGTCGAGGTCGCCGGTGAGTTCGGAGACCATCGGCACGTGGTAGGCGATGGACTCGGGCTCCAGCTGGGCCAGGAACCACAGGCGCTCCTGCGCGAACGACAGCGGCAGCGGGCCGCTGGTGCGGCGGGGTTCGATCAGGCCGGTGGCCGTCGGCCGGTGCTCGCGCTGGCCGGGGTCGTTCATCTGGGGGCTCCTTGTCAGTTGTCGACGGGTGTGGTGGCGGTCCGGCCGTCCCCGGGGCCGGCCAGCAGGGGGGCGAGCCGGGCGATGGTCGGGGCGGCGAACAGCGTGCCGACGGTCACCCGGACACCGAGGACGGCGGTGAGCCGGGCCGCGGCCCGGGCGGCGAGCAGCGAGTGGCCGCCCAGCTCGAAGAAGTCGGCGTGCACGCCGATCTGCTCGGTGATCCCGAGCACCTCGGCCCAGACCGAGGCCAGGGTGCGCTCGGTGGCGGTCCGCGGCAGCTGGTCGGCGGTGACCGCGGAACGCGGCGCCGGCAGGCTCTTGCGGTCGATCTTGCCGTTGGACAGGTGCGGCAGCGAGTCCAGGACCTCGATCGCGGCGGGCACCAGGTAGTCGGGCAGCCGCTCGCGCAGGTAGCCGCGCACCGCCCGTTCGGACAGGCCGTCGGTGCGGGCCCGCAGGTAGGCCACCAGGCGGGTGCCGAGTCCGTCGGTGCGGACCACCACCACCGCCTCGGTGACGCCCGGGTGCTCCCGCAGCGCCGCCTCCACCTCGCCGGGCTCGATCCGCATGCCGCGGATCTTGACCTGGTGGTCCCGGCGGCCGACGAACTCCACGGCGCCGCCGGGCAGGCGGCGCACCAGGTCGCCGGTGCGGTACAGCCGGCCGCCCGGCCGTTCGCCGAACGGGTCGGGGACGAAGCGCTCCGCCGTCAGGTCGCCGCGCCCGGTGTAGCCGCGGGCGACCGGGGTGCCGCCGATGTGGAGTTCGCCGGTCACCCCGACCGGGACCGGTTCCATCCGCTCGTCGAGCACGTAGTAGGTGCAGTTCCAGACCGGTCCGCCGATCGGGGTGGCGCCCGTGGTGCGGTCCACCCTGGCGGTGGAGGCGTTGGCGGTGGTCTCGGTGGGGCCGTAGACGTTCCACACCTCGGTGTCCGGGAACACCCGCCGGATCCGGTTGACCAGTTCGCGGTCCACCCGCTCGCCGCCGAGCAGGAACCGCTTCAGCCGCCCGGTCAGCGCCCGGTGGGCGGCCGGGTCGCCGAACTCCAGGATCGCCTCGCACAGCGACGGGGTGCAGCCGACCACCACGTCGGTGCCGCGGCCGGCCAGCTGCCGGGTGAGTTCGGCCGGGTCGCGGACCACCTCGGTCGGCAGCAGCCACGCGGTCCGGCCGTTGAGCAGCGGGGTGAACAGCTGCTTGAGGGCGCCGTCGAAGGTCAGCCGGCTGATCACCGGGGTGGCGGGGTCCGGGTCGGGGATCAGGACACCGCGCACCCAGGCCAGGTAGTTGCGCAGGCTGCCGTGGCTGACGGCGACCCCGTTCGGGCGGCCGGTGGAGCCGGAGGTGAAGATGACGTAGGCCAGGCCGTCCGGGTGCACCGGGACCTCGACGGCCGGCACCTCGCGCCCGGCGGCCTCGTCGAGGCCGCAGTCCTCCAGGCGGAGCGCCGCGCAGTCGAGGCCGGCCAGCCGGGGGAGCAGCGACTGCTGGGTGAGCACCAGCGCGGCCGCCGAGTCGCCGATCATCAGGGCCAGCCGCTGTGCCGGGCTGTCGGCGTCCAGCGGGACGGCCGCGCAGCCGGCCCGCAGCACCGCCAGCACGCTCACCACGAAGTCGGGTGACGGCTCCAGCAGGATGCCGACCCGGGTGTCCGGCCGCAGGCCGCGTGCCAGCAGCTGCCCGGCGAGTGCGTTCACCCGGCGGTCCAGCTCGCGGTAGGTCAGGGTGCGGCCGGCGCAGTCGACCGCGGGTTCCCCGCCCCGCTCGGCGGCGTGCCGGGCGACCGCGCGGCTCAGGTCCTCGGTGTCGGGCAGGTCGACCCGGGTGCGGTTGAACCCGGCCAGCGCCTGCTGCCGTTCCGCGCCGGCCAGCAGCGGCAGTTCGTCCACCGGGGTGCCGGGCCCGGCCGCCATCGCGGCCAGGACGGTCAGCCAGTGCCCGGCGAGCCGGACCACGGTGGCCCGGTCGAAGACCTTGCTCTGGTAGGTCAGTGACAGCCGGAACCCGGCCGCGCTCTCGGCCACCTGGCAGGCCAGCTCGAACGGGGCCAGGTCGTCGCCGCCGTCCAGCAGTTCGATCCGCAGTCCGGCGGCGTCCGCCGGCTGCGGGCCGGCCGGCTGCGGTGTGCACACCACCTGCAGCAGCGGCATCCGGCCGGGGCTGCGGGCGAAGTCCAGGGCGTCCGCCAGCCGGTCGTACGGGAAGCCGGGGTGTGCGGCGGCCTCGGCGCGGGACTCCCTCACCCGGCCGAGCAGTTCGGTCACCGTCGGGCGGCCGCGCAGGTCGGCCCGCAGCGGCAGCAGGGTGTCGTGCCGGCCGACCGCCGGGCGGCCGGCCGGGCTGTGGACCGTGCCGACCAGGAACGCCTGCTGGCGGGTGTGGCGGGCGAGGACCACCTGCAGGGCGGCCAGGACGACGTCGAACGGGGTGCAGCCGGCGTCCGCCGCCAGCGTCCGCAGGGCGGCGCTCAGGTCGGCGGTGAGCTCCACCGTCTCGCGTTCGCCGCGGAAGTCGTGGTTGTCGCGCTGCGGGCGGTCGACCGGCAGGTCCAGCAGGGCCGGGGCGCCGGCCAGCAGCCCGTGCCAGTAGTCCTCGTCGAGCCGGCCCCGGGACGGCTGCGTGGTGACGGGCTGTGCGGTGACCGGCGGTGCGGTGACCGGCGGTGCGGCGAGGTGCGGTGCGGGGGCGGAGGGCGCGGCGGAGCCGGCGCCGGCGGCGTAGTGCCGCACCAGCGAGGCGTGCAGGGCGGCGCGCGAGCGGTCGTCGCTGCGCAGCCGGTGGGTGCTGATCATCAGCACGTGGTGGTCCGGGGCGAACCGCACCAGCACCGCCCGCGCGGCCGGCGCCGCGGCCGGGTCGAAGCGCCGCCGCCGCTCCCGGGCGGCGAGTTCGGCCAGTACCACCGCGGGTTCGCCGGCCGCGTCGACCAGTGACAGCGGCGGCGACCAGCCCGGCCCGGGCGCCTGGCCGGCCACCCCTTCGCGGGTGGTGAACACCGCGCCCAGCGAAGGGTGTTCGGCGAACAGCGCGGCGAGCGCCGAGCGCAGTACGGGGAGCTCCGGAGCGCCGCGCAGCCGCAGGAACACCGGACTGGTGTGGATCGGCAGTTCCGGATGGTTCCGGTCCAGCCACCACCAGTACCGCTGGGCGGCCGTCAGCGGCCGGAAGGCGGGCTCGGCGACGGCGGGCTCCCGCCGGCCGGCCGGGCCGGCCTCCCGCGGGGACGCAGTTGTCTGCTCGGTCATCGCCACCATCCGTGTCAGGGCCGTCCGGGCGGCCGGGCCTTGGTCCGGCGGCGCCCCGGCCCACGGTCCGGGTCTCGGCCGGCCAGGGGTGCCGCACTCGTCCTCCGCAGCCAAACAGGCGGACGGGCCGGCGGGCATCGGTGGATCACCGTACGGTCCGGCGGCGGCGACACCGTACGGTCCGCCCGGCCCGGTTACGGTCACCGTGGCCGCCGGCCGGCCCGCACCGGTCCCGACGCTCGCGAACGCCCAGGTGGGAGGCGGTCGCTGAGGTGTGGTCAGGGCGTCGGGCGGGCCCGGGTACGGCCCCGGCCGGCCCTGGCCGCGCCGGACGGCCGCGGTTAGCGTCCGGGACGACGAACCCTCCGAGGACCTTCCACCGCCACCGTCCGGCGGCGGAACGAGGCACCCGCCCGCAGGCCGCCCCCGACGGCCGGACCTCCTTGCTCTTTGGCGTAACGACGGAGAAAGCGAGGCGCGCCATGGACACCACGGCGACCACCCCCACCAGGGGAGACGACCTGCCCGCCCAGCTCGAACGGCTGGGCCGGGAACACCCCCGCCTCCTCGACCGGCTCGACCGGGACCTGGTCGCGGCCTGGGCCGAGGACCTGCGGCGGGCGGCGGGCGGGCGCGACGACTTCGGGCCCGCCGCCGCGGGCGGCCGCGGCGAGCGCTACGTCCGGGCCCAGCAGGACCGGTTGATGACCCGGGCCCACGGCATCGACCAGCTGCTGCGGCTCATCTGCGACCCGGCCGAGCAGCGCGGACAGGTGGTGCTGGACCTGCTCGGCGGTGACGGCCTGGTCCGCCGGGTGGCCGGGCGGACCGGCCACCACGGTCTGTCCATCATGACCTGCGACCTGTCCCCGCTGATGGTCGAGGCCGCCTGGGAGGCCGGCCTGCCCGCGGTGCTGCAGAGCGCCTCGCGCCTGCTGTTCCGCTCCGGGTCGGTCGACGGTGTGCTGCTCGCGTACGGGACGCACCACCTGCCGGAGTCCGACCGCCTGCTCGCGGCCGAGGAGTCGCTGCGGGTGCTGCGCCCGGGCGGGGTGTTCGTGATGCACGACTTCGAGGTCGGCGGGCCGATGGACGTCTGGTTCGACCAGGTGGTGGACCGGTACTCCGCCACCGGGCACCGCTTCGCGCACTTCACCCGGGACGAGCTGACGGCCTGCCTGGACAAGGCGGGGTTCGAGGACGTCCGGGTGGTCGAACTGGCCGACCCCTACCGGGTGGTGGCCGACTCGCCGCGCGCCGCGGAGCTGGGGATGGGCCGCTACCTGCTCGACATGTACGGGCTGGTCGGCCTCGAGGACTCGCTCGGCGCCGAGCGCGCCGAGGAGTGGACCGTGCAGCGGGCGCGTGAGGTCTTCGGCGTCCCCGGTCCGGACGGCGTCCGGCCCGTGATCGAGCCTCGGCGCGACCCGGGGACCGGCGGCTGGCACCTCGAGGTGCCGCGCCGGGCCCTGGTCGCCGTGGGCCGCCGCCCGGAGCGGTGATGGGCGGCCGGCCGTTCTCGATCGCCGTCATCGGCGCCGGGCCCCGCGGCCTGTCCGTCCTGGAGCGCCTGTGCGCCCGGGAGCGGACCGCCCGGCGGCACCCCGAGGTCACCGTCCATCTGATCGACCCGTACCCGCCGGGCGCCGGGGCGGTCTGGCGCACCGACCAGTCCCGCCACCTGCTGACCAACACCGTCGCCTCGCAGATCACCGTCTTCGCGGACGACAGCGTACTGATCGACGGCCCGGTCGAACCGGGCCCGAGCCTGTACGAGTGGGCGGCCGCCCTGGTGCGCGGCGACGGACAGGGCCAGGACGACCAGACCCTGGCCGAGGCCCGGGACCTGACCCCGGACTCCTACCCGAGCCGGGCGTTCTACGGCTGCTACCTGCGGGCCGCCTTCGAGCGGGTGACCGCCGGCGCGCCCGGCCACGTCCGGGTGCTCGCGCACGCCGCCCGCGCGGTGGCCGTCGCGGACGCGCTCGGCGTACCGGGCGGCCCCCAGCGGGTGCGGCTGCAGGACGGCAGTTGGATCGACGGGCTGGACGCCGTGGTGATGGCGCAGGGCCACCTGCCCGCCCGGCCGACCCGGCAGGAGGAGCGGACCGCCCGGCTGGCCCGCGCCCACGCACTGACCTACCTCACCCCGGCCAACCCGGCCGACGTGGACCTGACCGTGATCGCCCCGGGCGAGCACGTCCTGCTCCGCGGCCTCGGACTGAACTTCTTCGACTACCTCGCGCTGTTCACGGTGGGCCGCGGCGGCACCTTCGTGCGGGAGCAGCCGGCCGGGGCGCCGGGCGACGGGCCCGGACGGCTGGTCTACCGCCCGTCCGGGCAGGAGCCGGTGCTGTACGCCTGCTCGCGCCGCGGCATCCCGTACCACGGCCGCGGCGAGAACCAGAAGGGCCCGTACGGCCGCCACCTGCCGCGCCTGCTGACCCCCGAGCGGGTGGCCGGACTGCGCCGGGGCGGCGGGCTGCGCTTCCGCGAGGACCTGTGGCCGCTGATCGCCGCCGAGGTGGAGGCGGTCTACTACGGCACGCTGCTGGCGTCCCGCGGCCGGGCGGCCGAACGCGAGGCGTTCACCGCCGAGTTCCTGGCGCTGCGCCCGGACGGCGCGCACACCGGGGTGCTGGACCGCTACCGGATCGACCCCGCCGAGCGCTGGGACTGGGACCGGGTCACCGCTCCGCACCGCGGCCGCGAGTTCGCCGGACGCGACGACTACCGCGCCTGGCTGCTGGACCACCTGGCCGAGGACCTGCGGCAGGCCCGCGCGGGCAACGTCGACAGCCCGCTGAAGGCCGCCCTGGACGTGCTGCGCGACCTGCGCAACGAGGTCCGGCTCGCGGTCGACCACGCCGGCCTGGACGGCGACTCGCACCGGGACGACCTGGAACGCTGGTACAACCCGGTCAACGCGTTCCTGTCGATCGGACCGCCCGCCGCCCGGATCGAGATGATGATCGCGCTGATCACGGCGGGCGTGCTGGAACCGCTCGGCCCGGTCGAGGGGATCGAGGTCGACACCGGCCTCGGCCGGTTCACCGCGGCCTCCGCCGTGGTGCCGGGGCCCGCGGTGTCGGCCACCGCGCTGGTCGAGGCCCGGCTGCCCGAACCGGACCTGCGGCGCACCGCCGACCCGCTGCTGCTGCACCTGCTGCGCACCGGCCAGGCGGTGACCCACCGGGTCCCGTCGGCCGGCGGCGGCGGCCACGAGACCGGCGGCCTGGCGATCGAGGAGGGCACTTTCCGCCTGCTCGACGCATCCGGGTCGGCGCATCCGCGACGGGTCGCCTACGGCGTTCCCACCGAATCGGTCCGCTGGGCCACCGCCGCCGGGATCCGGCCCGGCGTCAACTCGGTGACGCTGTGCGACTCCGACGCCGTCGCCCGGTCCGTGCTGGCGCTCCCGGCGGCGGCGGCGCCGCTGCCCCGCCCGCCCCGGACGGAGGTCGTCACCTGAGCCGGGCGGGCGTCCGCGGCCCCCGCGGCGGACGCCCGCCCTCCGCACTCAGCAGCAGCCCGACCGCTCCAGTGCCTGGCGCAGCCCGTCCACCCGGGGGTCGTCCAGCTCGCCGTAGGTCTCCAGCGCGGCCGACCAGGACACCACCGCCCGCTCCTTCTGGCCGAGTTCGAACAGGATGTCGCCCTGCCGGGCGAACGCCTCCGCCGCGCCCCACTCGTCGTTGATCCGGCGGTGCAGGTCGACCGCCAGCTCGGCGTAGCGCAGCGCCTGTTCGCTGTCCCCCCGGGTCAGGTAGATCGCGGCCATCCGGATCAGGCTGCGCCCCTGCCGCTGGTAGTCCCGGATCTCCTCGCTGATCTGCAGCGAGTCCCGGGCGGCGGCGAGGGCGGTGTCGGACCTGCCGGTCCGGTTGTCGATGTCGCACAGGGTGCCGAGCGCGGCGGCCTGGCCCTCGTGGTTCTCGACCTCGCGGAAGATCTCCAGCGCCTCGGCGGCGCAGGCGTACGCGCCCGCCAGGTCGCCGGTGTCCCGGACGTTGATCGCGTAGCCCTCCAGTGCCCAGCCCTCCCCGCACCGGTCGCCGAGTTCCCGCAGGATCTCCAGCGCCTCCTCGCAGAGCCGCCCGCACCTGGCGCTGTCGCGCAGCCACCAGTAGGCGTAGGCGAGGTGGGTCTTGACCCAGCCGAGGGCCTGCGCCCAGCCGGTCTCCTGCGCGGCCCGCTGGGCGAGCTCGTGCGTGGCGACCCAGGTCGACCAGGGCTTGCGCAGGATCAGGTAGTCGAACAGCCGCAGCGCGAGCACCACCACGGTCTCGTGGAACCCGTGTTCCGCCGCCAGTTCGGTCACCGGCACCAGGTTCGGCAGCTCGGCGTCGCACCAGCGCAGTGCGGCCACCTCGTCGGCGAACGGCGCGGGGTCGATCCGCGGGTCCGCGGTCCGCGGCCGGAGCCAGTTCAGGCTGGAGCGGAACGGCGCCAGCTGCACGTGGGTGGCGGTCACCATGCCCACGTACCAGTCGGTCATCCGCCGGACCGCCCGGCGGCAGTCCTGTGCGGTGTCGTCGGCCCGGGAGCGCTCGGCGGCGTACAGCCGCAGCAGTTCGTTCAGCCGGTACCAGCCGTCGTCGTCGCGTTCCAGCAGGTGCATCCCGTGCAGCTTCTCCAGCAGCGACGCGGTCTGCGGCACCGGGCGGCCGACCAGGGCGGCCGCGCACTCGCGGTTCAGCCGGACCCCGGGGTGCAGGCTCAGCAGGCGGAAGGTGCGCCGGCACTCCTCGTCCAGCTGCCGGTACGACCAGGAGAAGACCGCCCGGACGGCGATCGCGTCGTCCGGGGAGAGCAGTTCGAGCAGTTGCCCCTCGGCGACCAGGTCCTCCAGCAGGCGGCCGAGACTGAGCGTGGGACTCATCAGGATCTGCTCGGCGACGATCCTCAGCGCCAGCGGGAGGTGGCCGCACAGCCGGGCCAGCTCGCCCAGCGCCTTGGCCTCCCGGTCCGCCCGCTGCGGGCTGATCACGGTGCGCAGCAGCTGGCAGGACTCCTCACCGGACAGCGGTTCGAGGGTGACCCGGCCGGCGTGGGTGCGCACGGCCATCGCGAACAGGCGGCTTCGGCTGGTGACCACCACCACGCACTCGCTCGACCCGGGCAGCAGCGGTTCGACCTGCGCGAAGTCCGCGGCGTTGTCGAGCACCACCAGGATCCGCCGGCCGGCCAGGATCGAGCGGTACAGCCCGGCCCGCTGGTCGGTCCCGTCGGGTATCTCGCCCACCGGCACGCCGAGCGCGACCAGGAACTTCTCCAGCACGTCCTCGGGCAGCACGTGCGCGGCCTTGCTGGAGTAGCCGTGCAGGTCGATGTAGAGCTGTCCGTCCGGGAACTGCGGAGCCACGTCGTGGGCCCAGCGCAGTGCCAGTGCGGTCTTGCCGACGCCGGGCGGCCCGTCGATCGCGACGACCCGGGGGACGCCGGTGCGCACCGCGCCGGTGAGGGCCGCGTCGAGCTGTCCGAGGGCGGTCTCCCGGCCGACGAACCCGGCTGTGGCGCCAGGCAGTTGGGCGGGCCGGACGAGATGGGCGGCGACCGGCGCCGGGGCCCGGTGGGCGGCCGGGTGCGCCGCGGCCAGGGCCACCAGCCGGCCGCCGGCCTGGAGGACCTCGTCGCACCGGCGGGCCAGGTCGGCCGACGGCTGACGGCCGTTCTTGATCTTGCTGAGCCAGCCGGCCGTGTATCCGACCCGCTGGGAGAGTTTGCGCCAGGAGAGCTGACGCTCGATCAGGAGTGCTTCCAGCTCCTCACCGAACGACCGGGCCCCCGCCGGCCTGACCGGATCCTGCATCCCCCGTGGCCCCGTCATCAGATCTGGCGGACGGCCGGTGCACCGCCGGTGCGCGGCTCGGCCGCGCCGCCCCGGCGTACGGCCTGGCGTGCTCGCCGACGGGGATCGTGCGGCCGGTGGACCCTGGCTTGCGTCATGCGGCTGGTTCCTTTGCTGTGGCAGGTGCTGCGCGGGTGCGCGCAGGGACGCCGACACCCGTCCGCACCGCCGCGCCGACGCGGCGGGGTGCGATGGGTGTGCAACGGACGGCCGCCCCCGCTGGCTTTCCGGTCTCTTTAGCTGGATATTGCGCTTATTTAAGAATGGCGATAATTGTTCGACTTATCGTACGCCATCGTAACCCGCCCCTGGTGGGGGTGCAAGGCAATTAGGTGTGTACCCGTCAAATGAGATCGGATGATTTGACCGGTTCACCGGGTTTTGGTGGAGCTCCGGCCCTTTGGAATTCTTTGTCCGGTAAGGTCCGGCCCGCATGGTCCCATTTGCCGGTCTCCCCTGCCTCGGAGGGCCGGAGCGGCCCGGCGCGCCCGGTTTCCGGAAAAAATCGCCGGGGCCCGGCCGGGTGCGGAATGGGAATGCGTTCGGCCGGCCCCGAATGGGGGCGGGAACGCTCGGCGGCACCGGATCGTGCCGGACCCCGCCGAATTCCTGTGTTCCGTTTCGGCGGGTGCGGCCGGCCGCCCCGAATCCACCGCCTCGCCCCGCCCCGCCCCGCCGGGCCCGGCCGGCTCACAGGCAGACCACGGGCACCCGCTGGACCGCGTTGTTGCCGAAGCCGCCGCGGTTCCATTCCGCCTCGACCGGCTGGCCGTGCTGCGCGGCGTCGTGGGCGCGGGCGCCGAGCCGGTGGTGGCCGGGCGTCGCGGTCCACAGGTAGTGCCAGTGCCGCCAGGCCCACGGGTGGCGCGGGTCGGCCGGGGCGAGGTCGGCCTCGTGCCAGCTGCGCCCGGAGTCGGTACTGACCTCCACCCGGGTCACCGGGGCGTGCCCGGACCAGGCCCGGCCCTCCAGCAGGACCCGGCCGGGCCGCACCACCCGGGTACGCGACATGAAGTCCGGCATGCCCGGCGGGACCAGCAGGGCCCGCGGCGCGATCCGGGTCACCGGCTCGCCGGGATCGTCGGCAGAGCGCCGGTAGCGGTACGCGACCGCCTGCTGGAAGCCGGTGAACGGGGTGTCGGTCAGCTCGATCCCGCGCAGCCACTTCACGCTCGCCATCCCGTACCAGCCCGGGACCACCAGCCGCAGCGGGTGGCCGTGCTGCGGCGGCAGCGGCTGCCCGTTCATCGCGTACGCGACCAGCACCGGCCGGTCCTCGGCCAGCGCCACCGGCAGCGGCAGGCTGCGCCGGTAGTCCTGCTCGACCCCGCGCTCGATCCCGTGGTCGGCGCCGGTGAACACCGCCTCGACGGCCTCCGGCGCCGGCCCGGCCCCGGCCAGCAGCACCCGCAGCGGCACGCCCGTCCAGTCCGCCGTGCCGACCGCGCCGTCCAGCCAGGGCTGGCTCACCGGCCGCGGCGACAGCAGCGCCCGGCCGTTGCCGGCGCACTCCAGCGTCACCCGGGCGGTGACGGCGGGCAGCGCCCGCAGGGCCGCGAGGTCCAGCCGCAGCGGGGTGCGGCAGCGGCCCGCGACGGTCAGCCGCCACCCGGCCTCGTCGGCGCCGGCGACGGCGGGAATGTCGTAGTGGGTGAGGACGTAGTGCAGGCCCGCCGGGGTCACCTCGGCGCGCAGGGCCTCCAGCGGCAGCGCGTGGTTGCGGGCGGCGAGCGCCAGCTCGTCCGCGCCGATCGCCTCGTCCGGCCCGGCGACCCGGGCCGGGCTGCTCACCTCGGCGGGGTACCGGCCGGGCTGCCCGGCGTCCATCTGCCCATTCTCGCCCCCGGGCGGCCTCACGGCCCGCCGGTGCCCGCCGTCATCGGCAGGACGGCGCCGTCCAGCTCCAGTTCGCAGCTCAGCTCCGGCGCGCCCGGGGCCGGGCGGTCGATCCGGACCAGGAAGGCGCCGGGGCGGCCGGGCAGCACCCCGCAGAGGGTGCGCGGCAGCACGCCCGGCCCGTGGGCGCGGTGGAAGGCGATCTCCCGCCCGTCGACCAGCAGTTCGGTCTCGGTGATCCAGCCCGAGCGGATGTTCACCGTGACCGAGTGGCCCGCCCGGTCCAGGTGGAAGCTGTGACGACGGCGCACGGCACTCCCGTCCTGCGGCGGGCGGGGCCGCGGCCCCGCCCGGTCGGTCCGGCGGCTCAGCCCTGGGGCGGTGCGGGCCGCAGGACGACGAAGTCCGCGCCCGCCGGGTCGAGGCAGACGGCCAGCCGGCCGACGCCCGGGACGTCCTCGGGTCCCATCTGCACGCTGCCGCCGTTGCCGGTCACCGTGGCGACGGCCGCGTCGCAGTCCTCGACGGCGAACACCGGGTGCCAGTACGGCTTGCCGCCGTTGAGCGCCAGGTACTCGGCGGGCAGCTGCATCAGGCCGCCCTGCATCCGGTCCTGGCCGAGCCCCTGCGGGGTGATGATCCAGTACGTGCCCTCGTCGCCCGGCATCGGCATGGCCGAGGTCCGCCAGCCGAGCAGTTCGCCGTAGAAGCTCTTCGCCGCCTCGGCGTCGGTGGTGTACAGCTCGGTCCAGTTCAGCGTGCCCGGGGCGTTCACGGCCTCCAGGCCGGACCGGCCGCCGACCTGCTGCCACAGCGCGAACTGGCCGCCCTGCGGGTCGGTGAACTGGCCCATCCGCCCGTCCTCGCCGGCGTCCATCGGGGCGACCCGGACCGTGCCGCCGAGGCGCTCGACGGTCTTGGCCGCGGCGTCCACGTCGGCGGTCTTGAAGTAGATCATCCAGGCGGAGCGGGCCCCCTGCTCGGTGAGCCGGCCGATGCCGCCGACCAGCTTCCCGCCGTGGTGCAGGGCCAGGAACCCGCCGGCGTCCTCGCCGAAGGACTGCGTCTGCCAGCCGAACACGGCGGAGTAGAAGGCACCCGCCGCGTCGACGTCGGGCGCCCCGAGGTCGAGCCAGACCGGGGAGCCCGCCGCAAAGTCAGTGGTGATCATGGTGTCTCCGTTCGCGGATCGCTGTCGGAGCCAGCCTGGCACCCGGCACCGACGGTCGCGCGTCGGCGGACCGGGGGCGCCGTCAGGGAGGCGTTCGGAGTGGGGCGCGCACCGTCAGGGAAGTGTCAGGGACCGGCCGGGCGGCCGCCCGAGGGCCTTGGCTGGACCCGTTCGAACGGACGGAAGGAACGGGACATGGCGGAGCCGGGCATCGACGGCGCAGCGGTGGCGCACGGGCGTCGCATCGTGGTGGGTGTCAGCGGATCACTGGGCAGCCTGGCGGCGCTGCACCGGGCCGTCGCCGAGGCGGCCCGCGCGGACGCCGAGGTGCTGGCGGTGCTGGCCTGGGCACCGCAGGGCGGTGAGCACGGCTACCGGCTGGCGCCCTGCCCGCCGCTGCTGTCGCTGTGGCGCGACGCCGCGGCCGACCGGCTGGCGGGGGCGCTCGACGACGCGTTCGGCGGGCTGCCGACCGGGGTCCGGCTGACCGCCGAGGCGGTCCGCGGCGACACCGGCGAGGTGCTGGTGCGGACCGCGGACCGGGCCGGCGACCTGCTGGTGGTCGGCGCGGGCGGCGGTCTGCTCCACCGGGGCCTGCGCCCGTCGGTGACGGCGTACTGCGTCCGCAGGGCGACGTGCCCGGTGCTGACCGTGCCGAGGCCCGCCCTCCAGCAGGACCTGGCCGAGCTGCACCGCCGCGGCCGCCGGCACCTCGGCCCCGACGGCTGGCACCGGCGGCCGCCGGTCGGGCTGGCCGGGGGCCGCTGAGCGGCGCTCCCGCTGGTCCCCGCTTCGCCGGCAGGGCGGCGCCGGGTAGGTTGGCGGGCCGAGGGCGGGCGGCACCGGGCCGGGGCCGATGGGGTGGTGGCGTGATGGGCTCGCGGACGGTCGTGGACTGCGCGCTGTACGAGGACGGGCACAGGATGCCCGGCGAGGTGGACCTCGCGGCCGTGGCCGGGCAGCTCGCCGGGCGGCCGGACCGGTTCGTCTGGATCGGGCTCCACGAGCCGACCGCCGAGCAGTTCGCCGAGCTGGCCGGCGCGTTCGCGCTGCACCCGCTGGCCGCCGAGGACGCCGTCCGCGCCCACCAGCGGCCCAAGCTGGAACGCTACGGGGACACGCTGTTCCTGGTGCTCAAGACGATCGTCTACGTGGACCACGACCGGGTGACCGCCACCGCCGAGATCGTCGACACCGGCGAGATCATGGTGTTCGCCGGGCCGGGCTTCGCCATCGTGGTGCGGCACGGCAGCGCGCCGGGACTGGCCGGGGTGCGGCGGGAGCTGCAGTCCACGCCGGAGCTGCTGGCGCTCGGGCCGGTGGCCGTCCTGCACGCGGTCGCCGACCACGTGGTCGACCGGTACCTGGACGTCGCCGACGCCTTCGAACGGGACGTCGAGGAGCTGGAGACCGCCGTCTTCTCGCCCGAACGCACCGACGACGCCGGCCGGATCTACCAGCTCAAGCGCGAGCTGATGGAGTTCAAACGCGCCGTGGTGCCGCTCGGCGGGCCGCTGAAGCGGCTGACCGACGGCTCCCTGCCCGGCCTGCCGCCCGGCCTCACCGCGTACCTGCGGGACGTCGCCGACCACCACGCCCAGGCCAAGGAGCGGATCGCCGCCTTCGACGAACTGGTCTCCTCCGTCCTGGACGCCAGCGTGGCCCGGCTCTCCCTGCAGCAGAACACCGACATGCGCAGGATCAGCGCCGGGGCCGCGCTGGTCGCGGTGCCGACCATGGTGGTGGGCATCTACGGCATGAACTTCGACCAGATGCCGGAGCTGCGGTGGACGTACGGCTACCCGGCGGTGCTGGCGCTGATCGTGACCGTCTGCGTGGTCGCCTTCCGGGCGTTCCGCCGCAACGACTGGCTCTGACCGCCGCCGACCCGGCTGCGCCGCCGCCCACCGGGCCGTGCCGCCACCCACCGGGCAGCGCCGCCGCCCGCTACAGCCAGTCGCGGCGCTTGAAGACCAGGTAGAGGCTGCCGCAGACCAGCGCCATCAGGCCGATCGCGAACGGGTAGCCGAACGCCCACTTCAGCTCCGGCATCTCGGTGAAGTTCATCCCGTAGACGGTGCCGATCAGGGTCGGGGCGAACAGGATGGCCGCCCAGGAGGAGATCTTCTTGATCTCGTTGTTCTGGGCGTGCCCGGCTTCGGCGAGCTGCTTCATCTCCTCGTTCTGGGCCTGCGAGACCAGGGTGGCGTTGACCGTGAGGATGTTCTGCAGCATCTGCCGGAAGCCGTCGACCCGCTCGGCCGCGGTGGTGGCGTGGTCGGCCACGTCCCGCAGGTAGCGCCGCAGCTCCTCGTCGGTGCCGTACTTCTCGAAGCCGGCCTCCAGGCTGCCCATGATGTCCAGCAGCGGACGGGTGGCCCGCTGGAACTCGATCACCTCGCGGGAGAGCTCGTAGATCCGGCGGGAGACGCCGGGGTCGCCGCCGAACACCTCGGTCTCGATCTCGTCGATGTCGTGCTGCAGCCCGGCGATCACCGGTGCGTAGCCGTCGACCACCGCGTCCAGGACCGCGTACAGCACGGCCTCGGGGCCGAGCGCGAGCAGTTCGGGGTCGCCCTCCAGCCGGCGGCGCACCGCGGACAGGTCGGGGGACTGCGAGTGCCGGACGGTGACCACGAAGTCCGGGCCGACGAACAGGTGGATCTCGCCGAAGTCGACCGCCTCGTCGTCGTCCAGGTAGCGGGCGGCCCGCAGCACCACGAAGAGGGTGTCGCCGTACCGCTCCAGCTTGGGGCGCTGGTGGGCGACGATGGCGTCCTCGACGGCCAGTTCGTGCAGTCCGAACCGCTCGGCGGCCTCGGTGAGCTGGGCCTCGGCCGGGCGCAGCAGGCCGATCCAGGCCATCGTGCCGGGCTTGCCGGGGATCTGCTGGTAGATCTCGGCCAGGCTGCTGGGCGCCTCGATCCGGCGGCCGTCGCGGTAGACCGCGGCGTCCACCACGGACCGCTCCAGGGTGGTGGCGGCGCCCCGCTGCTCGGGCCTCGGGTCCATCGAGTGTTCGGGAGCGAGCACCGCCGCCGGGCGGGCCGGGCCGGCGGGACGGCTGAACGGACGCTTGCTCGCGCGCACCGCGCGCACACGCCAGTCGGACATGGCAGGAACCTCCACGGATCGTGGTCCGCCACGGACCGGCGGCGCGCTGCCGCGCAAGGGCGGCGGGCCACGGGCAGGAAGGCGGAGAGGGGCCGGCCCGGCCGTCGGCCGGGCACGCCCGCCCGGCGGCGGAGCCCGGGGGGCGGACCGCGGCGGCGGTCAGCCCCGGGGGGAGCCGGGGGCGGGGGACGTGCGACGGACGGGGCACGGGACGCAGGACGTGAACGGGGTCATCCCGGGGTGGGGCCGACTTCGGCCCGGACTACTGCACTCCACCGCTCTCACCTCCTCGCCGCCGGGGCGCCCGCAGGGGCACCGGATCGCGCACACAGGAGATTCCCCCGGGCAGCACGGGTACGCCCGCCGACCGGGTGGCACCCCTGAACTCGTCAGAGCTTTGGCACGCCACGGCGTAGCACCCCTGGGGTGCAGCCACTTGGGGTCACCCCTTAGGCCGGGGAGACCTGTCCTGAACCTGGGCGTCTCTCGACGTCGTGGGGTCAGTGGCCTGTGTCCGTGGCGACGCCTCACCGAACGAGGTGCCTGCACAACTGGGCACCAGTCTAGCCCCGGCGCGCGGGCCCCCGGACCACCGGCGCCCCCCGCCGCGGTGCGGCGAGGGGCGTCGGTGCAGATCCGTTTCGCCCACCGGGGCGGCCGTCACCGGATGGTCAGCCGGAGCCGCCGAGCTGGGGGAACAGGTCCAGGAACGGCTGGGTGGTCACCGAGATGCCGCGGCCGAACGGATCGTCGAAGTCCCAGATCAGGAAGAGCAGGAACCCGATCAGCGCGCTGAACACGCCCGCCAGGAACAGCTCCCGGCCGGAGCGGCGGATCTGCAGCGTGAAGATCATGCCGACGGTGACCAGCGCACCGACGATCAGGCCGAACCACACCACCCCCGGCATGGTCGGGCCGGTGCTCTGGCCGCGGGAGTTGCGGGTCTCGTCGACGATCGCGATCCGGTCCAGGATCGGCTGGTAGGTCTGGGCCTCCAGGTCGTTCTGCGGGGTCCGGCCGGCTGCGTCCGCCCGCAGCTTGGCCAGCAGCTCGGTGCCGCGCGGCGAGATCTCGCCCTGCTCCTTCATGTGCGTCCACTCGGTGTCGACGACGAAGGACACGTACGCGTCGACGTCGGACCGCAGCTGGTCGCGGAAGTCCGCGGGGTAGACCTGGGCGCGTTCGCTGACCTCGTGCAGCGACTGGGCCTCCCGCAGGATGTCGTCCTGGGCCGCGCTGCGGGCCTCCCACACACCCGCGATGGCGAGCCCCAGGACGATCGCGTAGACCACGCCGATCATCATCGTCATGTACTCGATGACGTCGGGGGTCTCCGTCGGGTCGTCGTCATCGGCGACCCGACGGTGTCTCAGTAAGACGACCGCCACGACGACGGCGCACGCCGCCAGCATGGCGATCGCCAGGGCCAACCACTCCGACATGGCACACTCCAGTCCGGGAAATCGACGGTCAACGTGGTGGTCGTGCCGGTCTCAGGACCGGCTGCTCCGGCCGCCGCGGGCGGTCCGTGAGCGGGGCTTGAGCGCCGCGGCGGCGAGCACCGCCGGGACGGTGACCAGCAGCATGGTGGTGGTCGGCGGCGTGCTCTGGTGCCGCTTCGGCTCCGGCGCGGGGGCCGGCGGCGGCAGCCGGACCGCCTTGGGCGCGGGCGCCGGTGCCGGTGGCGGCGTGGGCGCGGGCGGGCTGGGCTCCGGTACGGGAGCGACCGCCTCCGGCGTCGGCCGGCTGGGCGTGGGCGCCGGGGGGCGCGGCGTGGGCCGACGGGACGGTGGCGGTGCGGCCGGCGGGGTGGGGGCCGCCGGTGGTGCGGGCGTCGGCGTGGGGGTGGGCGTCGGCTTGGGCGTCGGCGTCGGCGTCGGCGTCGGTGTGGGGGTCGGCGTCGGTGTGGGGGTCGGGGTCGGTTTCGGGCAGGGCTGGGGCGTGGGTCTGGGGCACGGGTGGGGTGGTCTGCCCGGGTGGTGGCCGGGGTGGTGGCCGTCGGACCGGCCGAACCGGAGGTCGATGTCCACGTCCACGTCCACGTCGACCTCGAGGCCGCCCCCGTGGCCGCCGGCCTGGACCGAGACGCACACCTCGACCGCCGGCCCCGGCCGGCCGGGGTGCGGTGCGGGCCGGTCCTTGGCGACCGCCGTACCGGCCCCGCCCAGGATCGTGCACAGGGCCGCCACCCCGACGGCGGCCCCGGTCAGCCGGGCGCGGTGGCCCGGGGAGGCCGGGGCCGGAGTCGGGGCCGGAGTTGGGCGGGCCGCCCGGGAGCCTTCCGCTGGCCCGGACATCACCGGCCCGAAGGCCGCGGGCCCGGACGCGGACGGACGGCGCGGGGATAACTCCCGCGCGGGGTAGGACCGGTGCCCGGCGCCGGTCGGGCCGAGTGGTGCTCGCACGCCATCCCCTCTCCTGCAACGGTTCGTCAGGGCACATCGAAGAGCACAACCGGCGTCAGGCGGCTCGGGCCCGAGCCGCCTGACGCGGTGTCAACCTGTGGTGATGTCGATCAGTTACGGCCGTGCGCGATCTCGACGTTCTCGAGGACGCCGAGCGCGTCCGGCACCAGGACCGCCGCGGAGTAGTAGGCGGTGACCAGGTAGGAGATGATCGCCTTCTCGTCGATGCCCATGAAGCGGACCGACAGGCTGGGCTGGTACTCGTCCGGGATGCCGGTCTGGTGCAGGCCGATCACGCCCTGGTTGTCCTCGCCGGTGCGCAGTACCAGGATCGAGCTGGTGTGCTCCTTGGTGATCGGGATCTTGTTGCAGGGCAGGATCGGCACCCCGCGCCAGGCCGGGACCTTCTGTCCGCCCAGGTCGACGTGGTCGGGGTAGAGGCCACGGGAGTTGAGCTCGCGGCCGATGGCGGCGATGGTGCGGGGGTGGGCCAGGAAGAACTCGGAGTCCCGCCGGCGGCTCAGCAGCTCGTCCAGGTCGTCCGGGGTGGGCGGGCCGGAGTGGGTCTGGATCCGCTGGGTGAAGTCCGCGTTGTTGAGCAGGCCGAACTCGCGGTTGTTGATCAGCTCGTGCTCCTGGCGCTCGCGCAGCGCCTCGATGGTGAGCTTCAACTGCTGCTCGGTCTGGTTCATCGGCTGGTTGTAGAGGTCGGCGACCCGGGTGTGCACCCGCAGCACCGTCTGCGCGATGCTCAGCTCGTACTCGCGCGGCTTGAGCTCGTAGTCCACGAAGGCGCCGGGGAGCTGGAACTCGCCGGTGTGGCCGGCCGACAGGGCGATCTCGGCCTCGCCGCGCTCGTTCTGCCGCTGCATCGGGAGGGAGCGGAACTCCGCCAGGTGGGTCCGCAGCGCCTCGGAGCCGGCCAGCACCGCCTCGAACTCGGCCCGGGAGAGCGAGAGCACGGTGCCGGAGGTCAGCGTGGTGGCGGTGTACTCCCAGGCGGCGTCCGGGTCGAGCAGGCTCTGCTCGCCGAAGCGGTCGCCGTCACCCAGGGTCTCCAGGACGGTGGTGTCGCCGTACTTGCCGGTGCCGACCTTGTTGATCTTGCCGTGGGCGATCAGGTGGATCTGGTCGGCCGGGGTGCCGCGCTCGGCCAGCACCTCACCGGGGCCGAAGTCCCGCTGGACGCAGCGGTCGGCGAGCGCGATCAGCACGGCGTCGTCGTCGAAGCCGCGCAGCAGCGCCAGCTCGCCGAGCTCGCGCGGGATGACCCGGACCTCCGGCCCGGACTTGACGAACTCGATCCGGCCGTCGCCGACCGTGTAGGTGAGCCGCCGGTTGACCCGGTAGGCGCCGCCCGAGGTCTGCACCCAGGGGAGCATCTTCAGCAGCCAGCGGGAGGTGATCTCCTGCATCTGCGGGGCGGACTTGGTCGTGGTGGCGAGATTGCGGGCAGCCGCTGTCGCGAGACTGGACTGCGCCTGCTGTGCCTGCTGTGTCTCCGGGCTTGCGTCCACGGGCATCGGCAGGAGCTCCTTCGTGTGGGTCCGGCGCGCCGCCCGGATGTCCTGGCGGAGCGTCAAATCAGCTTCGGCAAAGGCAAAATGACGGGTATGGAGAACCGATCCACCCGATCGGAACACTAGATCTTCACGAGCCGCTGAGCCGTCCGGAGGAGTCACTGCTACCCGAACGAGTGAATGTCGGAGAGGTTGGGCAGGCGTTCGACCACCGGTACCGCTAAGCCGTGAACGAGGAGTCCGAGGATGGACCTGCTGGAAGCCGCCCGCAGTCTGCAGCCCGAGCTGGTCGCGCTGCGCCGGGAGCTGCACGCCGAGCCCGAGATCGGGCTGCGCCTGCCCGCCACCCAGCGCCGGGTGCTCGCCGCGCTGGACGGCCTGCCGCTGGAGGTGACCACGGGCGCCGCGCTGGACTCGGTGACGGCGGTGCTGCGCGGCTCGGGCGGCGGCCCGACCGTGCTGCTGCGCGGTGACATGGACGCCCTGCCGGTGCACGAGCGGGCCCCCGCCGGGCACCCGGCCTCCGCCCTGCCCGGGCGGATGCACGCCTGCGGCCACGATCTGCACACCGCGATCCTGGTCGGCGCGGCCCGGCTGCTCGCCGAGCGGCGCGAGCAGCTGCCCGGCGACGTGGTGCTGATGTTCCAGCCCGGCGAGGAGGGCGACGGCGGCGCCGAGATCATGGTCGAGGAGGGGGTGCTGACGGCGGCGGGGGCGGACCGCCCGGTCGCCGCCGGGTACACCCTGCACGTCTCCTCGGCGCTGCTGCCGAGCGGCGTGGTGGCCACCCGGCCCGGCCCGATCATGGCGGCGGCGGACCGGCTGCACGTGGTCGTCCGCGGCCGCGGCGGGCACGGCTCCTCGCCGCACGCGGCGCTCGACCCGATCCCGGCGGCCTGCGAGATGGTGACCGCCCTGCAGACCGCCGTCACCCGGACCTTCTCCGCGTTCGACCCGGTGGTGGTCACGGTCGGCGCCTTCCACGCCGGCGACGCCCACAACGTGATCCCCGACGAGGCGGCGTTCACGGCGACCGTGCGGAGCTTCTCCGCGCAGGCCGCCGCCCGGGCCGCGGAGGTGCTGCCCCGGGTGGTCCGGGGGATCGCCGAGGCGCACGGCCTCGCGGTGGAGGCGGAGTACCGGCACGACTACCCGGTGACCGCCAACCACGCCGCCGAGGCCGCGTTCGTCGCGGACACTGCCCGCGAGCTGCTCGGCGCCGAGCGCTACACCGACCTGCCGCAGCCGCTGGCCGGCTCCGAGGACTTCTCGTTCGTGCTGAACCGGGTGCCCGGCGCGTACTTCTTCCTCGGGGCCACCCTGCCCGGCCGCACCCCGGACACCGCCCCCTACAACCACTCGCCCGAGGCGGCCTTCGACGAGGAGGTGCTCGCCGACGGCGCCGCCCTGCTGGCGGCGCTGGCGCTGCGCCGCTGACCGCCGGGTCGCCGACCGCCGGGCGGGCCCCGGCGCGGGGCGGCGGCCGGTGCCGGGCGGGCGCAGCATGGAGTGGTCCCGCCGACCGACCTCCCCCGGAGCGCCCGCCATGAGCCGTCACCGCCGGTTCCACCTCGACCACACCGGGCACTCGGTCACCCTCAACGTCCGGGCCGGCCGGCGGATCGAGTACGAGCTGCTGGTGGACGGCAAGGAGGTCGGCTACCGCCGGGACCGTCGCCACGGCCACGCGGTGGAGCTGCTGGCGGGTGAGCTGCCCGGCTCGCCCGCCCGGCCGTTCGCGCTGCGGATCGAACACCCCGGCGGGGACCGGGACGCCCTCGCCTGCGTGCTGGAGCTGGACGGCGCCGAACTGCCGCTGGCCGAGGCCTAGAGCCGCGGGTCGGTCCCCGCGGGTCACTCCCGGTGGTGCTGTCTCAGCACGTCCAGGCGTCGCCGGTACTCCTCGTCGTCGATCTCGCCGCGCGCGTACCGTTCGGCCAGCAGCTGTTCGGCCGCGGGCGCCGGGGCGGCGGCCGGTGGCCCGGGCGGGACGGCCGGCGGGACGGCCGGGCCGCGGGCCGGTGCGGGGCGGCGGGCGGCGTACTGGTGGTACACCAGGACGGCCAGCAGGGCGATCATCACCACGACGCCGAGCAGCAGCAGGGCGGCCAGGCCGTACCCCCACCCGCTCGGATACCCGTGGTGCCACCGGTGGACCATGACGCACCTCCTGGGACGACGGTGCCGGGCCTCCTCTCCATGGTGCGCCCCGCGGCCCGGTCCGCCCAGGTCCGCCCAGGTCGGGCCCGGTCCTCCCGTCCGGCGGTGACCTCGGGCGCCGGGAGAGCGAGACTGGAGGGGGTGCCCGCGCGGGCCGCGGCCCGTGGCGCCGCACCCCGGCAACTCCCCGCCGAGGAGGAGCACCATGGCGCGCAGACCGTCCGGGCCCGGCAGCCCGATCGCCCACACCACCCTGCGGGGCCACCTGTGCCGTGCCGCGGGCCGGGACGCCAACCCGCTGTGCCGGACCGCGGACCGTTCCCGCAGCCGTCTGCTGGCCGCGTTCCTGCTGGGCCTGGTCCTCTCGCTCGCGGCCGGTCTGGCGCTGGCGGCGCTGGCCTGGCGCGGAGGGCTGCACGAGGCGGCGGTGGAGGCCCAGCACCGGCACCGGACCACCGCGACCACCCAGGAGGCGGCCGTGCCGGCCGACAGCGGCGGGTCGCCCGCCGACGACGCCGCGGGGGTGCCGGTCGAGGCCACCTGGGTGTCCGGTCCGGCGGGGCAGGTCACCGGCTGGGTGTCGGTGGTGCCGGGGACGCCGGCCGGCAGCACGGTGCCGGTCTGGGTCGGCGACGACGGCCGTGCGGTGCCCGCGCCCCGGTCGGGGACCGACATCGTGCTCAGCGCCGCGGTGACCGGGGTGCTCGCGACGTCGGCGGCGGCCACCGTGGCGGCGCTGGGCTGCGCCCTGCGGTACCGGGTGCTGGACCGGCGGGCCGTGGCCGCCTGGGAGCCGGCCTGGGAGCGGGTCGAGCCGCTCTGGTCGGGCCGGACACCGGGCCGGCCCGGCGGAAGCGAGACGTGACCGCCGCCGGGGCCGGCCGGTGGGCCGTGGGGAGCGTGCGGCGGGCTCAGCCGGTGAACACCACGCCCTGCGAGGCCGGCTGCAGCGAGCCGATCCGCACGCCCGCCTTGGAGACGGTCAGCGCGTTGACCGGCTTGCCGTCGGTGCCGAGCACGGTGGCGATGACCTGCGTGGTCTCGTCCGGCGGGGTCAGCTCGAGGCCCGCCAGCACCTTGCAGTCCGCGTCGGACTTGCTGCACGGCGCCCAGTCCAGACCGGCGAAGGCGGTGGTGCCGGGCTTCAGGGTGACCGCGACCGGCGCGCCGGGGTGGGCCACCCGGTTGGCGGTCAGTTCGACCTTGCTGTTGTCGGCGAGCAGCCCGCCGACGCCCGGGTAGCCGAACACGGTGCAGGTGCGGGTGGACTTGTTGACCAGCATCAGCATCGCCGAGCCGGGACGGTCTCCCTGCAGCTGGATGTCGGCCTTGACCTCGCCGGTGTGGCAGCGGTCGGCGGCGGCCGGGGTGGCGGCGGCCGTCGCCCCCCGGGTGGGGGCGGTGCCGGAGGTGGTGCCGCCGCCGGCCGCCTGGGTGGCGGTGGTGGCCGTGGTGGCGGCGGGCTGTGCCGCGCCGGTGGCCGTGGACGCCGTCGGCTTCGGCGCGCTCGAGCAGCCGGTGGCGGCCAGACCGAGCACCGTGACCGCCAGCAGTGCGACGGCAGCCTTGGACGTACGGCGGTTCATGGGTCCTCCTGAGGGTGTCCGGGCCGGTGGGGCCCATGTGCAGTCACACGCGGGGGGTGCGGTCCCCGGTTCGGCCCGGGTGTCCCGGTCCGGTAACGGTCGCCGGGCCGCCGCCGGCCCCGGCGGGCGGGCCGGTGCGCAGCGCCCGGTCCACCAGGGCGCCGGCGGCCCCGCGGTAGGCGGCCGGGTCGCACAGGTCGGCCAGTTCGGCGGGGGTGAACCGCTCGGCCAGTTCCGGGAGTCCGGCCAGGACCTCGGGCAGCGGCCGGCCGGTCCGCTCGGCGGTCGCGGAGGCCCGGGTGAGCAGGTCCTTCGCCGGTGCCTTGCCGAGGTGCGGGGCGAGGACCGCGGCGATCCGCTCGGAGACCAGCTGGCTGCCGGTCAGCTGCAGGTTCTCGGCCATCCGGTCGGGCCGTACGTCCAGCCCCTCGGCCAGTTCGGCGGCGGTGGCGGCGGCGCCCCCGGCCAGCCGCAGGCACTCGCGCAGCAGTTGCCACTCGGCGTGCCAGACGCCCGCGGAGCGTTCGTCCTCGGCGATCAGGCACTGGGTCAGGCCGGCCGCCAGCACCGGGACCTGGAGTGCGGCGCTGCGGATCAGGGTGGAGAGCACGGGGTTGCGCTTGTGCGGCATCGCCGAGGAGCTGCCGCGGCCGGCCACGGCCGGTTCGGCGACCTCGCGGACCTCGGTGCGGGCCAGCACCTGGACGTCCACCGCGATCTTCCCGAGGGCGCCGGTGGTGAGCGCGAGCGCGGCGGCGAGGTCGGCCATCGGGGTGCGCAGTGCGTGCCAGGGCAGGACCGGCCGGGCGAGGCCGGTCTCCTCGGCGTAGGCGTCGACGAGCAGGTCGAGGTAGTCGCCGGGGTCCCGGTCGGGCCGGTCGCCGTCGATCCGGGCGTACTCCAGGTAGCCCGCGAGGGTGCCGGCGGCGCCGCCGAGGGCGACCGGCAGGCCGTGGTCGAGCAGGTCGGCGAGGCGGCGGTCGGCGTCCAGGACGAGCTGCCGCCAGCCGGCCGCCTTGAGGCCGAAGGTGGTGGGGACGGCGTGCAGGGCGAGGGTGCGGCCGGCCATCGTGGTGTCGCGGTGGCCGGCGGCCAAAGCGGCCAGGGCGCGGGCGGTGCGGTCGAGGTCGGTGCGGATGATCCGCAGGGCCCGGGCGGCGACCAGCATCGCGCCGGTGTCGAAGACGTCCTGGCTGGTGGAGCCGCGGTGGACGTACTCGGCGGCGGCCGGGTCGGTGTCGGCGACCGCCCGGGTGAGCGCCTGGACCAGGCCGACCACCGGGTTGGCGGTCTCCCGGGCGGCCAGTGCCAGGGCGCGCAGGTCGAGCCGGTCGGCGCGGGCGGCGGCGGTGACGGCCTCGGCGGCGTCCTTGGGCAGGGTGCCGAGCCGGGCCTGGGCGCGGGCGAGGGCGGCTTCGGCGTCCAGCATGGCCTGCAGCCAGGCCCGGTCGCCGGTGGCCGCCTCGACGGCGGTACCGGCGCGGACCGGGGAGAGCAGGCCGGCGTCGGTCAGGTCGTCGAGGTTCTCGGTCATGCGATCACTCCGATCCGGTCGGTGCCGACGGGAGCCGCGGGCTCTCCTGTCGGTGCGTCAGCCGTCAACCCTAGGACGTGGCCCGGGGTCAGCACCGCGCGGGCTATCGCCTCGGAGTCGCCGAGCGTGACGGAGTCGACGCCGGGGCGGATCCCGGCCGCGGTCACCCAGTGGACGCCCTCGGTGGGCACCCCGTAGGCGAACCGGCGGGGGTGGGGCCGGCCGTGGGCGTCCAGCAGCCGGTTCGGGCGCGGGGTGACGGCCAGTCCGCCGCTGAGGTGGCGGCCGATCCGGTACGGGGCGCACTGGCCGGTGTCGAGCAGGTGGCGCAGCAGGGGATCGGCGGTGCGGTGCAGGTCGGGTTCGGGCAGCCGGGCCTCGATCAGGACGGTGGCGTGGACGGGGGCGCCGGGTACCCGGTGGGAGCGGGCGGTGAAGGCGGGCCGGTCCGGGTCGAGGGTGATCTCGGTGCCGGGGCCGGTGAGGTCGAGCAGGCCGCAGCGGATCAGGGCGTGCATCTGCTGGATCCGTCCGAGCGGGGGTCCGATCGACAGGAAGGCGTTCAACGGGGTGTACCAGCGGTCCAGTTCGTCGCGGTGGGAGTCGCCGGTCAGTCCGCCGTGGTCGACCGCGAGCCGCAGCTCGTTGCGCAGGTCGCGCAGGACGTCCAGGGCGGCCTTGAGCGGGCCGGTGACGTTCCCGGCCCGGGCCGCGCGGACGTCCCGGTCCAGGTGGTCGAGCAGCCAGTGGCGGAACTCGGCCCGGTCGGCGAAGCCCCGGGCGGGGTAGGGGTCGGCGAGCCGTTCCCAGCTCCACCGGTCGGCGGCGGCGATGCCGTGGGCGTCCAGCAGCCGGGCCAGCAGTGGTTCCCGTTCGCGGGCGTCGGCGGCGAGGTAGCGGTCGGCGAGGTCGGCGCCGGCGGCCGGGCGGCCGTGCGACTCCAGCAGGGTGCGGTAGTAGACGCCCTGCACCTCGGCGGAGACCAGTGGCCACAGCTCGGCTCTGAAGCCGGCCGGGTCGCCGTCCTCGGCGCGCCGGCGCAGGGCGGCGAGGTAGCGGGGGGTCAGCAGCCGGGGCAGGTGGCGGCCGTGGGCGCCCTTCTGGTTCTCGCCGCGCGCGTGGTACGGCACGCCCCGCCGGGAGCTGGCGTACAGGCGTGGTTCGCGGCCGGATGGCCGGTAGACCAGGTGGTCGCCGGACCGTTCGAAGGTGCCGCCGCGGCCGAGGGTGAACAGCGCCAGGTAGTCGAAGAAGTTCAGGCCGAGTCCGCGCAGCAGGACGGGCTCGCCGGGCGCGATGGGGTCGAGGTCGACGTCGGCGGGGTTGGCGGGGAGCAGGTGGCGCAGGCCGTGGGTGCGGGCGAGGGCATGGGACCGCTGTTCGGCGGGGGTCGGCCGGGCGGGCAGGTGGCCCTGGGCGAGGACCACGGCGTCCAGGCCGCCGAGCCGCCGGCCGTCGGCCAGGGTGAGGTGCTGGGGGCCGCCGGGCCGGCCGGTGGTGTCGGTGAGGGCGACGGCCCGGGTGCGGTGGACCCGGATGTCGACGTGGGCGGGTGCCTGTTCGGTGATCCGGCGGAACGCGTCGGCCAGGTAGCGCCCGTAGAAGGCGCGGGTCGGGTAGCAGTCCGGGCCGAGGGTGCGGGCCTCGGTGAGGGCGGCCTCGTCCTGGCCGTCCGGGTGGTCGGGGTGTGCCAGCTGCTGGGCCCACTCGTAGAGGCTGGGCCCGGGTTCGATCGGCCCGTCGATGCGGACGCTGGCGTCGGTGTAGACGGTGATCTGCGAGGCCACGGTGTTCATCAGCAGGTGCGGGGACTGGTCGGTGCGCCAGACCCGGCCGGCGCCGGGGGCGGCCGGGTCGACCAGGTGCACGGTGACCGCGGTGAAGGCGGGGGACTTGCGCTCGTGGGCGCAGAGCCGTTCCAGCACGGACAGGCCGCGCGGTCCGGCGCCGACGATGCAGACGGTGAGGTCCGCCGGAGTGGTCATGGGGTGGTCTCCATCCTTCGGGCCGTGCCTGGTGGTCCGCCGCGGTCTCCCGGGTCAGGAGCGGGGCGGTCCGGTTGCGAGCACCACCGTGGATCAACTGGGCCGGTCCCGTCGAGACTTGAGGCAAACTCAGATGGAGGCGGCCCGGTGGATTCGCCGTACGGTCGCCGGTCACTGACGGAGCGTCACCGGGGTGTTCCGGTGCGGACCGGGCGGGTTCGGGCGAAACCCGGCCGGACCGCACCGCCGTTCGGCACAATTCACTCGGGCCCGGACCCGCCGGCCGGCGGCCGGGCCGGGGCCAGGGGTGGGGGTCGCGGACGATGGTGGCGGTGCAGGGGCGGGCGGCGGGGGTGCGCGGTCCGGAGATCCACCGGACGGTGGCGGGGCTGCCGGCGGAGGCGGTGGACGGCTGGCGGGAGCTGGTGGCGGCCGATCCGGCCGGGTCCTGGTTCATGACGCCCGAGTGGGTGCTCTCCTGGTGGGAGACGCTGGGGGCGGGGCTGCCGGCCGGTGCGGCGGAGGTGGCGATCTGGCGGGGGGACGATGGGCGGGTCGAGGCGGTGGTACCGCTGCTGCGCACCCGGGAGCGGCTGCATCCGCGGCTGCCGCTGTCGGCGCCGGTGTTCACGGCGCTCGGCTCGGGCCCGGGCGCGGCCGACCACTGCGGCTTCCCGGCCCGCCCCGAACGGCGTTCCGAGGTAAGGGAGTTCCTGGCCGGCCGGGCCGGCCGCGGCTCGCTCTGGCTGCCCGACCTGGACCCGGACCAGGGTGCTGTGCTGCCGCCCGGCGCCCGGCGGGTGGCCCGCGCCGCGTGCCCGCGCACGGACCTGACCGGCGGCTTCGACGCGATCGGCTCCCGCCAGTTCCGGGCGGACCTGCGCCGGTACGGGCGCAAGCTGGCCGCCGCCGGGGTGGCGTTCCGCTGGGTGCCGCCCCAGGAGGCCGGGCCGGAGCTGCTGGACACCGTACTGCGGCTGCACGGGCAGCGCCGGGAGGCGATGGGCAAGGCCACCACCTTCGACGGGCGCCGCCGCGAGCTGCACGCCCGGGTGCTGGAGCGGTCGGCCGTGGCGGGTTCGCCGCAGGACGGGCCGGCCTTCCTGCTCGCCGAGCGGGGCGAGCGGGTGGTGGGGGTGCTGTACGGGTTCCGCTGGGGCGCCGGTTTCGCGTACTACCAGATCGGCTGGGAGCCGGAGCTGGCCCCGCTGCGGCTGGGGACGGCGGTGATCGCGGCGGCGGTGCGCAGCTGCGCGGAGCAGGGGCTCGCCACGTTCGACTTCCTGCGCGGGACCGAGCCGTACAAGTACCGGTTCGGCGCGGTGGACCGTTTCGACGAGTCCTGGCTGGTGCCGCGCGGCGGTACGGGCGCGCTGCTGGGGCTGAAGCACCGGCTGAAGGAGCGGCGGACGGCGGCGGTGTGACGCAGACCGGTTGTGCAACTAGTTGCATATAGCTTCGGCGCGTCCTACCGTGAGGCGGCGACCACGGACCAGGAGGCGTCGGATGACCGCGTACCCCCAGCTGCTCAGCCCGCTCGACCTGGGCTTCACCACCCTGCCCAACCGGGTGGTGATGGGCTCGATGCACGTCGGCCTGGAGGAGGCGGAGGGCGGCTTCGAGCGGATGGCCGCCTTCTACGCCGAGCGCGCCCGCGGCGGCGTCGGCCTGATCGTCACCGGCGGCATCGCCCCCAACGAGGCGGGCCGCCCGTGGTCCGGCGGCGCCAAGCTGACCACCGAGGAGGAGGCCGACGAGCACCGGGTGATCACCGAGGCGGTGCACCGCGAGGGCGGGCGGATCGCCCTGCAGCTGCTGCACTTCGGCCGCTACGCCTACCACCCCGACCTGGTCGCGCCGAGCGCGCTGCAGGCGCCGATCAGCCCGTTCCCGCCCCGCGCGCTGACCGGCGAGGAGGTCGAGCGGACCATCGAGGACTTCGCCGACGCCGCCGCGCTCGCCCAGCGGGCCGGCTACGACGGCGTCGAGATCATGGGCTCCGAGGGCTACCTGATCAACGAGTTCACGGCCGCCTGCACCAACCGGCGCGAGGACCGCTGGGGCGGTCCGTTCGAGCACCGGATGCGGTTCCCGGTGGAGATCGTCCGGCGGGTGCGCGAGCGGGTCGGACCCGAGTTCATCCTGATCTACCGGCTGTCCATGCTCGACCTGGTGCCCGGCGGCTCCACCCTGGCCGAGGTCGTCGAGCTGGCCCGGGCCGTCGAGGCGGCCGGCGCCACCATCATCAACACCGGCATCGGCTGGCACGAGGCCAGGATCCCTACCATCGCCACCTCGGTGCCGCGCGGCGCCTGGACCTGGGTGACCCGGAAGCTGATGGGCGCGGTCACGGTGCCGCTGGTCACCAGCAACCGCATCAACACCCCCGAGCTGGCCGAACAGCTGCTCGCCGACGGCCACGCCGACCTGGTCTCGCTGGCCCGACCGCTGCTGGCCGACCCGGAGTTCGTCGCCAAGGCGGGCGCCGCGCAGGCCGACACCATCAACACCTGCATCGGCTGCAACCAGGCCTGTCTGGACCACACCTTCAGCGGCCGGATCACCTCCTGCCTGGTCAACCCCCGGGCCTGCCACGAGACCGAGCTGGTGCTCTCGCCGACCCGCCGCCGCAAGCGGATCGGCGTGGTCGGCGCCGGACCCGCCGGCCTCGCCCTCGCCGTCGCGGCCGCCGGGCGCGGCCACGCCGTCACCCTGTACGACAGCGCCGACCGGATCGGCGGCCAGCTCAACCTCGCCCGGCAGGTGCCCGGCAAGGAGGAGTTCGACGAGACGCTGCGCTACTACCGGCGGCAGCTGGAGCTGCACGGCGTCGACCTGCGGCTGTCCACCACCGCCACCGCCGAGGCGCTCGCCGCCGAGGGGTACGACGAGCTGGTGCTGGCCACCGGCGTCACCCCGCGCACCCCGGACATCCCGGGCGTCGGCCACCCCAGCGTGGTCAGCTACCTGGACGTGCTGGGCGGCCGCGCCGAGGTCGGGTCGCGGGTCGCCGTCGTCGGGGCCGGCGGCATCGGCTTCGACGTCGCCGAGTACCTCACCGACCCGGGCAAGGGCGCCGCGCAGGACCCGGCCGTCTTCTTCGAGCAGTGGGGCGTCGACACCGAGTACCGCACCGGCGGCGCGCTGCGCACCCCGGTCCGCCACCCCGCCGCCCGCACCGTCCACCTGCTGCAGCGCTCCACCACCAAGGTCGGCGCGGGCCTCGGCAAGACCACTGGCTGGATCCACCGCACCGAACTGCGCCACCGCGGCGTGGAGATGGTGGCGGGCGTGACCTACGAGCGGATCGACGACGAGGGCCTGCACCTGACCGTCGACGGCGCCCCGCGCCTGCTGGCCGTCGACACCGTGGTGCTCTGCGCCGGTCAGGAGCCGCGCCGCGACCTGTACGAGCGGCTGTGCGCGCTCGGCCACGAGCCGCACCTGATCGGCGGCGCGGACCTGGCCGCCGAACTGGACGCCAAGCGGGCCATCGACCAGGGCACCCGGCTCGCGGCGACCCTCTGACCGGCGGCCTGGCTCGTAGGATGCAGCTGCCACGCAGCGGCCGCCCACCGGGCAGCCGCTGCGCCGTCAGCCCGGAGAGGTCCCGCCCGTCCCATGTCGCTGCCGCACGCCATCCTCACCGCCCTGCTGGAGAAGCCGTCCTCGGGGCTGGAGCTGACGCGCCGCTTCGACCGGTCGATCGGCTACTTCTGGTCCGCCACCCACCAGCAGATCTACCGGGAGCTCGGCCGGCTGGAGGAGACCGGGCAGATCAGGGAGCTGCCGCACGAGACCCCGGCCCGCGGCCGCCGCAAGGAGTACGAGGTGCTGCCGGCCGGCCGGGCCGAACTGGCCGCCTGGGTGGCCGAGGAGCATGACCCCAAGCCGGTCCGGGACGCCCTGCTGCTGCGGCTGCGGGCCGCCGCGGTGGTCGGCGCGGCCGGTCTCGACGTCGAGCTGCGCCGCCATCTCGGCCTGCACCGGGCGCAGTTGGAGGAGTACCGGCAGATCGAGCAGCGGGACTTCCCGGTCGAGCGGGCCGGCCGGGAGAACCGCCTGCAGCACCTGGTGCTGCAGGCGGGGATCAGCCTGGAGTCGTTCTGGGTGCAGTGGCTGACCGAGGCGGCGGCCGTGGTGGCGGACGAGGTGCGCCCGGAGCCGGATCCTGGGCCGGGCGCCTGACCAGCTCCTCGGCGAGCGGCCCGGCGGAGGCCGGGTTCCGGCCGGTGGCCAGGTTGCGGCCGGTGACGACGTACGGGGCCGGGAGTTCGGTGGCCAGGGCCGGTCGGGCGGATCCTGTCGGATCAGCGTGCGTCCCGACGGGATGATCCGTCGTCGCACGGTCCGACGGTGGGCGGCCGGAGCCGTCGGGGACCAGGAGGCTCGGCCGGGAATAGGCGTTCGGTGGCCCTGGTTGCCGAGGTAGTTGAATGTGGAATCAATTTGAGGGGAGTGAGTCCCGTGCAGTTCGGGATCTTCACCGTCGGCGACGTCACCACCGACCCGACCACCGGCCGCACGCCGACCGAGCACGAGCGGATCAAGGCCATGGTGGCGATCGCCCGCAAGGCCGAGGAGGTCGGGCTGGACGTCTTCGCCACCGGCGAGCACCACAACCCGCCGTTCGTGCCCTCCTCGCCCACCACCATGCTCGGCTACCTCGCCGCCGCCACCGACCGGCTGATCCTCTCCACCTCGACCACCCTGATCACCACCAACGACCCCGTGAAGATCGCCGAGGACTTCGCGATGCTCCAGCACCTGGCCGACGGCCGGGTCGACCTGATGCTCGGCCGCGGCAACACCGGCCCGGTCTACCCGTGGTTCGGCCAGGACATCCGCCAGGGCATCCCGCTGGCGATCGAGAACTACGCACTGCTGCGCCGGCTGTGGGACGAGGACGTGGTCGACTGGCAGGGCCGCTTCCGCACCCCGCTGCAGGGCTTCACCTCCACGCCCCGGCCGCTCGACGGCGTCCCGCCGTTCGTCTGGCACGGCTCCATCCGCAGCCCCGAGATCGCCGAACAGGCCGCCTACTACGGCGACGGCTTCTTCGCCAACCACATCTTCTGGCCCAAGGAGCACTTCCAGCAGCTGGTCGGCCTCTACCGCGAGCGCTACGCCCACTACGGCCACGGCACCCCGGAGCAGGCCGTCGTCGGGCTCGGCGGCCAGCTCTTCATGCGCCGCAACTCCCAGGACGCGGTCCGCGAGTTCCGCCCGTACTTCGACAACGCGCCGGTCTACGGCCACGGACCCTCGCTGGAGGAGTTCACCGAGCAGACCCCGCTCACCGTCGGCAGCCCGCAGCAGGTCATCGAGAAGACCCTGACCTTCCGCGAGACCTTCGGCGACTACCAGCGGCAGCTGTTCCTGGTCGACCACGCGGGCCTGCCGCTGAAGACCGTGCTGGAGCAGCTGGACCTGCTCGGCGAGGAGGTGGTCCCGGTGCTGCGCAAGGAGTTCGCCGCCGGCCGGCCCTCGACCGTGCCCGCCGCACCCACCCACGCCGGGCTCCGCGACCGCCGGGCGAACGCCGACGCCGCGGTCGGCGGCGAGAAGCTGCAGGGGAGCGCCCGATGAAGCTGGTCGCCGTCACCGCGGGGCTGGGCGTCCCGTCCTCCACCCGGCTGCTCGCCGACCGGCTCGGCCAGGCCGCCGAGCGCCAACTCGCCGACGCCGGGCACCCGGTGGAGCTCCAGGTGGTCGAACTCCGGGAACTGGCCCGGGAGATCGCCGACCACCTGGTCACCGGATTCCCCGGTCCCGCGCTGCGCGAGGCGCTGGCGGCGGTCACCGCGGCGGACGGCCTGATCGCCGTCACCCCGGTCTTCTCCGCCTCCTACAGCGGCCTCTTCAAGTCCTTCTTCGACCTGGTCGACCCGGACGCGCTGACCGGCCGGCCGGTGCTGATCGCCGCCACCGGCGGCAGCGCCCGGCACTCGCTGGTCCTCGACCACGCCCTGCGCCCGCTGTTCGCGTACCTGCGGGCGGTGGTGGTCCCGACCGGCGTCTACGCGGCCTCCGAGGACTGGGGGTCGGCCGGCGACGGCCGGGGCGGCGACCTGGCCGCCCGGATCGCCCGGGCGGCCGGTGAGCTGGCGGACCTGGTGGCGGGCCGGCCCGCCCCGGCGCGGGCGGCCGACCGGGTGGTCCCGTTCGCCCAGCAGCTCGCCGCCCTGCGGGTCGACTGAACCCGGCCCCGCCAGCGCCCTATCCTGCCCGCACCTCGACGACGGCGCCCGGCTCCGCACCCGGAGCCGGGCGGCCCCAGCAGCAGGACGGGAGCCGGCATGGACGACACCCCGCAGGAGCAGGAGCAGGAGCAGGAGCGGGTCACGGACGATCCGCAGGCGTCCCGCTACGAGATCCGGATCGGTCCCGGAGCCGCGGACGGCTCGGGGGAGCCGGTCGGCTTCGCCGAGTACCACCTCTCCGAGGGGGAACTGGCCCTCATCCACACCGAGGTCGACCCCGTCTTCGAGGGCCGGGGTCTGGCCGGCCGGCTGGTCCGGGCCGCCCTCGACGACGCCCGGCGGCGGGGGCTGGCGGTGCTGCCCTACTGCCCCTACGTACGGAAGTGGATCGGCCGCCACCCGGACTACACCGACCTGGTCCCGGCCGACCGGCGGGCCCGCTTCGGCCTGTGACCGCCGTCCGCTGCTACGGCCGGTCGGCGGGGACGGCCAGATAGGCCGCGCGCAGCCGGTCGAGCACCGGGTGGGCCGGGTCGAAGTGGTGGCCGTCGACGGCGGCGATCGGGCGTACCCCGAAGCCCGCGTTGGCGGCGAACGCCGCCGTGAACCGGCCCAGCCCGGCCGCGGAGACCGGCTCCCGCCGCTGCGGACCGTCGTACGCCCCGGCCAGCAGCGCCGCGGTGACACCGGGCAGGCAGTCGGCGTCCGGCCAGACCAGCTGCCGGCCGTCGTGGAAGCCGACGTTCCAGGTGGTGCCCTCGGAGACGGCCGCGTCCGGGCCGGTCAGCAGGGCGTCGTCGAAACCGGCGAGCTGGGCCAGCCGCCGCTGGTGCAGCAGGCCGAACAGCCCGGTGTGCTTGACCTCGGGCAGCTCCCGCCGGTGTTCGACGGTGCGGACCCGCAGCGGCGCCGGTGCGGCCGCCGCCGCGGGCCGGGTGGTGACCAGCAGGTGGGGTGTGGCGTCGGCGCCGGGCCGCTCCAGGGCGAGCCCGGGATCGAACACGGTGACCCGCACGGTGACCGGCCCCTCGGCCCGGGCCGCCACCGCGCGCAGCCGGTCCCGGACCCGATCGGGGTCGAGCTCCGCGCCGAACACCACCCGGCAGTCCCGGACCAGCCGGGCCAGGTGCAGGTCCAGGCCGCGGATCCGCCCGTCCGCCAGCCGCAGCGTGGTGAAGTGGCCGTAGCCGGTCAGTGCCAGCGCCGCGAGGTCCGCCGCCCGGGCGGGCCCGCCGTTCAGCTCGATCATGCGGGCCAGTGTGCCACGCGGGGAGCGGCGGCCGGGCCGGTCAGTTGACGACCGAGAAGCTGAGCCAGCGGTCCGAGCTGTCCTCGATCGAGGTGTCGGTGGCCAGGTAGAAGGTGGCGGCGTCCTTGGGGTCGGTGCAGTCCGGGCCGTGGTGCAGCACGATGTCGACCAGGGTCCGGTTGATCACCGAGGTGACGCCCTGCCCGGCGAAGCCCTGGCACTTGCTGTTGAACGGACCGCTGAGCTTCACGACCGTCGTGCCGTCGCTCGCCGTGATGGTGCCGACCGGGGGGTCCGCGCAGCCGGCCAGGGCGATCGAGAGCGTGGCTGCGCCGACGAGGGCGGTGAGCGACCTGGGAACGGCCATGGCGAAGACTCCAATGCCGGTGTGAGGATTCGGTGGGCAACGGCTCGAAACATATCGTGCCGACCGGTAGATCCACAGCCGGAACGGGAGTTAAGGGGCGCGCGTCGGGAATTGGCCTGATGATCCGTCAAATCATTCCGGTGGCAACGGGTCCGGCGGCATCGCCGCCCTCACCCGGGCGGCCGTCCCGGCCGCGTGCGCCTCGTCCCGGTAGCGGGTGCGGGGCCAGAAGAAGCCGCGCAGCCCGTCCTTGGGGTTGCGGGGCACCACGTGGAAGTGGAGGTGCGGCACCGACTGGCTGATCCGGTTGTTGGCCGCGACGAAGCTGCCCGCCGCCACCATCCCCGCCTCCACGGCCCCGGTGACCCGCCGGACCCGCGCGAAGAACGGGCCGACCAGCGCCGGGGGCAGGTCGGACAGTGTCTCGACGTGCTCCCGGGGCACCACCAGGACGTGGCCGGGGAAGAGCGGGCGGTGGTCCAGGAAGGCCACCGCCACCTCGTCCGCCAGCACCCGGTGGACCGGCGCCGTGCCGGCCACGGCCGCACAGAAGATGCACTCCACCCCGCGATTGTCCCCCGGCCGCCCGGTCAGCCCCGCCAGGCGGGGCCGGTGACCAGCGCGGTCAGCTGATCGGTGGTCAGCGCCGGGGTGCCGGGGACGGCGTCCCAGGCAGTGGTGCCGTTCCATTCGCCGACCTGGACCATGGTGCCGTCCGGGTGCAGCGCCTCCACGCTCCAGTGCAGCGCCGGCTCCGGGCTGCCCTTGCTCGCCCCGGTCACCCGGAGGATCACGAGGGTGCCGTCCGGCAGGGTGCTGAGGGTGCCGCTGTCGCCGAACCCCCGGAAGAACGCCTTCGGGTCGTCCTGGTCCTCCTCGCGCCAGTGCGGGGTGACGGTGACCGACAGCATGCTCGCCCGGCCCTGCGAGGTGACCGGGAAGTGGGCCGTGCCCGCGGTCTCCTGGCTGCCGCCGTCCGCGGCCGTGACCCCCTCGGGCAGCAGCGCCGTCGCCTTGGCCAGCACCTCGGCCGAGGCCGGCGGCGGGGCCGGGGCCCGGGTGACGGGCGCCGTCGGACGGGGTGTCGCCGGGCCGGTGAACTCCTCGAACACCGGGTCCCAGAGCCTGCTGGTCACCAGTGCGGTGAGCTGCTCGTCGTTGAGCGGCGGGGCGTCCCGGGTCAGCGGCAGGCCCGCGTTGCGGGAGTTGGTCTCGTCCACCCGGATCTGGTGGCCGTCGGCGCCGGTGTAGACCGCCGTCCAGGTCCGTACGTCGTACTGGTTCCGCGGGTGGAGCTTCTGGATCAGCAGCACCGAGCCGTCCGGGCGCGGGGTGCGGGTGCAGGCCTCGACCGGCGAGGAGAAGCTGTCCCAGCACGCGGTGCCGTTGGTCTTCCCGGTGATCGGCAGCGCCACCCGGTCGGTGGTCAGGGTGACCATGGCGGCGCCCCGGCCGTCGTCGAAGACGACCGACACCAGCGGGCCGGCGCCGGGCGGCTGCACCTCGCCGAGGCCGAAGGCCCGGCTCTCCTGGACCTCGCCGGTGGGCAGCAGCGCCCGGATGGTCCGGTCCATGAACGGCCCGGTGATCCGGTCGGACCGGTGGCCGCCGGAGGGCGCGGTCCGCAGGCCCGGAAGGTGGGCCCCGACCACGGTCAGCCCGGCCAGGACCACCGCGGCCAGCGACGACGTCACCAGGACGGCGCGCCGGCGCTGCCTGCGAAGCCGGCCGATCCGGGCTGCGGAATGCGCCAGCGCGACGGCCGGCGGGTCGGGCGAGAGCTCCGCGGCGTCCCGCAGGGCATGGCTGAAGTCTTCCTCGAAGGTCATGGCTGATCCCCTGTCACGGGTCGGGCTGGTCAGTGGTCCGGGCCGGGGCGCCGGGGTGCGGTCAGGCGCCGGCGAGCTCACCGAGCTCGTCCCCGAGCGCGGCACGCATCCGGGCCAGCGCCCGGCTGCTGCGCGAGCGCACCGCGGTCGGCCCGAGCCGCAGGGCCGCCGCGGTCTCCTCCACGCTGCGGTCCTCCCAGTAGCGCAGCACCAGCACCGCGCGGTCCGGCGCCGGCAGTTCGGCCAGCGCCCGCAGCAGCGTCACCCGCAGCGCCGGATCCTGGGGGGCGGTCGCCACCTCGGCGAACCGGTCGGTGACGTGCTCGGTGCTGCTGCGCCGCCGGCGGTGCGACAGGAAGGTGTTCACCAGCGCGGTCTGGGCGTAGGCGGCCGGGTTGTCGAGCGCGGCTATCCGCCGCCACCTGAGGTAGATCCGCGCCAGCGTCTCCTGGACCAGGTCCTCGGCCAGGTAGCCGTCCCCGCCGGTGAGCAGGAAGGCGGTGCGGATCAGATGTCGTCCCCGTGCCGCAGCGAACTCAAGGAAGTCCGGCTGCTGCTCCGGCGGCGCCGAACTCGTCGTCGTTGTGCGGTCCATGTCCCTTCAACGCTCCGGGGGCCGGGTTCTGTGGCAGCCGGGCCGGATCCGGCCCGGCCGACGGACCCTCACCTTGCCGGACGTCAGCGCGGGCGCCCGGCCCGGGCCGGTGTGAGGATGCGAGCGTGACCACCACCAGCGAGAGCGCCCCGGCCGCGCCGGAGGCGGCGCCGCCCGTGCTCGACAAGCGGCAGCGCAACATCGTCTTCGGCACCATCGTGCTCGGCATGCTGCTGGCGGCCCTGGACCAGACCATCGTCGGCACCGCGCTGCCCACCATCGTGGCCGACCTCGGCGGCGCGGAGCACATGTCCTGGGTGGTCACCGCCTACCTGCTGGCGGAGACCGTCACCACCGCGCTGGTCGGCAAGTTCGGGGACCTGTTCGGCCGCAAGGTGGTCTTCCAGGTCTCCGCGATCGTGTTCATCACCGGTTCCTTCTTCTGCGGCCTGGCGACCAACATGTCGCTGCTGATCGGCTGGCGGGCGCTGCAGGGCGTGGGTGCGGGCGGTCTGATGGTCACCGCGATGGCCCTGATCGCGGACGTCATCCCGCTGCGCGAGCGGGGCAAGTACCAGGGCGCGATCGGCGCGGTCTTCGGCGTCGCCACGGTGATCGGCCCGCTCCTCGGCGGCCTGTTCACCGACCACCTGACCTGGCGCTGGGCGTTCTACGTCAACGTGCCGATCGCGATCGTGGTGGTGATCGCCGCCGCCCGGAACATCCCGTCGCTGCGTTCGGCGGCCCGCCCGGTGATCGACTACCTGGGCATCGCGCTGGTGGCGGTCGGTGCCAGCTCGCTGATCCTGGCGACCAGCTGGGGCGGCAACGAGTACGCCTGGGGCTCGGCCACCATCATCGGGCTGTTCGTCCTCGGGGTGCTGGCGCTGGCCCTGTTCTGCCTGGTGGAGACCAGGGCCGCCGAGCCGATGCTGCCGATGCGGCTGTTCTGCAACCCGGTCTTCACGGTCTGCTCGGTGCTCAGCTTCATCGTCGGTTTCGCGATGCTCGGCGCGATGACCTTCCTGCCGACCTACCTGCAGTACGTGGACGGCGACTCCGCCACCGTCTCCGGGGTGCGGACCCTGCCGATGGTCTTCGGTCTGCTGATCGCCTCGGTGTTCAGCGGCAACGTGGTCTCCCGGACCGGCCGCTACCGGATCTTCCCGATCGTCGGCTCACTGGTGATGGCGGCGGGCCTGTACCTGCTGTCGCTGATGGGGCCGGACAGCGGCAGCGGGCTGGAGTCGCTGTACATGTTCGTCCTCGGCACCGGCATCGGCCTGTGCATGCAGGTGCTGACCATCGCGGTGCAGAACACCGTCGACTACGCGGACCTCGGCACCGCGACCTCCGGCGTCACCTTCTTCCGGACCCTGGGCAGCTCGTTCGGCACCGCGGTCTTCGGCACCATCTACACCAACAGCCTGCGGACCAACCTCGTGGACGGCGTCACCACCGCGGCCGCCCTCGGCGGCGACCCGGCGGAACTGACCCGGGCGGCGCAGAGCCCCGAGGGGCTGCACGCGCTGCCGCCCGAGCAGGCGGCGCCGATCATCGACGCGTACGCGGACACCCTGCACACCGTCTTCCTGTGGACGGTCCCGGTCGCGCTGCTGGGCTTCGTGGTGGCGCTGTTCCTCAAGCAGGTCAAGCTCCGCGACTCGGCCCGGGCCACCTCCACCGACCTGGGCGAGGGCTTCGGCTCGCCGACCGGCGGCGACTCCGCCCGGCTGCTGGAACTGTCGGTCGGCAACATCCTGCGCCGCGCCGACCTGGACACCGCGCGGCGGATCCTGCGCACCTCCGACTCCCATCTGGACATCGCCGGGGCGTGGGCGGTGATGCAGGTCGAGCTGTTCACCCGGACCGTCGGCCACGCCAACCTCAACCTGATCGCGGCCCGCCGCAAGCTCCCGCCGGAGGTGCTGGAGCCGGCCTTCGAACGGATGGTGACGGGCGGGTACCTCAGCCGGGCCGGCACCTTCTACTCCCACACCGGGTCCGGCCGGCGGGAGGCGGACGCCCTCAACCGCGCCTGGGCCGGCTGGCTCAACGAGCAGTTGGAGAAGGACCGGGGCCGGCCGCGCAGCGCCGAGCTGCGGGCCGCGGTGGACACCATCTCCAAGCGGCTGATCGTCGAGGAACTGCTGGAGGGGATCCCGGAGCACCAGCGGCCCGCGGCGGTCGGCGCTGCCGCCGAGCGGGAATCCGGCTGACCTGTCGGTCCACCCTCGGGTAAGGTGCTCTCGAGCAGTTGGACTATTACCTGGGGGTGTCGTGGTGGAGCTGGAGCACGCCGGTGTACCGGAGCTGGTCCGTGCCTGGGTGGCCGGCTGGACGGTGTCGCGGGGCACGCCGTCGGCGGTCGAGGAACCGTGGGGCCTGCGGGTCGACGTCGGGCTGCCGGACCACGTGGTGCGCCACGTGTTCCCGGACGCCGACGAGGTGACCGTCCGCAAGGTCGCCGGCACCGTCACCGCGCCCGGCACCTGGCTCAAGGCGTTCGTCGAACCGGACCTGATGGCCGGCTGGCTCGGTGCCGGCTGGACCGACGACGCCCCCGGCTTCCTGATGGCCACCGACCTGCGCCGGGGCACCCCCCGTACCCCCGACGGGTACACCCTGACCAGCGACACCACGGCCGGGGTCACCCGGGTCCGGGTGCTCGCCGCCGACGGCTCGCTCGCCGCCCGGGGACAGTGCGCGCCGGTCGGCGGGGTATCGGTGGTCGACCAGATCGAGACCGCCGCCGGACACCGCAGGCGCGGCCTCGGCAGCCTGGTGATGGGAGCCCTCGCCGACGCGGCCCTCGACCGGGGCGCCGGTACCGGCCTGCTCGGCGGCAGCACCGAGGGCCGGGCCCTGTACGAGACGCTCGGCTGGCGCACCCACGCCCCGCTCGCGAGCTTCGTCAACCGGCCCGCCGCGGGCTGAGCCTGCGGCGGGGCGGGACGGGGCGAGGCCGGAAGCGGGGCGTGGGCCGGAACGGCGTGTCGGACGGTCAGCTGCGCAGGGCGGCCGCCGCGGCGCCGACCAGGCCCGCGTCCGTGCCCAGCCGGGCCCGGTGCACCTGGATGCCCCGGGCGAACGGCAGCGCGGCGAAGGTGTCCAGGTGCCGGGCGAGCGGGTCGAACAGCACCGGGCCGGCCTGGGCCACCCCGCCGCCGATCACCACCGCCTCGATCTCCACCAGGGTCGCCGTCGCCGCGATCGCGGCGGCCAGCGCCCGCGCCGACCGGTCGAAGGCGGCCAGTGCCACCTCGTCCCCGCCCTTCGCGGCCTCGGCGACCGCCGCCGCCGTGGCGTCCTCGCCCGGCGCCCGCCAACCGTGCGCCAGCGCGTACCGGGCGATGGCGGTGCCGCTGGCCAGGCCCTCCACGCAGCCGACGCCGCCGCACGGGCAGGGGTCGCCGTCCAGGTCGACGCTGATGTGGCCGATGTGTCCGGCGTTGCCGGTCGGCCCGGCGTGCACCCGGCCGTCCAGGATCAGGCCGCCGCCGACGCCGGTCGACACGACCATGCACAGTGCGCTGCGGTGACCGGCGGCGGCACCCTGCCAGTACTCGGCCTCGGCGATGGCGACGCCGTCGCCGATCAGGGTGACCGGGACGCCGACCGCGCGGTGCGCGGCCACCCGGGCGGTCAGCGGGAAGTCCCGCCAGGCGGGGATGTTGACCGGGCTGACGGTGCCCGCGGCGGCGTCCACCGGCCCGGCGCTGCCGATGCCGACCGCGCCCACCTCGGACCAGCGCGGGTCCGCCGAGAGCTCGTCGACCAGGCCCAGGACGGTGTCCAGCACCACCCCGGCCGCGGCTCGCGCCGGGGTCGGGCGCTGGACCCGGGCGGTCAGCGTGCCGTCCTGGTCCACCAGCGCGGCCGCGATCTTCGTCCCGCCGACGTCCACGGCCGCCACCAGCCGCTTCGCCTCGCCACCCGCCACCGTCGCCACCTTCCGTACCGGACCCGGCCCCGGGCCACCGGCCCGCCAGGCTACCGCGCGGCGGCGCCCGCGGCGGCCCCCGGCCGGCGGCGCTCAGCGCCGGACCGGCCCGGCCTCGGTCGGGACGAAGCCGCAGGACTCGGAGGAGAACGGCCGCAGCCGCTCGCCGAAGTCGACGTGCAGCCACTCGCACCCCGCCGCCCGGGCTCCGGCGACGGCTGCCGCGACCAGCTCCCAGGGCCACGTCCACGAACCCGACGAGGTCGCCCGCGTGCCGGGCGCAGACCCGGCCCAGGCCGCGCCGGTTGCTGTTCGGGGCGGCGTCGGGTGGGGCCGTGCCGGGCGGCGGGCGGTGTCGGTCCCCGGTGGCAGACTCCCGCGCATGACGAGTACCACCATGACACTCGACCGCTGGCGGTCCGCGACGGACGACCGGGCCCGGGTGCACGCGGCCGCCGTGGCCGCCCGGGTCGGGGCGCCGCAGTGGACCCTCGAACGGGCCGAGGCCGGTCCGGTGGCCCTGTTCCGGCTGGGCGGTCGGGAGTTCGCCCTGGTGCCGGGTGGCCGGGCCGAGCTGGGGGTCGACCCGGCGGCCTTCCGCCCGACCGCCGAGCAGGCGGCCTCGTACGCGCGCAGTGCCGAGGAGTTCGGCTTCCCCGCCGACCTCGCCGCACACCTCGCCGGGGTGCTGGCCCCGCGGCGCTCGGTGCTGCTGCCGTCCTTCCTGATGAGCGTCGAGCCGGCCGAGGCCGACGGGGAGCGGGGGCGGGACGACGGTGTGCGGCTGCCCACCCCCGACGAGTGGGAGTACGCCTGCGGGGCGGGCGCCCGCACGCTGTTCCGGTGGGGCGACGGGCATCCGGCGACGGCGGACCCGTTCAGCACGCCCGACGGTCCGCACCTGCGGGCCAACGCCTTCGGCCTGCGGATCGCCCAGGACCCGTACCGGCCGGAGCTGACCTCGGAGCCCGGCGTCGTGTGCGGCGGCGACGGCGGCGAGGCCACCTGCGGCGGCTACGGATCCTTTCTGGCCTGGCTCCCGCTCGCGCCCGCCTTCCGCGACCCGGGCCTCGCCGAACTCCTGGACGAGGAGGACTTCCTCGGCCGCGCGGTGATCGACCTGCGGTGATGGACCTCGGGTGATCGGCCGGCCCCCGCCGTCGCGCGGGCCGTTCAGTCGTCGATGGCCTGGTAGGCGAGGGTGCGGAAGTCGCGCACCAGCTCGGGTGGTTCGGGGCTGGCCCAGGCGCGCTGGGTGAGCAGCAGCAGGGTCAGCTCCTCGCGCGGGTCGGCGGTCCAGCAGGTGCCGAGGCCGCCGTCCCAGCCGAACGAGCCGACCGAGCGGGCGAGGTCGGTGCGCACGGTGGTGACACCCACCCCGAACCCCCAGCCGAAGTCGTCGAGCTGACCGGGGAACAGCCCGGAGGCATCCTTCTGGGCGGGGGTCAGCTGGTCGGTCGTCATCAGTTCGACGGCCGGGCGGGACAGCACCCGGCGTCCGGCGTACCGGCCGAGGCCCAGCAGCATCCGGCTGAAGGCGAGGTAGTCGTCGGCGGTGGAGACCAGCCCGGCGCCGCCGCCGGGGAACGCCGGCGGCCGGCTCCAACTCCCGCCCGCGGGACGGTCGTACGGGATCGGCGCGCCGCCGGCGGGGTCGCTCAGGTAGCTGGTGGTGAAACGGTCGAGCTTGGCGGCGGGCACGCTGAAGGAGGTGTCGCGCATGCCCAGCGGCTCGAAGATCCGCTCGTGCAGGAACTCCTCCAGCGGACGGCCGGCGGCGCGGGCGACCAGGACCCCGGTCACCTCCGCGCCGGTGTGGTACATCCAGCGTTCGCCCGGCTGGTGGAACAGCGGGAGGGTGGCGAGCCGACGCAGCCACTCGTCCGGTTCCGGGTCCTTGGCCGGGTCCGGCGGGCCGACGTGCAGGCCGCTGTCGGCGACCGCCTGCTGAACGGGGTAGGTGCCCGGCGGGACCATCAGCGCTCCGTAGCCGAGCCGGAACGTCAGCAGGTCGCGCAGGGTGATCGGCCGCAGGGCGGGCACGGTGTCCTCGACCGGGCCGTTCAGTGCGCGCAGCACCCGGCGGTCGGCGAGTTCGGGCAGCAGGGCGTCCACCGGGTCGTCCAGCCGCAGCCGGCCCTCCTCGACCAGGATCATCGCGGCGGTGGCGGTGACCGGTTTGGTCATCGAGGAGATCCGGAAGATGCTGTCGCGCCGCATCGGTTCGCCGCCGCCGGCCGCCAGGGTGCCGTGCACCTCGATGTGCACGTGTCCGCGCCGCTGCACCACCGCCACCAGCCCGGGCACCTCGCCGCGCTCCACGTACCCGGCCAGCACCTGGCGCAGCCGGGCGAGCCGCGCCTCCGACAGCCCGCCGTCGCTCACATCGCTCATCCGTCGCTCACTCCTCCGGTGGTCACCTCGGGGGAGTGTCGCCGCTGCGGGTGCGGGTCATGCGGCGCGCCTCGCGACGTCACCCGGCTGCGCGGCGGGCGGCGGGTGCGGCCCGGTGGCGGAGGGGGAACGGGCGGTTCAGCGGAACGAGAACCCTTCGATCTCCGCGCACGCCGTGGTGCTCGGGCAGCGCGCGAACAGGTAGACGTTGTGCAGCCCGGTGACCGCCCGGGTCAGCCGGGTCTCGGGTGCGGCGGGGCGGGCCGCCGCGACCGCAGGCGTACCGGGGTCGTCCAGCCGTACCAGGATCTCGGCGGACTCCGCCCCGCGCGGGTCGAACCGGATCCTCACGAAGGTCTTCGCCGTGGCACCGAAGTCCACGTTGTCGAACCGGAGCCAGCCGGCCGGGGTCAGCGCCCGGCCGGTCGCGGAGATCGGCGCGGTGCCCTCCGCGGCGGCGAAGGCCGAGGCGGGGATCAGGGCGGTCGCCGGGGTGGTGACCCCCGGCCGTGACGGGATCACCCGCGCCGAGGCGGTGGGGGACGCCCCGGCCGCCGCCGGTGCCGCGGGCGGTGGGCCGCCGAACCCGGCGGCCAGCGCGGCCACCAGCGCGAGGACCGTCCCGGCGGCGAGCTCGGTCTTCGACCGCCGGTGCGCGTCGGGGAGCCGGAAGGTCCGGCTTGCGGGCGCGGGCCGGGGGTCCTGCGCGTCGGCCGCGGCCGACGCGGCCTCCTCGTGTCCGCGCTGCCGGGCCTCCTCGTCCCACCAGCCGAGCAGCCGCTCGGGCAGCTGGCCGCGCAGCCGGCCGGGGAGGTCGGCCAGGTCCAGTGCGGCGGCCCCGCAGAGCGGGCAGTCCGCCAGGTGGGCGGCCCCGGCGGGGTCGGGGACGGGGGCGGGCCGGCCGGGGCCCGCGGTCAGGGCGGTCAGGGCCGCCGTGCAGGCCGGACGGTGGGCCACCGCCCGGCGGTGCAGGGCGGTGAAGGTGCTGCGGAGTCCGGCGAGCGCCCGGTCGGTGAGGTCGCCGACCTGGTCGGGGTGCAGGCCGGTGACCGCGGCGGTGGTCCGCGGGTCCTCCTGCTCCACCACGCCGTGCCACAGGACGGTCTGCCAGGGGAGGGGGAGGATCCGGTACGCCTCGGTCAGCCGGTCGCTCCCGTCCAGCGGCCAGGCGCCGCCGGCCGCGGCCCAGCTGCGGAACCCCTCGGTGAGCGGGACCGCGTCCGGCTCCCGCCGCCACTCCTGGAGGGTGGCGGTCCGGGCGGTGGCGAGCAGCCGGACCCGCCACGGGCCGGTGCTGGCGTCACCGCGGCGGACCGTCTCCTGGGCCCTGGTGAAGGTGAGCCCGGTCAGCCGGTCGGCCGTCGGCGGGTCGGCGACGCAGGTGCCGAGGTAGCCGCGGACGGCGGCCCGGTGGCGTTCGACGAGCTGCTGGTAGGCGGCGTCCCGGCCGTAGCCGGCTTCGCGGAGCAGGTCGGGGTCGGGTACGGAGGCGGGCCCCGGCCGGTCGGCGGGGCGCAGCAACGGTCGGTTCAGACGGATCATGGCGGCTGTCCTCGGGCGGCGGGGCTCGGCAGGGGCGGCGGGCCCGGCGTCGGCCCGTTCCTGTGCAGGAGCACCGCGCACCCCCGGACGTCCCGCCACTTTGCCGAGTCTTTACCCGAGCCGTCCGCCCCGCCGTCCGCCGCCCGGTCACTCCGCTGCCCGCCGCCCGGCCGCGCCGCGGTCGCGTACCGCCGAGTGGCCCGTCCGGTCAGCCGCGGTGCTCGAAGTCCGCGAACGGCGAGTCGCGAAGCGGCAGGGGCGGCGGCCACCCGGGCGGTCGGCCGTGCGGACAGCGGGCGCTCAGGTAGTTCCCGTGCGGCGGGGCGAGGTTGTGCACCAGGTCCCCGGCCAGGACGGCCGAGAGCGTCAGCAGCCCGGCCAGTACCCGGACCAGGCGGCGGTGCGACCGGATGGGGAGGCGTGCGGTGAGGAGAAGGCCCAGCGGGAAGGCGCAGCAGTACGCGGCGACGAGCGGGAGGCAGAGGAGCAGGGAGAAGCGGGGACTGTCCGTCACGTCGTACGCCTGCGGCCACGGCAGGTCCGCGCAGTACGACCAGGTGCTGCTGATCAGCTCGCCGGCTGTGGCCTCGGCCGACAGGCCGAGGAACGCCCCGACGGCGAGGAGCAGGCAACCCCACCTGCCCCGCGAGGCCGGGGTCCGTCCTTCGGTCACTGTCCCTCCCGCCCGGGAAGGACGGCGGTCGGCGGTCGGCGGTTCCTGCCCCCGCCGGAGTCCCGCCGGCCCTGACGGACCGCTGCTCGGCCGCGCGGTGTCCGCCGGCCGCGTGGAGCCCGGGCATCAGCCCGCGGCCAGCTCCAGCGGTGGGGTGGTGATGCCGAAGACCTGCCGCAGGGCCCGCCCGGCCGCGTGCAGCCCGGACATCCCGTGCACCCCGGGGCCGGGCGGGGCGGCGGCCGAGCACAGGTACAGGCCGGGCAGCGGTGTCGCGTACGGGTCCAGTGCGGGCACCGGGCGCAGCAGGGTCTGGCGCAGCGTCATGGCGCCCGCGCCGATGTCGCCCCCGACGTAGTTGGCGTTGTGGGCGGCCAGGTCGGCGGCGGTGGTGGTGTGGTGGGCGAGCACCAGGTCGCGGAAGCCGGGGGCGAAACGCTCCACCTGGGCGGTCACGGTGTCGGCGAGGTCGGCCGTCGACCCGTGCGGCACGTGGGCGTAGCTGTACAGGGTGTGGTGTCCGGCGGGGGCGCGGCTGTCGTCGACCACGCCGGGCTGGACGGTCAGGACGTAGGGGCGCTCGGCGTGCCGGCCCGCGGCGATCTCGCGTTCGGCGGCGAGGGTCTGGGCCCTGCTGCCGGACAGGTGCAGGGTGCCGGCCCGGGCGCAGTCGGGGTCGCGCCAGGGGACCGGCCCGGCCAGCGCGAAGTCGACCCGGCAGACGCCCGCGCCGTAGCGGTAGCCGCGCAGCCGGCGGGTGTAGCGGTCGGGCAGACGGCGTCCGGCGATCCGCAGCAGGCCGGCGGGGGAGGTGTCCAGCAGGACGGCGCGGGCGAGCGGGAGGTCGGTGTGGGCGCCGACCGGGTGGCCGGTGACGATCCGTCCGCCGCGCCGGGCGAGTTCGGCGGTCATCGCGTCCGTGACGGCCTGGCTGCCGCCGCGCGGGACGGGCCAGCCGACGGCGTGCGCCAGGGTGCCCAGCAGCAGGGCGGCCCCGGCGGGGGCGAGTTCGCGCGGCGGGCGGACGGCGTGGGCGGCGACCCCGGCCAGCAGCGCCCGCGCGGTCTCCGTGCGCAGCCGCGCCGACCAGGCGGGGGTGCCGAGCTCGGCGGTCCGCAGGGCCAGGCGCAGGGCGGTGAGCGGGTCGGCGGGCGGGCGGCGCCCGTCCGACAGGACCGTGCCGACCAGGCCCTGCCAGCGTTCGGCGAGCGGTCCGAACAGGGCCCGCCAGGCGGCGCCGTCCCGGCCGAGGCCCGCCGCGGTGCGGTCCAGGTCGCGCCAGGCCAGGCCGGCGGGGCCGTCGTCCAGGGGCTGGGCGTACGCGATCTCGGGCTGGAGCAGCTCGACCCGGCGGGCCAGTCCGAAGGCGCGGAAGAACGGTGAGGCGAGCGCCATCGGGTGGGCCACCGAGCACAGGTCGTGCCGGAAGCCGGGCAGGGTGGTCGCGGCGGTCCGGGCGCCGCCCCCGGGGGTGTCGGCGGCCTCGTGCACCTCGACCCGCAGCCCGGCGCCGGCCAGGACCAGCGCCGCCGCCAGGCCGTTCGGTCCGGACCCCACCACGACGGCGTCGACCTCGCCGTTGGACCGGTCACCGATCATGCCCGCCACCTCCGTGATCATGATGTCGGGCCCACTGTCTCAGCTCTGACGGGCCGTCGCCGGGGCGGGGGCCGGGGCGGGGGCGGCGTGCGCGGTCGCGGTGGCGCGGAAGCGGCGGTAGGCCGCGAGGTCGAACCGTCCCGCGGACGGCGCGAGGACGGTGGCGGCGGACAGTGCGACCGCGTCGGGGAGCACCGCGGGCCAGCCGGCGCCGCCGAGCAGTCCGGCGGCGATGGCGGCCACCGCGGAGTCCCCCGCGCCGGTCGGGTTGCCGGTGACGACGGTGGGCGGCGCGCACTGCCAGGCGCCGTCCTCGGAGAGCGCGTACAGCCCGCCCGGGCCGAGCGAGGCGACCACCGTACGGGCGCCGCGGGCCCGCAGCTCGGCCGCCGCGGCGGGGACGTCGGCCAGGCCGGTGGCCGCCCGCAGCTCGGCGGCGTTGGGCTTGACCACGGTCGGCCCGGCGGCCAGGGCGGCGGTCAGGGCGGAGCCGTCGGCGTCCAGGACGGTCGGTACGCCGTGCCGCCGGGCGAGGGCGACCAGGTCGGCGTAGGCGTCCTCGGGCATCCCGGGCGGCAGGCTGCCGGACAGCACCAGGACGCCGGCCGCCGACAGCCGGGTGTCCACCTCGCGCCGCAGCGCCGTCCACTCGGCGCCGGTGAGCCGGGGGCCGGGTTCGTTCAGCAGGGTGGCGTCCACCGGGTCGACCACGGCGACGGTCCGCCGGGTCGCGCCGGCGACCGGTACGGCCGTGAACGGGATCCCCGCCGCCGCCAGCCCGTCCGCGACGGCCGTGCCGGTCGGGCCGCCGAGCGGCAGCACGGTGAGCGTGGCGCGGCCGAGCGCGGTCAGCACCCGGGCGACGTTCACGCCCTTGCCGCCGGCCTGGGCGGTGACCTCCGACACCCGGTGGCTGGTGTGCGGCCGGAGTGCGGGGACGGTGTAGGTGAGGTCGAGGGCGGGGTTGGGCGTGACGATCAGGATCACGACTGCTGACTCCCCAGTGACGTTTCATGCGCGATACATGGCATTTTCGCGCACATTCAATCACCTACTTGAGCAGTCGCGACAGCCTCCGGTCGGCCAGCATCCGCCCGCCGGTCTGGCAGGTCGGGCAGTACTGCAGCGAGGAGTCCGCGAAGTTGACGGACCGCACGGTGTCCCCGCAGCGCGGGCAGCGCTCCCCGGCCCGCCCGTGCACGGCGAGGCCGGCCTTCTTCTCCGCCTTCAGCCCGTCCGCCCCCGCCACCGTCCGCGCCCGTTCCAGCGCCCCGGCCAGCACCTCCCGGATCCCCGTGTACAGCCGGCCCAGCTGCTCCTCGTCCAGCGAGGCGGCCAGTGCGTACGGCGACAGCCTGGCCGCGTGCAGGATCTCGTCCGAGTACGCGTTGCCGATGCCGGCCAGCACGGTCTGGTCGGTCAGCAGCGTCTTCAGCCGCTTGCGGACGCCGGAGGTCAGCCCGGCCAGCACCGCCACCGTGAACTCCGCGCCCAGCGGATCCACCCCCAGCCGGGCCACCCCCGGCACGGCCAGCGGATCGGTCACCACGTACGCCGCGAGCCGCTTGGTGGTGCCCTGCTCGGTCACCTCGAAGCCCGAGCCGTCGTCCAGTACCAGCCGCAGCGCCAGCGGCCCGCGCCGGGACGGTGGGCGGTCCGGGAACGACCCGCGGTGCCGGATCCAGCCCGCCCGGGCCAGGTGCAGCACCAGGTGCAGCCCGTCCGCCGTCGCCAGGTCGAGGAACTTGCCGTACCGGCCCACCCCGGTGACGGCCTGTCCGTGCAGCGCGTGGGCGGGCGGGTCGAAGGTCTTCAGCACCTGCACCGACAGGACGTCCATCCGGGTGAGGGTGCGGCCGGCGCAGTCCGCGGTCATGCGCTCGGCCAGGGCTTGGACTTCGGGCAGCTCCGGCACACCGCCAGTCTCGCCCGCCACCGGACCGGCGGCCACCGCGGCCGAGGGGGGACGTATCGGACACCCGGGGGCGGCCGGGTAGGGTACCGCCGTCACAGTGACACTCAAGTGGAGGACAGCCAGATGGACATCGACACGGCCAAGGCGGTCTTCGCCCGGTTCGACATCGACGGTGACGGACACATCTCCCCGGAGGAGTACTCCAAGGTCATGGCGGAGATGGGCGACCCCTACATCACCGTGCCCAAGGCCCAGGCGCTCATCAGCGACGCCGACACCAGCCGGGACGGCCTGCTGTCCTTCGACGAGTTCTGGGCGATCCAGGCTCGCTGACGACGCGCGGCGCGGCCCCGGCGCCCGGCAGTGGCGCCGGGGCCCGCACCGCCCCCCGACCCCCGCCTTCCCGGCCCCTTCGCCTTCCCGGCCCCTTCGCCTTTCCCTCACCCGGAAGGAGCGGCGTGCCCGCTCAGACCGTCCCGCTCGTGGTGCTCGCCTCCGCCGTCCTGCACGCCGTGTGGAACGCGCTCGCCCACGGGGTCCGGGACAAACTGGCCGGGTTCGCCCTGATGAACACCGCCTTCCTGGGCTGCGGCGCGGCACTCGCCTGCCTCACCCCCGTGCCGGACCCGGCCGCCTGGCCGTACATCGCCGCCTCCACCGCCCTCCAGGTCGGCTACCAGCTGCTGCTGCTCCAGGCCTACCGGCTGGGCGACTTCGGCCAGATGTACCCGATCGCCCGCGGCACCTCACCACTGGTGGTCGCGCTGCTCGCCGCCACCGTGCTCGGCCCGGGCCTGCCCGCGGCCAGACTCGCCGGTGTGCTCGTCATCTCGCTCGGCCTGGCCGGACTCGCCCTCGCGGGCGGCCTCCCCGGCCGTGCCCAGCTCCCCGCACTGGCCGCCGCGGTCGGCACCGGTGTGATGATCGCCGGCTACACCGTCGTCGACGGCACCGGCGTCCGCGTCTCCGGCACCCCGTCCGGGTACATCGCGTGGATGTTCCTCACCCAGGGCGCGGCGATGCTCACCGTCGCCACCGCCCTGCGCGGACGCGCCCTGGCCGGCCAGCTCCGCACCGGCTGGCGCAGCGGCTTGGCGGGCGGCCTGATGTCCCTCACCGCCTACGGCCTGGTCGTCTGGGCGCAGGCCCAGCCCGGCAGCGACCTGGCCACCGTCGCGGCCCTGCGCGAGACCAGCATCGTGATCGCCGCGATCATCGGCGCACTCGTCCTCCACGAAGGCCTCGGCCGCATCCGCCTCGCCGCCAGCGCCACCGTCCTCGCCGGCATCGCGGTCCTCGAACTCACCCACGGCTGACCCCGCCCGACGGCGCGTGGCGCGGTGTTCCTGTAGCGCTCCGCCGTCCAGTGGGTGGGGTGGGTTTTGGGCGGCGCAGGGGGCACCCCGGGGCACCCCCGGCCGGAGGCTGGGGGTGGAACTGCGCGATCCGCGAGGCGCGACCGGTGGCGCTCCGGGCGGGGTGGCCCGCCGACGGGTGCGGCGCTCGCTGCTCGCGCAGCGCTCCGCCTCCTCGGTCGATTGTCAGTGCGGGTCGTTACGTTCTGTGCCAGCCGGAGGAAACCGCAGCTGGGAGGCAGCGCCGTGGGGTGGGTTACAGCGGGCGACTACGAGATCGCCCTTGACTCCGACCGGAAGGTCGTGTGCCGCAACGCGGCCGGGCGGCAGCTGAAATCGGTGCCGGGGAAGCTCAAGGACGACCCCGCGCTGAGCCGTCTGCGGCGGCTCGCCGAGTGGCTGGAGGGCCACGAGCAGGAGTGCCTGGGCACGGTCGAGCGGTGGATGATCCGTTCGCTGCCGGTGCCCGCCGCCGTGCTCGCGGCCGTCTGGCCGGACCCCGCCTGGCAGTCGGTGCTGCGCGATCTGGTGGTCACCGACCCGCAGGACGGGACGGCCGGTTTCCTGCGCGGCGCCGACCGGGACCGCGGCGTCGGCGTGGTGGATCTGGACGGTGACACCGTCCGGCTGTCCGGCGTCGAGGTGCTGATCCCGCATCCGGCGCTGCTGGAGGACCTGGCGGACCTGCGGGAGTTCGCGGTGGAGCTCGGGGTCGCCCAGCGGGTGCAGCAACTGCACCGCGAGGTGTGGCCGCGTCCGGCCGACCTGGCCGCGAAGGCCGTCGAGTGCGACACGTACGCGGGCGCCCGGTACGGGGAGTTGCGCGAACTGGTCGGCCGCTGTGCGCGGCTGGGGTACCGGGTCCGCGGCGGGTCCGCGGTGGTGTCGGTGGTGGAGGGCGGCCGGCTGCTGGAGGCCCGGGTCTGGGTGGGGGACTACTACGAGTACGACGAGTGCGAGACGGGCCCGTTGAGCTGGGCCGGTCCGGACGGCCGTCAGGTGCCGTTGCGGGAGGTCGGGCCGGTGGCCTGGTCGGAGGGGATGCGGATGGCTGCCGCGCTGCACGCCGGCCGCACGGTCGAAGGGGAGGAGTCGGCATGAGCGCCGGGCACACCAAGGATCAGGACACCGCCCGGGACGGCGAGCGGCTGCTCGACGCGGGCGCCGTACTGCCGGTCGGGACGCTGTCCGGCGCCGGCGGCCCCGACAGCGCCGCGGACGTCCTGACGGCCCGCGGCTACCGCCATCCGGTGCTGGACGACCGCCTGGTGGTCCGGCTGGTGCCGGGGCTGCTCGGCGGCGCCGAGGACGCGGCTCTGGAGTTCCTCGGCCTGAGCGCCGACGCGCCGCCCGTCGAGGTGGGGCAGGTCCGGCGGGAGGCGCTCGGCTTCCCCGCGTGGGCCCTGGTCAACGACCCGGCCAACGGCCACCACGCGCTCGCCGTGGTCAAGGAGATGGAGCGGCCGACCCGGCAGGTGGCCGCCAAGCCGAAGGCCGCCAAGGAGGGTTTCGAGGAGCTGGCCGACCGCCTCGGGCGGGCCGTGCCGCACTTCCTGCCGACGTACTGCGAGCAGGTCGCCCGGATCTTCCTGGCCCAGGGCAACCAGGCGTCCGCCGGGACGTGGTTCGGCCGCGCCCGCGAGGCGGAACGCACCTTCGGCCTGGAGATCGACGAGGAGCGGCTGCGCGCGGTCTTCCTGGAGTTCGCGCTGGCCGGCGCGCTGACCGTGAAGGCTCTGCGCCAGTACGTCAAGGACTTGGCGGCCCGGCTCGGCGGTCCGACGGCGTGGCAGCGCTTCCGCCGGCTGTGCGCCGAGCGGTCCGCCGCCGGGATGGCACCGTACGCGGGCCTGGCCGAGGACGCCCGCACGCTGATCAGGGCGGCCGGGCTGGACCAGGCGCAGGAGGAGCAGGCGCTGCTCGCCGAGCTGATCGCCTCGCCGGCGATCGGCCGCGCGCCGGGCGCGTTCTGGAAGGCCTCCCGGTCCGCGCTGACCGGGCTGGCCCGGCGCGAGGAGACCGTCCGGCTGCGGCTGCTGGAGATCCTGCCCGCCGCCGCCGACCACGCGTTCGACGAGGTCTGGCTGCACCTGCTGGCCGAGAGCGGCGCCGAGGAACTGCTGACGGACCCGCAGGTGCGGCTCGACGAGCCGGCCGCCCGCTGGCTCGAGCGCTGGACCGCCCATCTCAACCGCGGCTGGCAGACCCGCGAGGCCTCCCTGCCGACGCTGGAGCTGGCCGCCCGGATGGCCGAACGGCTGCGCGCGGAGGGCGAGCCCGTCGCCGTGTACGGCACCGGGCACTCCCACGCCACCCAGCTCAGCCTGCTCGACCTGCTGCTCGCCGGGCAGGTCCCGGTCGCCGACCCGCCCGCCCGGCTCGACCTGTCGCTGGCGGGCTGGCTGGCGCACGGCGTGGCCGGCCGCCGGGACCTGGCGGCGGTCGCCGCCGACGGGCGGTACCGCCCGCTGCTCAAGGCGGCCGTCCCCGGCGCCTGGAGCGGCCCGGGGGCGAACGGTCTGCCGGTGCTGCGCGAGCTGTTCGCCGAGTGGGCCGACGACCGCGCCGCCGAGCTGCACGCGGCCACCGGCCTGGCCGGCGCGGACGAGCTGCTGCGCCTGCTCGGCACCGTCCGCGGCGGCGTCCGCGAGGTCAACCCGGCGGCCGCCGAACGGATCGCGGCCCTGGACGTCCCCGCCCTGCTGGCCCGCACCCTGCGCGCCGGCATCCTGGACGAGCTCGGCTGGCCCGCCCTGGAGGAGGCGCTCGGCCGTCTGGGCTACGACGCGCCGCCGCCGGGCAGCACCCTCGGCACGGTCCGCCGGGACGGTCTGCAGGTCGACGAGGCCTGGCCGGCGCTGATCCTGCACCGCGGCCGCAAGGCCGTCGTGGTCGGCCCCGAGGGCGTCCTGCTGGAGCACGACCTGCGGGTGCCGAAGGCCACCGGCCACTGGGGTCAGCCCCGGTTGCGGTTCGTCGACGGTGAGCTGCTGGTGATCTGGTACGAGGACGGCGAGCAGCACGCCTACTGGTCCGGCAGCCCCGAACGGGTGTTCCGGCTGACCGGCGCCTGGGCGGTCGGCTACCAGCCGTTCCACCACGACCCGCCCGCCTCGATCCCGCTGCCCGGCGGCGGCCGGGCCACCGGCGGCCGCGTCCTGCACCCGGGCGACACCGAACTGCCCGGCAGCCAGCAGGTGCTGGGCGACGGCACCGGCCACTGGGTGCGGTCCACCGCCGGCGGGTACGCGCTCGTGGAGTACGACCCGGCCACCGGTCACCACGGGCGGGCCGGCACCCCGCCGCGGCTGGCCGGCGGCGAGGGCGCGCTCGACCACGAGCACTCCCGGCTGCTGCCGCTGCTCCCCGGCCTGGCCGGCAGCCCGCTCGGCACCGACGGCGCCGTGCTCGGCGGCTGGATCCGCACCCACGGCGGCCGGGTGACGGCGTACGGCCCCGACGGCCGGACCGCCGTGCTGCCCGTCGACGGCGACCGCCGGCCGCTCGGCCGGATCGAGCTGCCCGGTGGCGCGGCACTGACCCTCGCCCGCCGCGACCACGGCCTGGTCCTGCTGCCGGGCGAGGGCACCGGAGCCCGCGCCGAGGTGCTCGCCGCACTCACCCCCCTGCAGAACCCGGGCACGGACGCGGCCGGTACCCCGCTGGTGCTCCCGGTCGACCACTGGCACGTCCTGCGCCCGCGCGACGCGGAGGGCTCCGCGCTGCTGCGTGCGCTGACCGACGGTCAGGCGGCCGAGCTGTTCGACGCGGCCTGGCCGGTCGACGGTCCCGAGGACACCCCGCCCGCCCAGGCCGAGCACCTGACGGTCCGCGGCGTGCGGCGACGGGTGGCCGGGCAGCGGGCCCGCGCCGCCGTCCCGGTCGGGGCGGTCGCCGCGGTCCTGCCCGCGCTGGCCCATCCGCTGCTGGCCGCCGGGGTCGCCGGCCAGGCCAAGGCGGCCGTCGAACTCGCCGTCCGCGCCGTCCGTTTCGCCCCGCGCCCGTCCTCCGCCGAGGAGGGCGGCCGGGCCGCCGCCCCGGTACCCGCCCACCGGCCGCAGCACGGGAGCGACGCACAGCTGCGCGCGGCCGTCGGCGGCGTCCTCGGCACCTACTCCGACCTGGGCTCCGACCGCGGCGGGAGCACCGAACCGCGCTGGCGCGTGCTGAACGGCCTGCGCGCCGTCACCACGCTGCTCACCGCCGGCCCGCCGGCCGACTCGTCCGCCTGGCGGGACGGCTGGACCAGGGACGACCGGGCGCTGAGCCTGCCCGGCGGCCCCGAGTACCAGGGCTGGCTCCACCTGCTCGGCCGGACCACGCAGTTCGCGGTCGGCGCGGCCACCGCCGCCACCGGGGACGCCGAGCGGGCCACCCTGGCCCTGCTGCTGGACGAGCTGGCCGGCGGCTGGCTCGCCGACCGCGGCCCCGAACTGCGGGTGGTGCGGCTGGTCGAGAAGCTCCCGCCGAAGGGCAACGACCTCACCCGGCTCCGGGTCGGCCAGGTGCTCCGCAACGGCGGGCGCACCGTCCTGATCGTCGGCGGCCAGCACCACCAGCAGTCCGCGGACGAGCGGCACTGGCGGGCCCTCGACCACGACCCGTCCGGTGAGTTCACCGCCGTCGCCGACCTCGGCCTGGCCGGGGACCAGCGGGTGGTGGACGAGCTGTCCGGCGCGTGGGTGGCGGCCTTCACGGCGCTGCTGCGCGAGCGCGGGCCGATCACCTGGGACCACACCCTCGCCGAGCGGTTCGACGCCGCCACCGGGGTCGGCCGCTCCCGCGCGGCCCTGATCGTCGGCGCCCCCGGCGGCCTGCTCGGCTGGTCCTGGGACGAGCAGGCCACCGCCGACGGCCTGGCCCTGCTCGGGCTCACCCCTGCACAGGCCCGGCTCGCCGGTCCCTGGGTCCGCGAGCTCCACCGGCCGCTGCTGGAGTCGATCCGCGCCGCGCTGCTGCCCGCCGACCCCGCCGACCTGTGGAGCACCGGCCCGGCCGTCGGCCCGGCCGCCGAGCAGTGGCTGGCCCGGCGCGGCCGGCTCACCACCCTCTCCGAGGAGGCGCAGGCCGCGCTCACGACCGTGCCCGTCAAGGCGGTCGAAGCGGTGCTCAACTGGTCCACCACCCCGTGGATCGCCCGCACCACCGGCCAGCGGATCCGGACCGTCGACGGCGTCCCGGTGCTGGTCGCCGAGCAGCCGCGGGTGCTGCCCGGCGGCCGGCGGCTCGCCGAATCCGTCGACGCGCTGCACCGGCTCGCCCACCACCTGCCGTACGGCGACCCGCTGCGCCCGCTGCTGCCCCGGGCCCTGGCCGCGCTGCGGCAGCGGCTGGCCGACCCCGGCCTGCTGCTGTCGGTGGACGCCGCCCCCCGGGTGTGGAACCGGACGCTCGCCGCCCAGCTGAGGGAGGCGGCCGGGCTGCCCGAGCACGGCGGGGCAGGCCCCGACGGCCTGGTCGCGGTCGGCGAGGCACTGGTGCTGGCCCCCGACGCCCGCGGCGAGCTGCCGTACCTGCGGACCGCCGCGCTGACCGGCCCGGACGACCCGCAACTCGCCCTCCTGGAAGGCCTGTCCGCCGGCCACTTCACCGACCAGGTCCTGCCCGCGCTGCGGGCCCTGCTCGGCGACGCGATCGAGCGGCTGGTCACCGACGGCTGCGCCGCCGACGAGCCGCCGGGCCACCCGCAGGACCCGCAGCGCAGCGCCCCCGCGCTGGTCGCGCAGGCGACGCAGGCGTACGGCCTCGGTGACGACGCCGCCGCGCTCTACCTGCAGATCCTCGCCCTGCCCGACCCGACCGACCGCAACACCGCCCGCTGGACCGGCTGGAAGCCGGCCCGGCTGAAGCGGGCCCGGGCCGAACTGGCCGCCACCGACCTGGTCCTTCAGGCCAAGCGGGCCAGGGCCGGGCGGACCCTGTTCCTGCCCGGCGGCTGGCAGGAGTCCAAGGCGCCCGGCCTGCCCGTGGAGACCTGGAAGGCCGGCCTCTACCCGATCACGGCCGGCCGGCCGGTCGTCCCGCCGCTGCCCGCCCCCGAGCTGTTCGCCCGGGCCTGGCAGCGGATCGCCGACGGCGACCGCCCCGGCTACGAGCAGCTGCGCACCACCACCACCCGTTCGAAGGGACCCCGATGACCAGCACCAGCCTCCCGGACCGTCAGGTCGTCCCGCCCGAGCAGCGGTACGCCGCCGAGCTGGAGTTCCTCGCCGGGTACGACGACGGCCCGCGCCCGCCCGGCTGGCGGCTCACCCCGCGGGCCGTGGTCACCTTCGTGCTCGGCAGCGACGGCGAGAAGCTCAAGCAGGGCCGGCGCGGCCTGCTGATCGAGCCGAAGTTCGTCGGCGACCGCGCGCTGGTCGAACGCTGCGTGGTGACCCTCGCGGGCGAGCGCGGCCTGCTGCTGGTCGGCGAGCCGGGCACCGCCAAGTCGATGCTCTCCGAGCTGCTGGCCGCCGCCGTGTGCGGCAGCAGCGCGCTCACCGTCCAGGGCACCGCGGGCACCACCGAGGACCAGCTCAAGTACGGCTGGAACTACGCCCTGCTGCTGGCCAAGGGCCCCAGCCGGGAGGCCCTGGTGCCGTCGCCGGTGCTGACCGCGATGACCACCGGCGCGGTCGCCCGGGTCGAGGAGGTCACCCGCTGCCTGCCCGAGGTGCAGGACGCGCTGGTCTCGCTGCTGTCCGAGCGGCGGATCGCGGTGCCCGAACTGGCCGGCAGCGCCGACGCCCAGCTGCACGCGGCGCCGGGCTTCACCCTGATCGCCACCGCCAACCTGCGGGACAAGGGCGTCTCCGAGATGTCCGCGGCGCTCAAGCGGCGCTTCAACTTCGAGACGGTCGGCCCGATCGGCGACCTCGCCGCCGAGATCGAGCTGGTCCGCCGCCAGTCCACGGCCGCCGTGGCCCGGGCCGGAGCGGCCTACGGCGTCGACGACACCGTGCTGGAGGCCCTGGTCACCGCCTTCCGCGACCTGCGCACCGGACGCTCGGTCGAGGGCTGGGACGTGGAGCGGCCGTCCACCGTGATGAGCACCGCCGAGGCGGTCTCGGTGGCCACCTCGCTCGGCGTCTCGGCGGCCTACCTGGACGCCGGCGGCGACCCGCTCGGCGGCCTGCCCGGCCAGCTGATCGGCGTGGTCCGCAAGGACGACCCGGGCGACGCGGCCCGGCTGCTCGGCTACTGGGACGGTCCGGTGCGCCGCCGCGCCGAGCAGGGCGCCGCGACCTGGCGCACCCTGTGGGACCTGCGCCCGGTACTGGAGGGCTGACCGCGGTGACCACCGACGTCCGCCCGCGGGTGGTGGCCGAGGCCGACCGCCTCGCCGCCGCCGGCCTGGGCGCCCCGGGGCCGTACCTGGTCGGGGTGCGCCACCACGCGCCCTCGATCGCCGCCGTGCTGCCCGACCTGCTCGACGCGGCCCGGCCCGAGGTGCTGCTGGTCGAGCTGCCCGCCGAGTTCCAACCCTGGCTCGGCCTGCTGGCGGACGAGCGGACCTGCGCCCCGGTCGCCCTGGCCGCCGCCGGGCCCGAACCGGACGGCACCGGCCCGGCGTTCTACCCGTTCGCCGACTTCTCGCCCGAGCTGGCCGCACTGCGCTGGGCCCGCACCCACGGCGTCCCCGCCGTCGCCTGCGACCTGCCGCTGGCCGAACGGGCCGAGCACCGCCGGGCCGCCGGCCCCGAGGCGCCGGGCCTCGCCGACGCGCTGCGCACGCGGCTCACCGGCCGCCCCGGCGAGGACCTGTGGGACCGCCTGGTCGAGGCGCCCGCCCCCGGCAGCACACCGGAGGCGGTGCGCCGCGCCGCGCTGCTGGTCGGCTGGGCGCTGCGGGCGGACGCCGAACGGTCCGGCGGCGTCGACCCGGTCGACCTGCGCCGGGAGGAGTGGATGCGCGAGCGGATCCGGCAGGCCGGCGCCGACGGCCGGCGGGTCGCCGCCGTGGTCGGCGCCTTCCACGCCCCCGCACTGCTGCAGCCCGGGCCCGCGCCCGGGCCGGGCCACCGGCCCGGGCCGGCCGGTGACGGCCACCTCACCCACAGCGGGCCGGAGGCCGGGCGGACGCGCGCGGCGGACGAGCCGGGTGCCGGGTCGCCGGACCCCGGCGCGCGGGCGGACGCCGGGGTCCACGGCGAGCCCCCGGCGGGACGGCCGGAGCTCGCGCCGGCCGGGCCCTCGCACCCCGCCCTGTCGGGCTCCGGCCGGGCGGCGCCCACCGCCCCGACGAGCGCAGTGGCACCCGGTGCGCAGCCGCCCGCCGCGCCGGCGCCCGGGGAAGCACCCGGGGTGGCGCCCGGCACCCACGTGGTCTCGCTGATCCCCTACACCTACCCGCTGCTGGACTCCCGTTCCGGCTACCCGGCGGGCATCCGCGACCCCGAGTGGCAGCACTCCGTGCTCGGCGCCGGCGGCGACCCGGACCGCCTCGCGGAGGCCGTGATCGGCACGGCCGTACGGATCTGCGAGCGCCTGCGCGCCGAGGGCCACCCGGCCGGTCCGGCGGACGCCCGGGAGATCGTCCGGCTGGCCGGCGACCTCGCGAGGCTGCGCGGACTGCCCGCGCCCGGCCGCGGCGAACTCGCCGAAGCCGTCCGGACGGTGCTGGCCCAGGGCGAGCCGCTCGGCCGCGGCCGAGCGGTGGCGCGCGCCCTGGAGCGGGTCCTGGTCGGCACCCGCACCGGCCGGCCGACCCCCGCCGCCCCGCGCGGCGGACTCGGCCCGGCCGTCGAGGCCCAGCTCGCCGAACTCGGCCTGCCCGGGCCCGCGGACAGCGCCGACGCGGCCCCGCGCGACCTGCGGCTCGACCCGCTGCGCAGCCCGCTGGACGCCCGCCGCGCCCTGTTGCTGCGCCGCCTCGAGGTCTGCGGCGTCCCGTACGGGGAGCGCGTCGCCACCGGCGGGGCGGGCGGCACCGAGGCGCTCGGCAGCCGGTGGCGGGTGCGCTGGACCCCGGCGGTCCAGGCCATGCTGGCGGTCGCCGGGAGCCGGGGGGTGACGGCCGCCCAGGCCGCCGAGGGCACGCTCGGGGAGCGGCTGCGCCGTGAGCGGGAGGCGGACGGGCCGACCGCCCGTCAGGTGATCGACGGTCTCGCCGACGCGGCGGGCTGCGGGCTGGCCGCGCTCACCGCGGTGCGGCTGGAGCAGCTGGCCGAGGTGCTGCCCGCCACCGGCAGCCTGCCCGAACTGCTGGCCGGCCTGGCCCTGGTGGACCAGCTGGCGGCCGGTCACTTCCCGTCCGAGGGCAGCGGCCCGGCGCACCCGGATGCCGCCGCGCCGACCGCGGTGCTGCTCACCACGGCCGCGGTCGGCCGGCTCGACGGCCTGGCCGGCTCCGACGACCCGGCGGACGCCCACGCGCTGCTGGAGTTCGCCCGCCGGGCCCACGGCCAGGGCGGTCTGCGGCTGGGCCACACCCTGCGGCAGCTGGCCGACCAGGGTTCGCCGCTGGTCCGGGGCGCCGCGGGGGCCGTTCTGGTGCTGCTGGGCGAGCGGTCCGCCGGTGAACTCGGCGGCCGGGTCGCCTCCTGGGTGGACGGCGCCACCGACGCCGACCGCCGGCACACGCTGGTCCGCGCGCTCACCGGTCTGCTGACCGCGGCCGAGGGGCTGCTCGACAGCGCGCCCGACGCCCTCGCCCCGCTGCTTGAGCGGGTGGCCGCGCTGCCCGACACCGCTTTCCTGGACCGCCTGCCGGCCCTGCGCGGCGGATTCGACGCGCTGAGCCCGGCCGCCCGGGACCGGCTGCTGACGCTGGTCGAGGAGCAGCTCGGCGAGCACGTCGACACCCTCCCCGCCGACCGGCCGCCCGCCGTGCTCGGTGCCTGGGCCAGGGCCGACCTGGCTGCCCGGCAGGCACTGGCCGCCAAGGGACTGCTGCCCGCCGCCGGCACCACCGACCTTGGGGCGGCCGGCCCCCGGGTGCAGGCGCCGGTGCCGGACGGCGTTCCCGCCGGGCCCTCGCACCGGCTGGCCGCCGCCGACCGCTGGCGGCTGCTGCTCGGCCGCCCCGGCAGCCGCCGGCCGTCGGGCCCGGCCGGCCGGCTCGCCACCGCGCTGGACGAGCTGTACGGTCACGGCCGCGGCGAGGGTGCCGGGCTCGACCTCGCACCGGGCGGCCGTGGCGGCCGCGAGGCCCCGTACCCGGGGGTGCGGGAGTGGTCCGAGGAGCTGGCCGCGCTGTTCGGCCCCGGCATCCGCGAGGAGGTCCTGGCGGCGGCCGCCGCGCACGGGCGCTCCGACGTCCTGGCGAGCCTCGACCCGGCGGGCGTCCGGCCCTCCGTGGACCTGCTGCGGACCGTGCTGGACCACGCCGGTGGCCTGCCCGAGTCCAAGGTGGCGGCCCTGCGGCCGCTGGTGCGGCGGCTGGTGGAGGAGCTGACCCGGGAGCTGGCGCAGACCTTGCGTCCGGCCCTGACCGGGCTCACCGTCCCGCGGCCGAGCCGCCGTCCCGGTGGCGCGCTCGACCTCGACCGGACGATCCGCGCCAATCTGGCGACCGCCCGCCCCGGCCCGGACGGCACCACCCTGGTGGTGCCGGAGCGGCCGGTGTTCCGCAGCCGGGCGGCCAGGTCCGCCGACTGGCGCCTGATCCTGGTGGTGGACGTCTCCGGCTCGATGGAGCCCTCGACCATCTGGGCCGCCATGACGGCCGCGATCCTGGCGGGCGTCCCGTCCCTGACGACGCACTTCGTGGCCTTCTCCACCGAGGTGGCCGACCTCAGCGGCCGGGTGGCGGACCCGCTCGGGCTGCTGCTGGAGGTCCGGGTCGGCGGTGGCACGCACATCGCGGCCGGGCTGGCGTACGCGCGGGAGCTGGTCACGGTGCCGTCCCGCACGCTGATCGCGGTGATCAGCGACTTCGAGGAGGGCTACCCGGTCGGCGGACTGCTCGCGCAGACCCGGGCGCTGGTCGGCGAGGGCTGCCACCTGCTCGGCTGCGCGGCCCTGGACGACACCGGCCGGGCCCGGTACTCCAAGGCGGTGGCCGGGCAGCTGGTCGCCGCCGGGATGCCGGTGGCCGCGCTGAGCCCGTTGGAACTGGCCCGCTGGGTGGGGGAGAAGATCGGATGACCGGGACCGGAACGATGACCGGAGGCGGCACCCTGCCCGCCGTACGGCCCGAGGTGGCCGCCGAGGTGGTGGGCGGTCTGACGCCCAGGCTGCGCAAGCGGCTGGACGGGGCGGTCGCCAAGCTGGGCGGCCTGGCGGCCGTCCGGGACGGGGACGACTGGCGGATCAGGGTCGACGAGGAGAGCGAGCTGGTCCTGCACGCACCCGGAGGCGTGGTCGCCTCGGCGGCCGATGTCCGCTGCGGCTGTCTGCTGGCGCCGGGCTGCCTGCACCGGGCCGCCGCCGTCAGCGCGGCCGACCTCGCGCAGCCCGGTGACCCGGAGCCGCCGGGTGAGCAGGGTGACCCGGAGCAGCCGGACCAGCCGGACCAGCCGGAGCCGCCAGGGGAGCCGGGGGAGCCGGGGGACCCCGCCGCGCCCGCTCCCCCCGCCGCGCCCGCGCCGCTGAGCGTGCGTGAGGCAGACGCGGTGCGGCAGCTGCGGGCGGCCGCCGCCGAGGTGCTCGCCGCCGGGATCGGCGGCGCGGGCGGTGTTCTGCAGGCCGAGGTGCTGCGGGCGGCGCACCAGGCGCGGCTGCTCGGCCTGCACCGGCCGGCCGCGCTCGCCGTCGCGCTGGCCACCCGGCTGCGGGCCGCCCGGGCCCGGCAGGCCGAGCACCGGCTCGCCGACCTGGCGGCGGTCCTGCGGGAGCTGCTGGAGGTCACCACGGCGCTGCTCGGCCCGGCGCCCGCCGCCGGGTTGCGCGGTACGGCCCGGCAGACCTACCGGGAAGGCGGCGGGCTGCGCCTGTACGGGCTGTTCGCCGAGCCGGTGCTGACCGCGACCCACGCGGGCGTGGTGGCCTGGGCGGTGGACCCGGCCGGGCGGCTCAGCACCGTCTCCGACGTCACCCCGCACTCCGGTGCCGACGCCGCCGCCGAGGCCGCGCTGACGGCCGGGTCGCGTCCGGTGCGGCTGGGGGACGCTTCGCTGAGCCACCGTGAGTTCTCCCGGGCGGGGCTGGTGGTCCAGTCGGCGACCCGGACGGAGTCGGGCCGGCTGGGGGCCGGGGCGAAGGTGCGGGCCGTCCGGGCGGCCGGTGCCGGCTGGCACGAGCAGCCGTCGGCGGCGCTCTGGTCCGAGCCGGCGGCGTCCCAGGCCCGCCGGGCGCTGGCGGCCGGCCGGCTGCCCGAGGAGGACCGGCCGGCCGGTGCGGACCTGCTGTTCCTGGACGTCACGGTGGTCGGGCCCGGCCCGGTGCCCGGTGAGGTCCTGGCCGACTGCGCCGGTCTGACGCTGGCCCTCTCGCCGGCCGCCGCGCACCCGGCGCTGCCGTGCCGCGACAACCAGGCCCTGCTGGCCTCGGTGCCGGGACTGCGGCTGCGGGTGATCGGCCGGCTGGAGCGGGCGGCCCACCCGAGGCTGCGGCTGCTGGCGGCCGGTCAGGTGCCGGGCCCGGCGGGTCTGCGGCTGCCGGACGCCCGGGCGGGCCGGATCGGCCTCGGTCTGGAACGGCTCCAGCAGGCCGACCTGCCGTCCGCCCCGGAGCCGGTGGAATCGGCGCCGCCGCCGTCCGCCGGTGCCGTCCCGGAGCCCCCGGTGGAGGTGCTGACCCGGCGTCTGGAGCAGGCCGTCACGGCCGGCCGCCGCGCGCTCGCCCCCGGCCCGGCCGCGCCGGAGGCGGACCGGCTGCGCGCGGCGGGCCTCGGTACCGCCGCCGACCTGCTGGCGGCCCTGTACGCGGCGGCCGCCGACCGCGAACGCGACGTCTTCGGCCGGCTCCGGGAGGGTGACCCGCTGGCGTTCGCGCTGGCCTGGCTCGCCGCGTCCTGCTACCGGGAGGAGCTGGCCACCGCCCTGTGCGCGGACGCCTGGCGGACCGCCTGATCGGCCCTGACCGGCCCCGACCCGCGCCCGACCGGCCCGGTCGCACCCCTGGTCGGCCGCCTCGGCCGCCCGGCCCGCCCGGCCCGCCCGTGCCGCCGACGCCCGTGCCGTCGTCCCGTCAGAGCGGCTCCCCGTACGCCCGGTGGAGCCGCCGTACGCCCTCGGTGAGCCGCTCGGGGCTGTCCGCGCACGCGTAGCTGAGCCGCAGGTGCGGCCCGGGCGCCTCGGCGGTGAAGTACCCGCGGCCGGCGGTGACGGCCACGCCCGCCCGTAGTGCGGCGGCGGCCAGCGCGCCGTCGTCCCGGCCGTCGGGCAGCCGCAGCCACAGGTGGTAGCCGCCGTACGGGAGCCGGTCGGGCAGCAGGTCGGGCAGCAGCTGCCGCAGGGCGACGGCGAGGGTCTGCCGGCGCTCGTGCAGGGCGCCCGCCAGGGTGCGCAGGTGGTGGGACCAGGCGGGGGAGGCGACCAGTTCCAGGGTGGTCTCCTGGAGCGGGCGCGGGACGAAGAAGCTGTCCATCGCCTGGACGGCGCGCAGCCGCTGGTAGGCGGGTCCGCGGGCGGTGATCGCGCCCACCCGCAGGCTCGGCGAGGTCGGTTTGGTCAGCGACCTGATGTGCACGACCACGCCGTCGGGGTCCTCGGCGGCGAGCGGGACCGGCAGGGCGGGGGCGTCGGCGTGGACCAGCCGCCGGGCGAAGTCGTCCTCCACCACGAACGCGCCGGCCGCGCGGGCGATCCGCAGCACCTCGGGCCGGCGGGCCTCGGACAGCACGGCGCCGGTCGGGTTCTGGAACAGCGGCTGGCAGACCAGCACCCGGGCCCGGGTGGCGGCGAAGGCGTCGGCCAGCAGGTCGGTCCGCAGGCCGTCCGCGTCCACCGGTACCGGGACCGGCCGCAGCCCGGCGGCGCGGGCGACGGCCACCGTGCCCGGGTAGGTCGGCGACTCCACCAGGACGGGCGCCCCCGGTGCGGCCAGCGAGCGCAGGGCCGTGGTCAGGGCGCTCTGGCCGCCGGCGGTGATCAGCACGTCGGACGCGGTGAGGGCGCCGCCGATGTCGCGGGCGAACCAGGCGCGCAGCTCGGGCAGGCCGTCGATCGGCGGCCGCTCCCAGGCGCCGGGTCGGCGGCCGGCCCGGGCCAGGGCGGCGGCGAGCGCTCGTTCGGGTTGCAGCACGGGGTGCAGGTAGCCGCTGTTCAGATCGACCACTTCGGGTGGTGCGAGGGCGAGCGCGGCCAGTACCCCGGAGGCGTCGGCGCTGCGGCTCGGCGGCACCCCGGCCTCCGCGCTGAGCGCGACCTCCTGCCAGGAGGTGTCGGGCGGCGCCGTACCGCCGGATCCGCCGGGGTGTTCCGTGCCGGCGCCGGGCCCGGCCTCGGCGCGGAACACCCCGGCGCCGGGCCGGGTGACCACCAGCCCCTGGGCGGCCAGCTCGGCGATGGCCCGGGAGACCGTCACGGGGCTCACCTGGTGGCGCACCATCAGGGCCCGGCTGGACGGCAGCTTCTCACCCGGTGAGTAGCGGTTGAGCTCGCCGCGGAGGATGGCGGCCAGCTCCGCGCCGCTGCTACGCTCGTTCATGACAGCACAAGATAGCGCTACCGGGTCGATGGCGATAGCGGTCCCCGGCACTGCGGTGGGCGGTACCGAGCTCGGCGGCACCACGCCCGGCGGTACGGCGGTCGGCGGTACCCTGCTCGCCGCGACCGCCGTCCTCTCCTTCTCCTTCAGCTTCCCGGCGACCGTCTGGGCGCTGCACGGGTTCGGCCCCTGGACCGCGACCGGTCTGCGCGGGGTGCTGGCGGCCGTGGTCGCCGCCGGCTGTCTGCTGGCCGCCAGGGCGCCGCTGCCCCGCCGCGCGGACCGGGCCGGACTGGTGGTGGTCGCGGCGGGGTGCGTGGTCGGGTTCCCGCTGCTCACCACGCTCGCGCTGGAGATCTCCTCGGCCGCCCACTCCGCCGTGGTGATCGGCCTGCTGCCGCTGGCCACCGCCGTCTTCGCGGTGCTGCGCAGCGGCGCCCGGCCGGCCCGGGCGTTCTGGTGGGCGGCGCTGGCGGGGGCGGCGGCGGTCCTGGCCTTCACGGTGACGCAGAGCCACGGTGGGCTGGGCCTGGCCGATGTGCTGCTGTTCGCGGCGCTGCTGGTGTGTGCGGCGGGGTACGCCGAGGGCGGCCGGCTGGCGCGGCGGATGCCGGGCTGGCAGGTGATCGCCTGGGGTGTGCTGGCGGCGCTGCCGGTGACCGTGCCGGTGACGGCGTTCGCGCTGGCGGCGGAGCCGGTGCACGCCGGGCCGCAGGCGGTGGCCGGCCTGCTCTACCTGGCGTGGGTGTCCCAGTTCGGCGGGTTCGTGCTCTGGTACCGGGGCATGGCGTCGATCGGGGTGCCCAGGGCCAGTCAGCTCCAGCTGGCCCAGCCGCTGCTGACGCTGGGCTGGGCCGTGCTGGTGCTGGGGGAGCGGCCGTCCCCGGCCGCGCCGGTGGCCGCGCTGGCCGTGCTGGGCTGCATCGCGGTCACCCAGCGGGTCCGCGGCTGACGCCGTCGGGGCGTCGGCCGCGGACCCGGAGAGCGGGCGGCCGGTGGTGGCGGCCGGGACGGTTACTGGATCCCGGCTGCCTTGCAGGCCGCCGCGTGCGCGGGGTCGCAGATCTGGGCGGCGGTGTAGAGGCCGCCGGCGATCACCGTGTCGTTGATCCGCTGCTTGGTGACGACGATCGGGCTGAGCAGCATCGACGGGATCTGGGCGCCGTTGCTGTCGGTCATGGCGGTCGCGACGGTGGTCACGTCCAGGCCCTTGACCAGGTAGACCGCGATGTTGGCGGCGGCGTCGGTCTCCGGCGCGTACGGCTTGAAGATCGTGTAGGCCTGCTCGCCGGTGAGCACCCGCTGGATGGCGTCCAGGGAGGCGTCCTGGCCGCCGACCGGGATGTTCTCGAGGCCGGCCTTCTTCAGGGTCTCGATGATGGACGCCGCCATGCCGTCGTTGGCGGAGTAGACGGCCTGGAAGCCGTTCTTGCCGAGCTTGCCGATGGCCTCGGTCATCTTGGCGGCCGCCACCTCGGGCTTCCACTCACCGGACTGCTCGTAGACGATGCCCTTGACCTTGCCGTCGAGCGACTTGTGGGCGCCGGCCTTGAAGTCGGCGGCGTTCGGGTCGCTCTCCGCGCCGTTGACCATGACGACCTGCGCATTGGCGGCCTTGTTGCCGAGCGCCTCGACCAGGGCCTGGCCCTGGAGCTCGCCGGTGCGCTTGTTGTCGAAGGAGACGTACGCGGCGACGTTGCCCGAGGCCAGGCGGTCGTACGCGATGACCTTGGCGCCCTTCTTGGCGGCCGCGTCGACCCAGGGGGCGGTGATCTTGGCGTTGACCGCGTCCAGCAGGATGACCTTGACGCCCCGCGCCAGCATGTCGTCGAACTGCTGCTTCTGGGTGCCCTCGTCGCCGTCGGCGTTGGCGTAGTCGACGGTGCACTTGGTGCACAGGCCGCTGATCGAGGACTCGATCAGCGGCTTGTCGAAGGTGTCGTAGCGGGTCGACGAGGCGCGCTCGGGCAGCAGGAGACCGATGGTCTTGTTGGCGCCGGCGGACGGCGTGGAGCCGCTCGAGCCGCAGGCGGCGAGCGACAGCGTCATCGACACAGCGGCCGTGCCGACGAGCAGGCGACGCGTCATTGCGTTCATGGTGGGTGGTGCCTCCCTGACAGCGCCGCAGCCTGCGGCGAGTGAAGGGGAGTCAAGCTGGCACCCCGATGTGACGTCAATAATTAAAGCATCCCACTTACAATGTCGACCAAGTCGTTACATTCTTGAATGATCTTCCCCCGTGACCTGCGGAGACGTCCGGCCCTGGAATTCGGATAGGTCAAGCCTTCAAGGCAGGTGCCCAACTCCCCCCACCCGAAGGGGAGCCGGGCCCCGAGCCGGGCCCCGCTACCGTTCGGCCCGGACCACCAGGAAGACCCCGCTCACCACGATCGCGCCGCCCAGCAGGACCGGCCAGGTCAGCGGCTCGGCCAGGACCAGCCACCCCAGCAGCACGGCCACCACCGGGTTGACGTACGCGTACGTCGCCACCAGCGACAGCGGCGCGCGCTGGAGCAGCCAGGCGTACGCCGTGAAGGCGATCAGCGAACCGAAGACGACCAGGTAGGCCAGTGCGGCCCAGGAGCGGCCGGAGACGGCGGCCGGGTCGAAGTGCTGCGGTTCGTGCCGCACCACCGCGAGCAGTCCGGCGCCCAGGCCCGCGGCCGCCATCTCGTACACGCTGGCCGCCATCGCATTGGCCGGCATCTCCAGCCGGCCCGCCAGGAACGAGCCGAAGGCCCAGATCAGCGCCCCGAGCACGACCGACAGCAGGCCGGCGAGCTTCACCCGGCCGCTCAGCCCGGGCGAGGTCAGCACCGCCAGGCCGGCCAGTCCGAGCAGCACCCCGGCCAGCGTCGCCACTGCCGGGCGCCGGCCGCCGGCCAGGTTCAGCACCACCACCCACAGCGGCACGCTGGCCACCAGCAGCGCGGCCATCCCGGACGGCACCGAGCGCTCCGCCAGGACCACCAGTCCGTTGCCGCCGACCAGTAGCAGCACGCCGACCAGCGCCGCCGAGGCGAGCTGGCGCCGGGTCACCCGCAGCGCGCCCACCCCCTGGCGCCAGATGAGCAGCAGCGCCAGCAGCGGCGCCGCGGCGGAGAACCTGGCACTCGCCGAGAGGAGCGGCGGCATGGTCTCCACCACCACCCGGATGGCCAGGTAGGTGGAGCCCCACACCACGTACACGATGCCGAGCGCCGCCCACACCGCCCCGCCGATCCGGGGCGCCCCGACCGGGGCGGCGACGGTCGACCCGGGGGCGAGGGTGTCCGCCGGCCGCTGCGGAACCGAGGATGACATGTGCGACTCCCGAGTTTGGTCCTGTTGGGTCCCTGCGCGGGTATGAGACCACATCCACGGCCGGACGTACACGCAGCCCCCGTCGCAGCTCGCCCGTTCCCGTGGCCCCGGCGCCGCGGACCCGGCGCCGCCGGCCGGGTGCGCCGACCGGATGAACGCCGCCCGGCCGGGGTGCGCCCGCCCCGCGCGACGGCGCGAGCGGGTGGTACGGATGGGAGCCGTCCCGGCGGGGCCGATCCGAGGAGAGGTGCGGGTGGACTGGTTCGCGGCACCCGAGTACTGGTTCGCCCGGGAGGTCTTCCAGCGGCTGCTGGCAGCCGTCTACCTGACCGCCTTCCTCACCGCCGTCGCCCAGTTCCGCGCCCTGATCGGCGAACACGGCATGCTCCCGGTGCCCCGCTTCACCGCCCGCGTCCCCGCCCGCCGGGCCCCCGGACTGTTCCACCTGCACTACTCGGACCGGGCCTTCGCCGCCGTCTGCTGGACCGGCGCCGCGGTCACCGCCGCCCTGCTCGCCGGCGCCGACGACCTGGTGCCGCTCTGGGCCGCGATGCTGCTCTGGGCGGTCCCGTGGGTGCTCTACCTCTCCATCGTCAACGTCGGCCAGACCTGGTACGCCTTCGGCTGGGAGTCCCTGCTGCTGGAGACCGGCTTCCTGGCCGTCTTCCTCGGCAACGACGACACCGCCCCGCCGGTCCTCGGCATGTGGCTGCTGCGCTGGCTGCTGTTCCGGGTCGAGTTCGGCGCCGGACTGATCAAATGGCGCGGCGACCGCTGCTGGCGCGACCTCACCTGCCTCTACTACCACCACGAGACCCAGCCGATGCCCGGCCCGCTCAGCTGGTTCTTCCACCACCTGCCCCGGCCGCTGCACCGCGTCGAGGCGGCCGCGAACCACGTGGTCCAGCTGGCCGTCCCGTTCGGCCTCTTCCTGCCCCAGCCGGTCGCGGGCATCGCCGGCGCCCTGATCACCGCCACCCAGCTCTGGCTGGTGCTCTCCGGCAACTTCGCCTGGCTGAACTGGCTCACCATCGCGCTCGCGCTGTCCGCCGTCGACGCCCGCCACCTCCCCCTGCCTGCCGCCCCCGGCCACCTGGCCGAACCGCACTGGTACGAAGCACTGGTGATCGCCCTGACCGTGCTGATCGCCGTCCTCAGCTACTGGCCCGCCCGCAACCTGCTCTCGCGCCACCAGCAGATGAACCGCTCCTTCAACCGCCTCCACCTGGTCAACGCGTACGGCGCGTTCGGCACGGTCGGCCGACTCCGCCACGAGGTGGTGCTCGAAGGAACCGACGAGCCGGTGGTCACGGACGGCACCGGCTGGCGCGAGTACGGCTTCAAGGGCAAACCCACCGAGCCCGGCAGGATGCCCCGTCAGTTCGCGCCGTACCACCTGCGGCTCGACTGGCTGATGTGGTTCGCCGCGATCTCACCCGCCTACGCCGGGCCCTGGTTCGACTCCTTCGTGGCCAGACTCCTGGTCAACGACCGCGACACCCTCGCCCTGCTGCGCGACAACCCGTTCCCCGGCGCGCCGCCCACCTTCGTCCGGGCACGGCTCTACCGCTACCGGTTCACCTCCTGGAGCGAACGCCGGGCCACCGGGGACTGGTGGCACCGCACCCCGGTCCGCGACTACCTCCGCCCGGTGAGCCGTCACGACGTCGCCCACCTGCTGCCCCGGCGGCACCGGTGAACCCGCCCGGCACGACCGGTGTCCGGGTGGCGCCCGGCGGCGCGGGGAGTTATAAGGGCCCCGGTGCGTGCGTGCCTCGAACGCTCACCCGTATCCTGGCCTCCCGCGCCGCGCGAGCCGGGCTGCTCGCGACGCCCCGACACCGCCGAACGTTCCCCGCCAGCCCCCCGCCAGAACCGGACCAGCCATGACAGTGCGCTTTCTGAACGACGCCGACGCCACGGTGCCGGCCCCAGCGGAGACCCCCGACGGCGAAGGCCGCCGGAGCACCCGTGAGGAGCTCGGTCGGTACGCCGAGCAGGGTGGCTTCACCCTGACCACCGACACCAACCCCTGGATCGAGGCCGCAGACCACGTCGCCGGAGCGGAGGACGCCCGCGCCGCCTCCACCGTGCTGGCCGAGCTGCGCAACGGAGACATCCGCGCCGTCGGCGCGGCAGTCACCGGACTCGCCGCCAAGGCCGGACTGAACATCCCCGACACCCTGAACGGCCTCGACCTGCTGCTCGACCTCTTCCAGCGGGTCCAGCGCACCTCCGGCACCCTCAGCGCCGACGCCTACGACGCCGACCTGGACCAGCTCACCGCGGCCACCGCGGACGGCCGTTGGCGCAAGCAGCAGGGCATCAGCCTGCCGCTCGGGCGCCGCTGGTCGCTGCGGTCCAAGGCCAAGGGCCTCACCGTCGGCGGCCGCACCAGCCGGACCGACCTGCACGCCGCGCTGCTGGCCGCCGCCGCGGTCCGCACCGACTGGGCGGCCCTGTCCGAGGACGCGAGCACCGCCAAGCCGGTCGTCCCGGTCGGCGGCACCCTGATCACCGAGACCGCGCAGGCCGTCGAATCCCTCGGCACCGCCGTCCGCTCGCTCGGCCGCCTGCTGCCCGAGCGCGACCTGCCGGCCCTGCCGCTCGGCGAACTCGCCGACCTCGTCGACCGCCTGGCCGCCGACGAGGGCACCCTCTACCGCCTGCCCGCCCTCCGCGCCCTGCGCGAGGAGCTGGCTGCGGCCGACCTGGAGCCCCTGCTCACCGAGCTCACCGAGCGCCAGGCCGACCGCGAGGCGGCGCTCGCCGCCTACGACCGCCACGTCGGCACCGACGAGCAGACGGCCCGGCAGGCACTCGCGGCGGGGCCGCGGGACGGCGAGGACACACCGGCGGAGGCGGACGACGAGGTCGCGGCCGATGCCGAGGCCGGCGCCGAGGCCGTTGAGACGGCTGTTGACGCTGAGCCGGTCGCCGAGGCCGAGGCTGAGGCTGCGCCGGTGGTCGAGGCCGAGGCCGTTGCTGAGCCGGTGGCCGAGGTTGAGCCCGAGGCGGTTGAGGCTGAGGTCGAGCTCGTCGCCGAGGTTGAGGCTGAGCCGGTGGTCGAGGCCGCCGAGGCCGAGCCTGCCGTGGAGGCTGTGCCGGTGGTCGAGGCCGAGGCCGTTGCTGAGCCGGTGGCCGAGGTTGAGCCCGAGGCGGTCGAGGCTGAGGTCGAGCTCGTCGCCGAGGTCGAGGCTGAGCTGGTGGTCGAGGCCGCCGAGGTCGAGCCCGTCGCGGACGCTGCGCCGGTGGCGGAGGTTGCTGAGGTTGAGCCCGTCGTGGAGGCTGTGCCGGTGGTCGAGGCCGAGGCCGTTGCTGAGCCGGTGGCCGAGGTTGAGCCCGAGGCGGTCGAGGCCGAGGTCGAGCTCGTCGCCGAGGTCGAGGCTGAGCCGGTTGTTGAGGCCGCCGAGGTTGAGCTCGAGGCCGAGGTTGCCACCGAGGCTGAGGTTGAGCCGGTCGCTGAGGCCACCGAGGCCGAGCCGGTCGCTGAGGCTGCGCCGGCTGTCGAGGCTGAGCCTGCCGTCGAGGTCCAGGCCGAGGCTGAGCCCGTCGCCGAGGTTGAGGCCGAGCCGGTGGCCGAGGTCGTCGAGGCGCCTGTCGAGGCAGAGCCTGCCGCCGAGGCGGAGCCGGTCGTCGAGGTCCAGGCCGAGGTTGAGCTTGTCGCCGAGGTTGAGGCCGATCCGGTGGCCGAGCCCGTCGCCGACGTCGAGCCCGTCGTGGCGGCGGAGCCCGTAGTTGAGGCCGAGCCTGCCGTCGAGGCGGAGGAGCCGAACGACCAGGCCGGGCGGCCGGAGAAGCCGGAGCTCACGCCCGGCCGTGCCGTCACCGCGTACTCCGCCGCCGAGCTGACCGCGCTGGTCCGCTGGATCGACACCGACGGTGTGGAGCGCTCGGACGACGAGCTGCTGCGGGCCGCGATGAAGGAGCTGGGCTTCGCCCGGCTCGGGCCCCGGATCAAGGAGGCGCTGGGCGCCGCCGTCACCGAGGCTCGCGCCTGATCCGAAGGCCGTCGGCCGTAGGCCGTTCCCGCTGGTCCTGACCGTGCCCGCCCGGGTGATCGCCGCCCGGGCGGGCACGGTCGTCCCTACGGGTGGACGGTCACTCGCCGATGTCCTCGGACCACAGGTCCGGCCGCGCGGTGATGAAGCCGCTCATCATCCGGACGCACTCGGGGTCGTCCAGCACCGTGATGCCGACCCCGTGCTCGGCCAGCCACGCCTGGCCGCCGTCGAAGGTCCTGGCCTCGCCGATCACCACCTGACCGATGCCGAACTGCCGGACCAGCCCGGAGCAGTACCAGCACGGCGCGAGGGTGGTGACCATCGTGGTGCGCCGGTAGCCGCGCAGCCGGCCGGCGGCCCGGAAGGCGGCCGTCTCGGCGTGCATCGACGGATCACCGTCCTGCACCCGGCGGTTGCGGCCGCGCCCGAGCAACTCCCCGTCCGCCCCGAACAGTGCGGCGCCGATCGGGATCCCGCCCTCGGCGAGCCCGGCCCTGGCCTCCTCGACCGCCACCGCCAGCATCCGTCCGATGTCCACCGCCGCTCACCGCCTTCATCGCCCCGGACCTGCCTGCCCGCGCCCGGGCCGCCCCACACCTCATCTTCGCGCCCCGGGCCGGGCGGCCGCCCGCGCCGCACCGGCGACCCGGCCCGGCCGTCCGTTCGCGCGGAATTCACGCGGGTGTCACACCGCGCCACGGGGCGGCAAGGTCCGACGGGTTGGATTGGCCGCGCGCCGCCCACGGCGCCCGGCGTCCGGGCACGACGTACGGGCCCGGTCGGCGCCGTGACCCTCGTCGGCCATGCGGCCGACCCGTACCCCGGAGCGATGCGCGGACCGCGGACTCCCCTCGGAGCAGCGGCCGTTCCGCGCACCACGACCACCGCTCGTACGTCCGTCCGCAACGGCTCGGTCGACCCGCGCGACCTGCTCCGGCTGCCCCGGGCGGGCGCCGCCGGCGACCTCGCCCGGTGGCTGGCCGTCAGCCGCGCCTTCCCGTACCCGGGTCCCGCCGCCCGCGGCTGAACCCGCGCCGCACCGCTCCGCCATGGCCCGCCGCTCCGGCCCGCTTGGCCGCTCCGCCACGGCCCCGCCGCACCGCCGCCACCCGATCCGTCAGGTCCTCACCGCCGGAGCCCGCCCCGGGATCCGCCGGATGGCGGCCGTCCCGACCCCCGTAGGCTGCGGACATGCGAGATTTTGCGGCGGGGGTCGGCTATCTGTTCCAGGGGCAGCGCTGGGTGGCGCGGCACGGCCGGTGGTGGGGGTTCGGGATGATTCCCGCGCTGATCACGCTGGTCGGGTACGTGGCGGCGCTGGCTGCGCTGGTGGTGTGGTCGGGTGACGTGGCCGACTGGGCGACGCCGTTCGCCGACCACTGGACCTCGCCCTGGCAGGGACTGCTGCGCGGTCTGGTGGTGGTGGCTCTGGTGGCCGGCGGCGGGCTGCTGGCGCTGGTGACGTTCACGGCGGTGACGCTGCTGGTCGGGCAGCCGTTCTACGAGTCGCTGTGCGAGAAGGTGGACGCGAGCGAGGGCGGCGCCCCGCCGGCGCCGGACGTGCCGCTCTGGCGCGAGCTGCTGGTGTCGGCCCGCGACAGTCTCCAGGTGCTGCTGCGGGTGGCGGGCTTCGGGTTGCTGCTGTTCGCCGCCGGGTTCATCCCGGTGGTGGGCCAGACCGTGGTGCCGGTGCTCGGGGTCTGCGTGTCCGGGTACTACCTGACCGCCGAACTGTCGGCGGTCGCGCTGCAGCGCCGGGGGATCGGCCAGCGCGAGCGGCTGCGGCTGCTGCGCCGCCGGATGCCGCTGGCACTGGGCTTCGGGGTCGGCGTGACGCTGCTGTTCCTGGTGCCCTTCGTGACGGTGCTGGCGATGCCCGGCGCGGTGGCCGGCGCCACCCTGCTGGGCCGGGAGCTGGCCGCGCCGGAGTCCGAGGACGAGCCCGAGGGCGAGCCGGCGGACGACTTGGGGAACGGGCCCGGGACGGTCGCGGAACGGCCGATCGATTTCTCCAAGGAATAGGACGGGAATAGCAGGCGCGGCCAATTATTCGAATTCCCAGGCAATTTGACAGTGCGTCCGCCGGTGCACGATAAATCTCCTCATGAGTGCACCGGTGCGCACCGATTTCCCGTCCGGGACCGATCCGACCGATCTGGCCGATCCGGCGTTCTGGCGGCGGCCGGCCGCCGAGCGGTCCGAGGCGTTCGCCCGGCTGCGCGCCCTGGAGCGCCCGGCGGTCTTCACCGACCGGGCCACCGGCCGCGCCTTCCACGCGCTGGTCCGGCACGCCGATGTGGTGGCGGCCAGCCGGACGCCGGACGTGTTCCTGAGCGGGCCCGGGGTGACCACGCCGGAGCCGGCCCGCTGGGTGCGGGCGGTGTTCGGCGACTCGATGGTCAACCTGGACGATCCGCGCCACGCCGACCTGCGCCGGATCGTGTCGCGTGCGTTCACCCCGCGGCTGATCGCCCGGGTCGAGGACGACATCCGGGCGGTGGCCGCGCGGATCGTCGACGACGTGGTCGAGCACCGGCCGCAGGATTTCGTCACCGCGGTCGCCGCCGAACTCCCGTACCAGGTGATCTGCAACATGATGGGCATTCCCGAGCGCCAGCGCCGGGAGATCCTGGCGCAGGTCAACCACGCCTCCGAGCACACCGGGGTGGCCCGCAGCCGGATCCGGGTGCCCGGCCGGGGCCTGCGGGCGCTGGCCCGGATGCAGGGGGTGATCGCCGCGCTCGGACGGGAGCGCCGCCGTCACCCGGCCGACGACCTGATCTCGGCGCTGGTCACCGCGGACGTGGACGGCCGCCGCCTCAACTCCCGTGAGCTGGGCGCCTTCTTCTCGTTGCTGCTGGTGGCCGGGGTGGAGACCACCCGCAACGCGCTCGCCCACGGACTGCACCTGCTGACCGAGCACCCGGAGCAACGCGCCCTGCTGACTGCCGATCTCGACGGCCGGCTCGGCGGCGCGGTGGAGGAGATCGTCCGGCACAGCACCCCGATCATCCAGTTCCGCCGCACCCTGGCCGCCGACCACGTGCTCAACGGCGCGCCGCTGGCCGCGGGCGACAAGGTGGTGCTGTTCTTCGGTTCGGCCAACCGCGACGAGGCCGTCTTCACCGATCCGGAGGCCTTCGACATCACCCGGTCGCCCAACCCGCACCTGGGGTTCGGCGGCGGCGGCCCGCACTTCTGTCTCGGCGCCCACCTCGCCCGGCAGGAGATGAAGGCGCTGTACCGCGAGCTGTTCACCCGGCTCCCGGACGTCCGCTCGGCGGGTGAGCCGGAGCTGGTCCCGTCCAGCTTCGACCACCGCGTCAGGTCGCTGCGCTTCACCTTCACCCCGCCCGCCTGATCCGCCACCTTCACCCCGCCCGCTTGAACCGCCACCTCACCCCGCCTGCCTGAGCGGTCACTTCACCCCACCCGTCCGAGGCGCTGCTTCACACCGCCCGCCCGGGCGGCCACCCCCGCTTCGTACGGTTGTGCCGCGCCGGTTGTCCGAACCGGTGCGCGCCACCGCCCCGCCGTGCGTCCTACCGTTCCGGGACCACGAACGAGGAGAGGCGGCTGCGGTGCACCGTTCCACGCCCGACTGGCTGATTCACGACTACCGCGAGGACGACCTGGCGGCGGTCGTCCATCTGATCGACACCACCGCCGAGCTGGGCCAGGAGTCGGTGTTCTCGCTGGCCGAGTGCATCTCCGCACTCACCTCCCGGCAGCCCGCGGTGGTCGCGGTCAGCCGGGGCGTGCCGATCGGCGCGGCCCTCGCCCATCTGGCCGGTGACCGGGCCTGGGTGATGCGGATCGCCATCGCCCCCGCCTGGCGCGGCCGGGGTCTGGCCAGCGCGCTGCTGCGCGAGCTGGAACGGCGGCTGGTCGCCCAGCATGTCCGCCGGATCGCGTACGTGCTGCCGGAGGAGGAGCTGCTCGGCGAGGGGCTGCGCAACGCCGGGTACGCCCGCCGTCCGGCGGTCGCGTACTTCGAGAAGACCGAGCCCGCGGCCGGTCCGGCGGCGGGTCTGCTGGAGGAGCTCGGCGGGCGGCTGCTGCCGGGCGACCTGTGGGACAAGGTGGCCGGCATGGAGGCCGAGAAGACCCTGATCGAGCGGCGGGTGGTGCTCCCGCTGGCGGAGCCCGAGCGGGCCGCCCGGCACGGGGTGCGGCCGCCGCGCGCGATCGCGCTGTTCGGGCCGCCCGGCACCGGCAAGACGACCTTCGCGCGGGCTGTCGCCTCCCGCCTCGGCTGGCCGTTCGTGGAGCTGCTGCCGTCCCGGCTCGCCGACGAGGGCAACCTCGCCGCCGCCCTGCGGTCCGCCTTCGCCCGGATCGCCCAGCTGGAACGGGTGCTGGTCTTCATCGACGAGGTCGAGGAGATCGCCCCGACCAGGACCGAGGGCGTCGCGGGCGGGATGCACGGGGTGACCAACGAGCTGCTCAAGCTGATCCCGGGCTTCCGCGAGGGCGAGGAGCGGCTGCTGGTCTGCGCGACCAACTCGATCCGCTCGCTGGACTCCGCGTTCCTGCGCCCGGGCCGCTTCGACTACCTGATCCCGATCGGCACCCCGGACACCGCCGCGCGGGCCGCCATCTGGTCGCGCTACGCCACGGCCGGCCAGGACGTGGACCTCGACGTGCTGGTGGCGGCGAGCGAGCTGTTCACCCCCGCCGACATCGAGCACGCGGCGCGGATCGCCGCCCAGACCGCCTTCGAGCGGGACCTCGCAGGCGGTGACGGTGCCGGGACGGCGGGCGCCACCACCGCGGACCACCTGGCGGCGATCGCCCAGTGCCGTCCGACGGTGACCCCCGCGATGACCGAGGAGTTCACCGCCGACATCGGCTCGCACGCCCGGGTCTGAGGCCGGTGCCGGGCGCCCGGGGCGGGCGTCCGGGGGTCAGGCGCCGGGGTGCACCCCGACCGCGTCCCGGATCTGCTCGCCGAGGCCGCCGTCCCGCCGGGCGCAGTTGGCGCAGCAGAAGAACTTCCCCGACACCTCGACGCCGTGCCCGACGATCCGCACCTGGCAGTACTCGCAGCGCGGCGCGAGTTTCTCCATCGCGCACTCGAAGCTGTCGAAGGTGTAGGTGTCCCCGGACACCGTTTTGATCTCGAAGGCCAGCCAGTAGTCGTTCTTGCACACCACACAGACCGCCATGACCGCGACTCCCTCTGCTCGGCTAGGCGCCGGCCGCACACCGGCCGGCGCCCTTCGAGTCTTCGGCCGCCCGCGACACCCGGCAAATCGACCCGCCGCGGAACGGATACTGGGAGGTGGGGGGCCGCCCTGCCCGAGGAGACCTCGATGATCGTCCGAATCTGGGAGGCGCACGTGGCGCCCAGCCGTGCCGACGCGTTCTGCCGCCAGTTGGAGGAGGAGGTGCTGCCGCAGATCCTCGCCACCGACGGCTGCCTCGGCGGTGAGCTGATGCGCGCGGTGGTCGAGGGCGACCACCGGGTGCTGATGATCACGCGCTGGGAGGGCGAGGACGCGCTCTTCGCCTACGCCGGCCGGATGTGGCGGATCCGGCCGGTCTGGGCCGAGGGCGAGCTGAACTACCTGGAGCACCCGCCCACGGTCGCCCACTACCACCCGTTCCCCTGAGGTCCTGCCGGGGTCGGACGCCGGCCGGACCCGGTCGGATCCCGGTCAGACCCCGGTCGGCAGCTCGCGGGCCCGGCTGCGCAGCTGCAGCGCGGTGACGGTCTCCACCACGCCCAGCACCACCAGCCCGCAGCCCGCCAGGATGGCCAGTGCGGTGACGGAGTGCACCGGCCAGATCATCAGCAGCACCCCGGCCGCCACGTTCAGGATCCCGGCGAAGATCTGCCAGCCGCGGGCGGGCATCGCCGGGTCGGAACCGGCCGCGACCAGCTGGGTGATCCCGCGGAACAGCCAGCCGATGCCGATCCAGATGCCCAGCAGGACCAGGGTGCGCACCGCGTCCCGGAAGCAGAGCAGCCCGAGGAGTACGCACAGGGCGCCGCTGATGAAGGCCAGCACCCGCAGCGCGGTCTCCCGGTGCGTGCCGAACGCGGCGACCAGCTGGAAGACCCCGATCACCAGCAGGTAGATGCCGAACAGCACGCCGACCACCCACAGGGTCTGCTTCGGCCAGACCAGGACGATCACGCCGAGGGCGAGCGAGGCGAGTCCGGCCGCCAGCACCGCCTGCCAGGCGGCCTTGGCCAGCTGTTGGAGGGGACCCTCGGTCGGGGTGTAGGGGGCGGCCATCGGCGGGGCTCCTGACGGGCGGAGGGAGGGGACCCTTCCCACTCTCCCGGCCGGTCCGGGCGGCCCGCGCGTCCCGTTCGGCCGTCCGGATGATCCGTCAGGACCACCGGTGATGGTCCGTCAGTCATGTGCTGTCCAACCGCTACGCCATTCGGGGGACGTAGAATCCGGTCCCATGACGGAGGCAGGGCAGGGGGACCCTCGGACCGGGCCGTTGGCCGGGCACTACATCGTCTGCGGCGGCAACGCGCTGGCGCACCGGCTGATCGTGGAGCTGATCGAGCACTACGAGGTGCCGGTGGTGGCGCTGGTGCCGGACCGCGGGCGCGACCACGGGCCGCGGATCGAGCAGCTGCCGGGCGTCGCGGAGGTGCTGGAGTTCAGCACCGTCTCCGAGGAGGCGCTGCGCGCCGCCGGGGTGGACGGTGCACGGGGGGTCGCCCTGATGGACGGCACCGACCAGGAGAACATCCACGCCGCGCTGACCGCGCAGGGCCGCAATCCCGGCATCCGGATCGTGCTGCGGATGTTCAACCAGCGGCTCGGCGAACACCTGGAGAAGCTGCTGGCCAACTGTGCGGCGCTGTCCGGCTCGGCGACCGCCGCGCCGGCCTTCGCCAACGGCGCGCTCGGGCGGCCGGGTTCGGTCCGGGTCGGCGACCGCTACCTGTACGTCGCGTACGGCCAGGAGATCGACAGCAGCCAGATCTGCCTGGTCGCCGACCGGATCGACCGGCAGGACCTGAGCCGGCTGCGGCTGCTGCCGGACACCGGCGGCCGCGCCGCCGAGTTCATCGCGCTGGCCCGCCGGCTGGGCTCCGAGGGGCCGATCCAGCTCGGTTCCCCGGCCGCGCCGGACGCCGCCGAGGACCACGGCGAGGTCGCCGTGCTGCAGGCCCTGACCAGCGAGCCGCCGGTGCGGATCCCCTGGTGGAAGCGGGCCCGCTGGTGGCTGCAGGACGTCCTGCGGTACTTCACCAGCGTCCGTCTGCGGCTGGTGCTGACCACCGCGCTGGCCGCCGTGCTGCTCGGCGGCTACGTGATCTGGCACTACGGCGGCAGCCTCGGCTGGGCGGTGTACTTCACGCTGCTCGACCTGGCCGGCGCGGCGCAGCCGGACCAGCCGGGCCTGGACACCCCGGGCGGGCCGTGGGTGCGGCTGGCCCAGGTGGTGGTCACCTTCTGCGGGATCACCTTCGTGCCGGTGGCGACCGCCATCGTGGTCGACATGCTGGCCACCGGCCGGCGCGGGCTGCCGAGGGCGCCGGGCTCCCGGACCAGGGACCACGTGGTGGTGGTGGGCCTCGGCAACGTCGGGACCCGGGTGGCCGCCCTGGTGCACGAGACCGGGGTGCCGGTGGTCTGCATCGAGCGCGATCCGCAGGCCCGGGGCATCGCGGCGGTCCGGGCGCTCGGCCTGCCGGTGCTGGTCGGCGACGCGCCGCTGGCGAGCCAGCTGCGCCGGGCCCGGGTCCAGTACAGCCGGGCCGTGGTCGCCGTCACCACCGATGACGCGGCCAACCTGGAGGCGGCTCTGGAGGCGCGCGCGGTGCGGCCCGAAGTCCGCATCGTGGTGCGCCTGTTCGACGACGACTTCGCCCATCATGTGTACGCCACGCTGGGCAACGTGGCCTCGCGGTCGGTGTCGTACCTGTCGGCGCCGGCCTTCGCCGCCGCGCTGATGGGCCGTGAGGTGCTGGGCACCCTGTCGGTCTACCGGCACGTGCTGCTGATCGCGGAGCTGGCGGCGGAGGAGGGCAACGGGCTGGTCGGGCGGGACGTCCACCGGATCGAGAGCGAGGGCGGGGTGCGGGTGCTCGCGGTGCGGCTGGCCCGCAGGCCGGCCGACTACCTGTGGAACTTCGCCGACCGGGCGCACCGGCTGGCAGCCGGTGACCGGATCGTGGTGGCCGCCACCCGGTCCGGGCTGGCCCGGATCAACACCCTCGAGACGGAGGGGAGTTGACCCGGGCGGCCGGGGTCAGCGGTGGGTGAAGGACGGCGGGCGCTTCTCGGCGAAGGCCGCCATGCCCTCCTTCTGGTCGGCGGTGGCGAAGGCGGCGTGGAACATCCGGCGCTCGAACCGGACACCCTCGGCGAGGGTGGTCTCGAACGCCCGGTTGACGCTCTCCTTCATCATCACCGCGGCCGGGGTGGACATCGCGGCGACCGTCTCCGCGACGGCCATCGCCTCGCCCAGCAGGTCCGCGGCGGGCACGATCCGGGACACCAGCCCGGCCCGCTCGGCCTCCTCGGCGTCCATCATCCGGCCGGTCAGGCACAGCTCCATCGCCTTGGCCTTGCCGACCGCCCGGGTGAGGCGCTGCGAGCCGCCGATGCCCGGGATGACGCCGAGCTTGATCTCCGGCTGGCCGAACTTCGCGGTGTCGGCGGCCAGCAGGATGTCGCACAGCATCGCCAGCTCGCAGCCGCCGCCCAGCGCGTAGCCCGCGACCGCGGCGATCACCGGCTTGCGCAGCCGGCCCAGCTCGTCCCAGGGGCCCAGCCAGTCGTCCAGGTAGACGTCGGGGAAGCGGTTGTCCTGCATCTCCTTGATGTCGGCCCCGGCGGCGAACGCCTTCTCCGAGCCGGTGATCACCAGCGCGCCGATCTCCGGGTCCCGGTCGAAGGCCTTGGCGGCGGCCACGACCTCGTTCATCAGCTGGGTGTTGAGCGCGTTCAGCGCCTTCGGCCGGTTGAGCGTGATCAGCCCGACCCGGCCCTTGCGGTCGACCAGGATCGTCTCGTAGTCGGTCATCGTCGTTGACTCCCTCTGCGCTGTGACGGTGGCTGTGCCCGTGGCTGTGCCCTGCCCGTCCATACCTTCGCGGACGCACCGGCCGGTGCGCCAGTCTCGACTGCTGAGACGGTGGTCACCCGATGCCGAGGCCGCCGCCGGGTGCCGGGGCGAAGTACCGCCGCACCTCCTCGGCGCCCACCGCGGCCAGGGTGGCGGGCCGCCAGTGCGGGTCGCGGTCCTTGTCGACCACCTGGGCGCGGATGCCCTCGACCAGGTCGTGGCCGTCCAGCGCCGCGCACGAGATCCGGTACTCCTGCTCCAGCGTCTCGGCCAGCGAGCGGTGGCCGCGGGCCAGCCGCAGTGCGGCCAGCGTCACCTTCAGCGCGGTCGGGGACTTGCCGCGGATCTCCTCGGCGGCCTGCTTCGCCTCCGGGATCCCGCTGTCGTCCAGCCGTTCGAGGATCTCCTCCACCGTCCCGGCCGCGTAGCAGTGGTCGATCCAGCCGTGCTGCGCGGCCAGTTCCGAGGCGGGCGCCGCGGCCGCGTGGGCGGCGACGGCCTCCGCGGCCGGCCGGTGGGCCAGCTCGGCGAGCAGACCGGGCAGCGCGGCGGCCGGTACGAAGTGGTCGGCGAAGCCGCAGTGCAGGGCGTCGGCGGCGGTCATCGAACCGGCCGTCAGCGCGATGTGGGTGCCCAGTTCGCCGGGGGCGAGCGCCAGCAGGCGGCTGCCGCCGACGTCCGGCACCAGGCCGATCCTGGTCTCCGGCATCGCGACGGTGGAGCGCTCGGTGACGATCCGCAGGCTGCCGTGCGCGGAGACGCCGACGCCGCCGCCCATCGTGATGCCGTCCATCACCGCGACGTACGGCTTCGGGTAGCGCGAGATCAGCTCGTTCAGCAGGTACTCGTCCCGGAAGAACTGCCGGAAGCCCGCGCCGCCCGCCTTGGCGTCGTCGTGCATGGCCCGGATGTCGGCCCCGGCGCACAGCCCGCGCTCCCCGGCGCCGGTCAGCACCACGGTGGCGACCGTGTCGTCCCCGGCCCAGGTGTCGAGCGCCGACCGCAGGGTCCGCAGCATGTCGTGGGTCAGCGAGTTGAGTGCCTTCGGCCGGTTGAGGGTGAGACGGCCGGCCGGGCCGTCCCGCTCGACGAGCACGTCCATCGCGGGTCCTCCAGATCATGAGGGTCGGTGCCCCCGACAGCGTAGGCCCTCGCCCGGACGGCGCCGGGCCCGCCACCTCGGGAGGTGACGGGCCCGGCGGAGGGTCCGCGCGCTACGGGACGATCCGGCCGTAGACCTCGCCGAAGCCGATCCGGGTGCCGTCGGGGCCCGGGGCGGTGGCGGTGATGGTGACCTCGTCGCCGTCCTCCAGGAAGGTGCGGGTGGTGCCGTCGGGCAGCTTGACCGGGTTCTCGCCGTTCCAGGTGAGCTCGATCAGCGCGCCGCGGCTCTCCGGCTCGGGGCCGCTGACGGTGCCGGAGGCGTACAGGTCGCCGGTGCGCAGCGAGGCGCCGTTGACCGTCAGGTGCGCCAGCTGCTGGGCGGCCGTCCAGTACATCGCCGCGAACGGGGGGCGGGAGACCGGGTGGCCGTTGAGCTCGACCTCCATCGCCAGGTCCAGGCCCCAGGGCTCGGCGGCCCGGTCGTCCAGGTACGGCAGCGGCTCGACGTCGCGGGCCGGCGGGGCGACCCGGGCGTGCTCCAGGGCGGCCAGCGGCACCACCCAGGGCGAGACGGAGGTGGCGAAGGACTTGCCGAGGAACGGGCCGAGCGGCACGTACTCCCAGGCCTGGATGTCGCGCGCGGACCAGTCGTTGAGCAGCAGCACGCCGAAGACGTGCTCGGCGAAGTCGGCCAGCGCGACCCGGCTGCCGAGCTCGGTGGGGGTGCCGACGACGAAGCCGACCTCGGCCTCGATGTCGAGCCGGCGGGAGGGCCCGAAGCCGGGCACCGCGTCGGTGGGCGCCTTGCGCTGGCCGTGCGGGCGGACCACCGGCGTGCCGGAGACCACCACCGTGCCGGCCCGGCCGTGGTAGCCGATCGGCAGGTGCTTCCAGTTCGGGGTGAGCGGCTCGGTGCCGGGGCGGAACAGCTTGCCCAGGTTGGTCGCGTGGTGCTCGGAGGCGTAGAAGTCGACGTAGTCGGCGACCTCGAACGGCAGGTGCAGCTCCGCGTCGGCGAGGTCCACCAGGTTGGGGGTGACCGCGGGCCGGTACGCCTCGTCGGTGAGCCACTCGGTGATTGCCGCCCGGACCGTGGTCCAAGTGGAACGGCCCGCCGCCATCAGCGGGTTGAGGCTGTCCGCGTCCAGCAGCACGGACGGTGCGCCGGCCGCGCGGGCGGTCGCGCCGAGGTCGAGGACCTGCTCGCCGATCCGTACGCCGATCCGCCGCCGGCCGGGCCGGTCGGGGGCGGTGAAGACGCCGTACGGCAGGTTGTGGATGCCGAACGGGGACTCGGCCGGGACGGCGAGCCAGGTGGGGGCGGTCAACGGTCCTCCTGTGGTGCGGGTGCGGTGAGCAGGCCGAGCGCGGCCAGGTCCTCGAGCGGCTCGGCGATGCTGCAGGTGCCGAACGCGGTGAAGCGGCCGCGCACCTGGTCGACCTGGTGGTCCGTCAGCTCGCGGGCGGCGGCGGCCAGCAGCGCGCCGGAGCGTTCGGCCAGCGCCTCGGCGGCGAGCTTCTCGTCCGGCCCGGCCGCGGCGGCCAGCAGCACGTTCAGGAAGCCGTGGTGCTCGAAGCCGGTCACCGGGTCGGTGTGCCGGACGGCGTGGTGCAGTCCGGCCGTGCACTTGTACGGCAGGCCGCGCTCGGCGCAGCCCGCCAGGAAGCCGGCCAGCTCGGTCTCCGAGGGGAACGCCCCGGCGGCCAGGCCGCCGGTGCGGAACTTGGCCCGGTACGGCGTGCCGGCCAGCACGTCCAGCGCGGCCGGCAGGCCCTCGCCGCGCGGGAGCTCCACGGCCGCCTCCACGCCGGCCGGCAGCTGCCCGGCCAGCGCGGCGACCGCCGTCCGGACGTCCGGGTCGGCCAGTTCCACGCCGGCCACGGTCAGCCCGTCGGCGGCGGCCAGTGCGGGTGCCAGCTGGCTGCTGCCCCCCGGCAGCACCAGGGCGACCCGCAGCGGCGCGCCCGTGAGGGGCCGCAGCTCGGCCAGCCGGCCCGCGCCGACCAGGAACGGGCCGACCGCCTCCGCGTACCAGGCGCTCCGGTGCGCGGCGTGGGCCGGCACCGCCTCGGGCAGCGGCAGGTCCCCCGGCGGGAAGAGCGCCGCGTCGTCGAACAGCCCCCGGTAGAGGGCGGGGACGGTCACCGCTGCGGCCCGCGGCCGGACCAGGTCCAGGCGTAGTTCGGGTCCTCACTGGCGGTGCCGGCCTCGCCGAGCTCCAGCGGGCGGAAGGTGTCCACCATGACTGCCAGCTCGTCGAAGAACTCGGCGCCGATCGAGCGCTCGTAGGCGCCCGGCTGCGGCCCGTGGGTGTGGCCGCCGGGGTGCAGCGAGATCGAGCCCTGGGCGATGCCGGAGCCCTTGCGGGCCTCGTAGTCGCCGCCGCAGTAGAACATCACCTCGTCGCTGTCCACGTTGGCGTGGTAGTACGGCACCGGGATGGACAGCGGGTGGTAGTCGACCTTGCGCGGCACGAAGTTGCAGATCACGAAGTTGTGGCCCTCGAAGACCTGGTGGGCCGGCGGCGGCTGGTGGATCCGCCCGGTGATCGGCTCGAAGTCGGAGATGTTGAAGGCGTACGGGTACAGGCAGCCGTCCCAGCCGACCACGTCGAACGGGTGGTGCGGCACGGTGTACCGGGTGCCCACCACCCCGTTGGCGCCGCGGTGTTTGACCAGCACGTCCACGTCGGTGCCCTCGACCAGCAGCGGCCCCACCGGCCCGCGCAGGTCCCGCTCGCAGTACGGCGCGTGCTCCAGCAGCTGGCCGAACCGCGACAGGTACCGCTTGGGCGGGGTGATGTGGCTGTTGGCCTCGATGCAGTAGGCGCGCAGTGGCGTGTCCGGTGCGGGCACCCAGCGGTGGGTGGTGGCCCGGGGGATGATCACGTAGTCCCCCTGGCCGACCTCCAGGGTGCCGAACACCGTCTCCACCGTGCCCGAGCCGGACTCCACGTAGACGCACTCGTCGCCCAGCCCGTTGCGGTACAGCTCGCTCGGCGCGCCCGCCGCCACGTAGCTGATCCGCACGTCGGCGTTGCCGATCACCAGCCGGCGCCCGGTCACCACGTCGGTGTCCTTCCACTCCTCGCCCTCGCTCAGCGTGTGCAGCTTGAGGTGGCGGGGGATCAGCGGGAGGTTCGGCGTGGTGCGCTGGTCCGGCAGCTCCCAGGGCCGGGCGTCCACGATCGCCGAGGGGATGCCCCGGTGGTAGAGCAGCGAGGAGTCGGAGGTGAAGCCCTCCTCGCCCATCAGCTCCTCGTAGTAGAGGCCGCCCTCGGGGGTGCGGTGCTGGGTGTGCCGCTTGGGCGGGATGCTGCCCAGCTGCCGGTAGTGCGCCATCGTGGAGTCTCCTCAGGGGCTCAGAGGTTGCCGCGCTTGTCCTGCTCGCGCTCGATGGACTCGAAGAGCGCCTTGAAGTTGCCCTTGCCGAAGCCCAGCGAACCATGCCGCTCGATGAACTCGAAGAACACCGTCGGCCGGTCGCCCTGGGGCTTGGTGAAGATCTGCAGCAGGTAGCCGTCCTCGTCGCGGTCGACCAGGATGCCGCGCTTCTTCAGCTCCTCGACCGGCACCCGGACCTTGCCGATCCGCTCCCGCAGCTCGGGGTCGTCGTAGTACGAGTCGGGGGTGGACAGGAACTCCACGCCGCGCGAGCGCAGCACGTCGACGGTGGTGAGGATGTCGTTGGTGGCGAGCGCCAGGTGCTGGCAGCCGGGGCCGCCGTAGAACTCCAGGTACTCGTCGATCTGCGACTTCTTCTTGGCGATGGCGGGCTCGTTCAGCGGGAACTTCACCCGGTGGTTGCCGCTGGCGACCACCTTGCTCATCAGCGCGGAGTACTCGGTGGCGATGTCGTCGCCGACGAACTCCGCCATGTTCACGAAGCCCATGACCTTGTTGTAGAAGCCGACCCACTCGTTCATGTGGCCGAGCTCGACGTTGCCGACCGCGTGGTCGAGCGCCTGGAACAGCCGCTTCGGGGCGCCCTCGGGCCGCTGCACCTTGGTCTCGGCGACCACGTAGCCCGGCAGGTACGGGCCGGTGTAGCGGGAGCGGTCGACCAGGGTGTGCCGGGTCTCGCCGTAGGTGGCGATGGCCGCGCGGCGCACGGTGCCGTTCTCGTCGGAGACGTCGTTCGGCTCCTCCAGGATCCGGGCGCCCTGGGCGCGGGCATGCGCGATGCACTTGTCGACGTCCGGGACCTCGATCGCGAGGTCGACCACGCCGTCGCCGTGCCGGCGGTGGTGGTCCAGCAGCGGGCTGTCCGGGGCCACCCCGCCCTTGATCACGAAGCGGCAGGAGCCGGAGCGCAGCACGTACGCCTTGCGGTCGCGGCGGCCGGTCTCGGGGCCGGAGTAGGCGACCAGCTCCATCCCGAAGACGACCTGGTACAGCTGGGCCGTCAGAGTGGCGTTGCCGACGACGAAGACCACCGCGTCCTGGGCGATCACCGGGAAGGGGTCCTGGGCCGGGTCGTGCTCGACCAGGCCGACCAGGCGGCGCAGCTGCTCCGCGTCGAGGCCGGCCTCCAGCTCCTCGGGGGTGAGTTCAACGGCGTTGGCGGTCATCGGTGCTTCCTCCACGTCGAGGGGTCCGCGGCGCAGCGGGTGGGCGCCACCGGTTGGGCAGAGCTTGCTCCCGTCGGGCTGGTTGGGCAACAGGTCGGGTTTTCACTGATCAATGTGTACAAGGTGAGCAGCACCGGACCGTTTCTTCTGCTCAGATTGACCAGCCGTCCGGGGCTCCGCCCGGTCCTTCCCGGAACGGTCCCCGAACCGGTCCGTGGTTCACCCTGTCCGTCGCTCGATCCGGTCCGTGGCTCAATCCTCGAACGTGAAGTGCCGGGTGAACCACTCGGCGGCCAGCCGGGCCACCGCCGCCAGCGCACCGGGCTCCTCGAACAGATGGCCCGCCTCCGGCACCACCAGCAGCGCGCTCTCGCCGCCCAGCTGCGCCCTGGCCAGCCGGTTGAGCTCCAGCACGCCGGTGTCCGCACCGCCGACCACCAGCAGGGTCGGCGTGGTGACCGCGGCGAGCCGCGGTCCGGCCAGGTCCGGGCGCCCGCCGCGGGAGACGATCGCGGCGGGCTCGGTCCCCGGCTCGGTGGCCGCCCACAGCGCGGCCGCGGCCCCCGTACTGGCGCCGAAGTAGCCGAGCGGCAGACCGGCGCAGGCCGGGTCGGCGCGCAGCCGCCGGGTCACCTCCGCCAGCCGGCCGCCGAGCAGCGGCGGGTCGAAGACCTTGCCCCGGTCCGGCTCCTCGGCCTCGGTGAGCAGGTCGAACAGCAGGGTGCCCAGCCCCGCCCGGTTGAGCGAGCGGGCGACGGCCGCGTTGCGCGGGCTGCGCCGGCTGCTGCCGCTGCCGTGCGCGAACAGCACCACGCCGAGCGGCCGGCCCGGCACCAGCAGCTCGCCGGGCAGCCGCGCCCCCGGCAGGTCGAAGACCAGCTCCCGGCTGTCCGGCTCGGACGGCTCCCGGTGCTCGGCCTCGCCCAGGCAGTCCAGCACCTCGGAGTCGGTGGTCTGCTCGAAGTCGTCGTAGAACTGCCCGATCGCCCAGAACCGGGCCGGCGTGTACGGGCAGACCAGCTCGTCGGCGGCGCCCGCCAGCCGGTCCGTCCAGTCCACCGGTGCGACCGGGACCGCCAGCACCACCCGGGCCGCGCCGCGGGCCCGTACGATCCGGCAGGCGGCCAGCGCGGTCGAACCGGTCGCCACCCCGTCGTCCACCACCACCACGGTCCGCCCGCGCACCGGTACGGCCGGGCGGCCGTGCCGGTACCGCTCCGCGCGGCGGGCCAGCTCGGCCCGTTCCTGCCGCTCGACGGCGGCGAGCTGCGCGTCCGTGACGCCCGCGCCGCGGACCACCCGCTCGTTCACCACCCGGGCGCCGTCCTCGCCGATCGCGCCCATGCCCAGCTCGGGCTGGCTCGGCACACCGAGCTTGCGGATCACGCAGATGTCCAGCGGGGCACCGAGTGCCCGGGCGACCTCGGCCCCGACGGGGACACCGCCCCGGGGCAGGGCCACCACCACCGGGTCGGTGGACAGCAGGTGGGTCAGCCCGGCCGCCAGCCGGCGGCCGGCGTCCCTGCGGTCGGTGAAGTGCATGGCGGCGCCTCCCCCTCCACGGTACGTCCGCCGCCGGGCCCGGGACCCGGGCGGGACCGGGGGTGGCCCCGCACCCGTGCGTCCGGGACGGCGGGATCGCGACGGTGGAGGCCGGGCCGCGTACCGCGCCCCGTGCCCCGCTGCGAAGGAGTCCCACCGTGACCACATCGACCACATCGACCACCGGGACCACCGGGGCCGCACCGGCCGACCACGGACTGTTCACCACGGGCGAGCCCGTCAGCTCCTGGACGGTGACCACCGCCCTGCCCGTCAGCTACCAGGTCCGCTTCACCCCGCACCTGCTCGACCCGGCCGACCCCGCGCTGGCCCGGGCCGGCGGACCGGCCGGCCGCCGGCTGGTCGTCGTCGAGGCCCGGGTGCACGAGCTGTACGGCGACCGCGTCCACCGCTACTTCACGGCCCGCCGGGTGCCGTACGAGCTGTGCGTGCTGCCCGCCCACGAGCGGGTCAAGGACATGGAGTCGGTGTTCCGGGTCGCCGAGCAGATGGACCGCTTCGGCATCTCCCGGCGCGGCGAGCCGGTCATCGCGATGGGCGGCGGCGTCCTGATGGACGTGGTCGGCCTCGCCTGCAGCCTCTACCGGCGCTCCACCCCGTTCGTCCGGGTGCCCACCACCCTGATCGGCCTGGTGGACGCGGGCGTCGGCGCCAAGACCGGCGTCAACTTCGGCCGCCACAAGAACCGGCTGGGCACCTACCACCCGGCCACCGCCACCCTGCTGGACCCCGGCTTCCTCGCCACCCTGGACCACCGCCACCTGAGCAACGGCATGGCCGAGATCCTCAAGGTCGCCCTGATCAAGGACCGCCGGCTGTTCGACCTGCTCGACGCCCACGGCCCGGACCTGGTCGCCGAACGCTTCCAGGGCCCAGCGGCAGGCAGCGAGGTGCTGACCCGGGCCGTGCACGGCATGCTCGAGGAGCTCCAGCCCAACCTCTGGGAGCACCGGCTGGAACGCTCGATGGACTACGGCCACTCGTTCAGCCCGACCGTCGAGATGCGGGCGCTGCCCGAACTGCTGCACGGCGAGGCGGTCTGCCTGGACATGGCCCTCACCACCGTGCTGGCCGCCCGCCGCGGGCTGCTCGACCTCGAACAGCGCGACCGCGTGCTCGCCCTGATGCGGCGGCTGCGGCTGCCGGTCCACCACCCGCTGATGGAACCCGACACCCTCGGCGACGCCCTCACCGACACCGTCCGCCACCGCGACGGCCGCCAGCGGCTGCCACTGCCCGTCGGGATCGGCGACGGCTGCTTCGTCGACGACCTCACCCCGGCGGAACTCGCCGCCGCCGCGGCCGACCTGGCGGAGCTGTCGTGCGCCCCGCGGTGATCGTCGCGGACACCCGCGACCCGGTCGCCGTCCACGGCGTGCACGGCACCTCCGGACTGACCCAGTGGGCCTGCCTGGCCCGCCGGGCCGGTCTCGGCGGCGGCTGGGAGGCCGTCGAGTGGGCCAGGATCCCGCGCGGCGGCGTCAGCGGCGAGCACCTGCACACCCGTACCGAGGAGGTGTACGTCCTGCTCGCCGGCCACGGCGAGATCACCCTCGACGGCCACCCCCACCCCGTCCGGGCCGGAGACGCGGTCCTCACCCGCGTCGGTACCCGGCACGGCCTGCGCAACCTGGGCCGGCAGGCCCTGGAATGGCTGGTGATCGAAGTGACCGCCCCCCTGCTCCCGTCCCCGCGGACGCCACTGCTGGACCACTCGCTCGTCACCAACCTGCGCCGGCTCGGCCGGGTCGACCCGACAGTCGTGCTGTCCGGACCGCTGCGACTGCTCGAGACGGTCCGGCTGCGGCCCGGCGAACGGGTCACCCTGACCGCCGACGGCGTCGAGCACACCCTGTTCGTCAGCGCCGGCTCCGGGCGCGCCGCCACCACCGGACTGCGGGTGCCGCTGCGGCCCGGCCGGGCACTGACCCTGCCGCTCGGCAGCTCGGCGGCGCTCACCGCCGGGCGCGGGGGACTGGAGTACGTGCACGCCGAACTCGCCGTCCCGGACGGCCGCGGCCCGGGGACCGGCGCGGTCTGCGGAGCGGGAGGTGAACGGCCGTGATCGTCGCCGACACCGCCCGCGCGGCCGTCCACCTCGGGCCGGGCACCCAGCGGCTGCACGTCCGCTGCCTGGCCCGCCGCGGCATGCTGCACAGCGAGACCGAGGCCGTCGACCACGTCCGGCTCGGCCCCGGCGCCTGCTTCGACCTGTCCGGCCGCGAGGACACCGAGGCCGCCTGGTACGTGCTGCGCGGCTCGGCCGCCCTGCTGGACTGCCCCGACGTGCCCCAGCGCACCCTCACCGACGGCGACCTGCTGCTCGCCCCGCACGGCGACCGCGTCCACCTGCACGCCGGACCGCTCGGCGCCGAACTGCTCTGCCTCACCGTGCTTCCCCACGAGGTCAGTTCGGCCCTGCCACCGCGCCGCCCCGACCTCCTCCCGCACACCTGACACGACGGGGGCGCCGCCGGCGGGGGTGGGGGCCGCTCCGCGGGGGTGTGCGGGCGGCTTCGGAGGGGGCCTCCGGCGGGGGTGGAGGCCGCTCCGAGGTGGTGTGCGTGCTGCTGGGCGGCGGGCCCGGCCGAGGGGGAGGGGACGTGGCAGGTTGCGTTCCGCGGTGGTGTGCGTGCCCGTTCGGGGGGAGGCGAGGGGAGGCGCCGCGGCTTCTGCTTCGCGGTGCTGTGCGTGCTCCTTCGGTGGGTGCCACCGGCGGGGACAGGGCCGCTCGGCTGGGCGTGCGCTGTGCGGCGACGGGAGGGGTCCTCGAGCGGGCGTACGGGGGGCTGCACTCCGCGGGGGTGGGGGTTCTGCTCCGCGGTGGTGTGCGTGCCCGTTCGGGGGTGAGAGGGAAGTGCCGCGGGTCCCGCCCCGCGCGGTTCCCCGGGCCCCTACCTGACCCCGTCCGCCCTGGCGGCGGCCACCGATGCTGTGCGTCCCGTCCCCCCGGGGCGGGACCGGGACCGGGTCCGGGACGGGTGTCAGGGCTCAGGCGCCCGGGGCGGTGGGCGGCGGACGGTGGCCAGGGTCGGCCCGCTGCCAGGGTCGGCAGAGCGGAGGAGCGCGATGACCCACCCCACCCGGCCGGCCGCCCTCGACCGGCAGATCCAGACCGGCGGGGCCACCGTCCGCCTGCTGGCCCGCAGCGGGCCGGCCACCCGCCCCGACCTCACCGCCGAACTGGCCGCCCTCCACGCAGACCTGTTCGTCGCGGTGACCGACGCCGGGTGGTCCGCGGAGGCGCTCGCCGCGGACCTCCCGGCCCGCGCCGTCCGGCTGCCCGTCCCGGCGGCCGGCACCCTGCGCTCCGTCGAGCGCCTCGCCGAACGGGCGCTGGCGGCCGGTGCCACCCGCCGTAGCGTCGTCCTCGGCGTGGGCGGCGGCCGGGCCGCGCACACCGCCGGACTGCTGGCGGGGCTGCTGTTCAACGGCCTGCGCCTGGTCCAGGTGCCGGGCACCCTCGCGGCCGCCTGCGGTGCCGCGCTGTCCCTGCGGCACACCGTCGGCTCGGGCGTGCTCGGGCTGTGGCAGGCACCGGAACTGGTCTTCTGTCCGCTCGACCGGCTCGCCGCCGCCCCCGCCGACCTGGTGGAGGCGGTCCGCGCCGTGCTGGCGGTGTGCCCCGCCGGGTACCGGCCGCTGGCCGCCGCGCTCCGCCCCGAGGGCGGCTACCGGCCGCGCGAGCTGGCTGCGTTCCTCGCCCTGTGCGCGGACGCCCGGGCCGCCGTCACCCGCGACGACCCGCTGGAACGCGGACCGGGACGCGCCCTCGGCTACGGCCGCACCGTCGGCCGGGCGATCCGCCTGCTGGCGGGCGGCGCGCTCGGCGAGGGTCCGTCGGAGGGTCTCGGCATGCTGGTCGCCGCCCGGATCGCGGCCCGGCTCGGTCTCCTGCCGGCCGAGGACGAACAGGCCCACCGCGACCTGCTGCGCCGCGCGGGCCTGCCGGTGGTCCTGCCGCCCGGCGTCGACCCGGCGGGCCTCGCGGCCGCCGTCCCGGTGGCCGCCGCCCGCGACGGCGAGGACGGGCTGGTCCTGCTCGCCGGACTCGGCCGGCCGTACACCGGCCGCGGCAGCCTGCTGACCGGGGTGGACGCCCGGGCGCTGCGCGCCGGGGCCGAGGCCGTACGGCCCACCGGGGTCCCGCACTCCCGCACTCCCGGCGTCCCGGCCCCGGCCGAGCACTGACCGGGCCCGGACAGGACACCGCACCCGTGCACCCGGGACGACGGGCGGCCGATCGTCGAAGCACAGCACCGGACACCCACGGACGACCACCCACGGACGAAGGAGCAGCCACCATGACCACCACCGACCGGCCTGACCGGCGTGACCGTCCCGACCGGACCGACCGGACCGCCGTGACCGCCCTGCGCCGGGGCCGCGCCGTCGACCCCGGCCGGGTGCTGACCGGCCCGCTGCTCGGCGTCGGCCTCTCCTGGCTGGAGCCCGGCGCCGAACTGGACCTGGACGCCGACGGCGTCGAGCACACCCTGTACGTCACCACCGGCTCCGGCCGGGCCGGCGGCCGCGAGGTGGACGTCGAACTCGCGGAGGGCACCGGCCTGACCCTGCCGCTCGGCGGCAGCGTCACCCTGACCGCCGGCCCGGCGGGCCTGGAGTACTTCCACGCCGTGCTGGCCGTCCCCCGAGGGGGCCACCGATGATCGTCGTCAGCACCGCCTCCGCGTCGGCCGCCGTCCTGGCCGGCCCGGACGGCGAGTTCATCCGGGTCAGGCCGCTCGCCCAGCGGGCCGTGCTGCGCAGCGCCACCGACTCCGTGGACCAGCTGCGGCTGAGCCCCGGCGCCGTCCACGCACACCCGGGCCGGCCGGACGGCGAGTCCGTCTGGTTCGTGCTGCGCGGCCCGGTCCTCTCCGAGCAGGTGCCGGACGGCGCCCAGCACCTGGCGGACCGAGGCGACCTGCTGCTGGCCCCGGCCGCCCGCGGGCTGCGCCTGCGGGCCGGACCGCTGGGCGCGGAGCTGCTGTGCCTGGCCCTGCGCACCGCGGCCCCCGTTCCCACCCCGGCGCCCCGGCGCCCCAGGATCCGCAGGAGGACCCGGCCATGACCGTCCATCCCGTTCCCGCACCCACCGCCGTCCCCCGGACCACCGCCGTCCCCCGGACCATGGCCGCGCTGCGGATCGAGGCCCCGGACCGGGTCGTCCCGGCCCGCCTGCCGGTGCCGGTCCCCGGGCCGGGGGAGGCGCTGATCAGGACCGCCCTGGTCGGCCTCTGCGGCACCGACCTGGAGCTGCTCCGCGGCACCGCCTCGTACCTGCGCGACGGCCGGGCGGCCTACCCGCTGGTCCCCGGCCACGAGTGGACCGGCACGGTGGTCACCGGCAGCCCCGAATTCGCGCCCGGCGACCGGGTGGTGGGCCGGACCATGGTCCACTGCGGGCTGTGCCGCAGCTGCCGGCGCGGCCGCCGGGAGCTGTGCGAGCGGCTCACCGAGGTCGGTCTGTACGGCCGCCAGGGCGCCGCCGCCGAGTACCTGACGATGCCGCAGACCGCGCTGGTCCGGGTGCCGGACGAGGTGGGCGACCGGGCGGCCGCCCTGGTCGAGCCCGCCGTCACCGTGGTCGGCGCCCTGGAGCGGGCCGACTGCCGTCTCGAGGACCGGGTGGCCGTCGTGGGCACCGGCACGATCGGCCTGCTCGCGGTACAGCTCGCCGCCCGGTTGGCCGGGTCGGTCGACGCGGTCGGCATCGACCCGGCCGGCCTGGCGCTGGCCCGGCGGTGCGGCGCCCGGCACGTGTTCGCCCCCGCCGAGGCCGCGGACCGCGGCTACTCGCTGGTGGTCGAGGCCTCCGGCGCCGCTGCCGCCTTCCGCCGGGCCCTCGGCCTGCTGGCGGACGGCGGGCGGCTGGCGGTGATCGGCGTCGCGGGTGAACCCGCCGAGGGCTTCGTCCCCGGCGAACTGGCCCTGCGCGGACTGTCGGTGACCGGCGTCCGGCACGGGGTCGACCACTACGACCAGACGCTGGAGCTGTTCCGGTCCGGCGTGCTGGACGCCGAGCCGCTGATCGCGGCCGAACTCCCGCCCGCCGAGGGCCCGTCGGCCTTCGGCCGGCTGGGCCGGGGGCGGGCCGGAGCCCCCAAGATCCTGCTCGACTTCGGAGGTGCCCGATGATCCTCGTCCCTGCCGCGCTCCCCACCCGGGTGCCCGGCTTCCGCCGGCTGATCGACCCCGCCATCGCGCCGGCCGCGCTCGGCGGCCTCACCGTCGAGGCCGTCCCGGCGGGCGGCTGCACCGGGAGCACCGCGGAGTCGGAGGCGGTCACCGTGGTCCTGGCCGGGCAGGCCCGCTGGGGCTCCCGGGTGCTCGGGCCGGGCGCCGGGCTCTACCACCCGCCCGGCGCCGGGTACTCGTTGGCCGCCGCCCCCGGTGCCCCGCTCACCCTGCTCACCGTGCACGGCCCGCCCGTCCGGAACCGCCCGCCCGGCCCGGCCGGGTGCCCGGGTGGCGGGCCCCCGGCCTCGGTGCCGCTGGTCCGCCGGCCGGAGCACGGCTCCGCGCTGACCCGCGGCGGCGGCTTCGCCGGGATGGGCGTGCACTGGCTGGCCACCGCGCGCAGCGTCGGTGCCCGCCGCCTCACCGTCGCGACCTCGGTCTTCGTCCCCGGCGGCCGGCACGCCCTGCACTGCCACCCGGCCGCGGACGAGTTCTTCCTGGTCCTGACCGGCGGGGGCGACCACCTCATGGAGAGCGGCCGGGTCCGGCTGGCCGCGGGTGACCTGGCGTACGTCCCGGCGGGGGAGTGGCACGGCTTCACCACCCGGCCCGGGGCCGCCACCACGGCCCTGTACGGCTACCTGGGGGCGGGCAGTCTGCGCGCCGCCGGTTACCGGATCCGCACCACCGCAGCTCAGGAGGCATCATGAACGCCATCGTCACCGGCGCGAGTTCCGGCATCGGCCGGGCGGTCGCCGTCGCCCTGGCCGAAGCCGGCCAGACCGTCGCGCTCGGCTACCACCGCGACCCGGCGGGCGCCCGCCGGACCGCCGAACTCGCGGGCGGCGGGGTGCCGTTCCGCCTCGACCTGGCCGATCCGGCCGGCGCCGCCGCGGCCGTCGAGCGGGCCGCCGAACAGCTGGGCGGGCTGGACGTCCTGGTCAACTGCGCCGGGGTCAACCGCCGTTCACGCTTCCTGGTGGAGCAGCTGGAGGACTGGCGGCGGATCCTCGACGTCGACCTGACCGGCCCGTTCGCCTGTGCCCAGGCGGCCGCCCGGCTGATGGCCGCACAGGGGCGCGGCGGCCGGATCGTCAACGTCACCTCGGTGCACGAGTTCCTCCCGGTGGTCGGCGGCGCCGCGTACTGCGCGGCCAAGGGCGGGCTGGGCGAGCTGACCAAGGTGATGGCGGTGGAGCTGGCCCCGTACGGGATCACCGTGAACGCGGTCAGCCCGGGGGAGACCGCGACCCCGATGAACGGGGTGCCGGAGGGCCGGGACGCCGCCGACTACCGGCGTCCGGCGATCCCGGCCGGCCGGCCGGGCCGGGCCGCGGAGGTGGCCGCCGCGGTGGTCCACCTCGCCTCGCCGCAGGCCGCGTACACCACCGGCGTCACGCTCACCGTCGACGGCGGTCTGAGCCTGACCGGCGCCCTCGCCAACCAGCGTTACGTCCACGAGCAGCAGTACGCCGCGGCGGAGCCGTCCGCCCACCGGCGCCCGGACGGCGCCCCCGCCCCGGCCGGGAGGCCGTCATGACCGGGATCCCCGGTGCGCTCGCCGTGCACCACGTCGCCTACACCGTGCCCGATCTGGACCAGGCGGTGGAGTTCTTCACCGGGGTGCTCGGCGCCCGGCTGCTGTACCGGATCGGCCCGGTCGAGGACCCCGAGGGGGAGTGGATGACCCGTCAGCTCGGGGTCCACCGCGAGGCGCGGGCCTGGATCGCCATGCTGCGGCTCGGCCCGGTGACCAACCTGGAGCTGTTCGAGTACCGTTCGCCCGATCAGCGCCGGGTGCTGCCGCGCAACAGCGACTGGGGCGGCCACCATCTGGCCATCGCGGTCGAGGACGTCGCCGCCGCCGCCGCCCACCTGCGCGCGCAGCCGGGGGTGGAGGTGCTGGGCGAGCCGCAGACGGTCGCCGACGGCGGCCCGATCCACGGTGACCGCTGGGTGTACTTCCGCACCCCGTGGGGCCTGCAGCTGGAGGTGCTGCGGATGCCGCCCGGCATGCCGTACGAGCGGGGGACCGCGGACCGGCTGTACGCGCCCGACGGGCCCTGGCGGTGACCGGGACGGCGGGCGCGCCGCCGGCGCCGTTCAGCGGTGCAGGGCGAAGTCCTCCAGCGAGACGCGGTAGGCGTGCCGGTCCGGCTGGTACCCGACGCAGTAGCTGCGCGGGTACCAGCCGGGCTGCTGCCAGGCCTTGGGCTGTTTGACCGGCGAGCAGGCGGCGGCCGGGTCCGCGGTCCGGGCGGCGCGCAGCGTCGCCAGGCTGACCATCGGCTCCAGGAAGGTGATCCGGGCGTCGTAGGAGCCGTAGACGAAGGTCTTGGTGAACGGCGAGCCGTGCCACTCGGGGGAGGTGAGGTCGGGCAGGTGGTTGCCCATGGCGACCTCGGTGATGTTCTTGTTCTGGTGGTCGGCCGGGAGGTACTCGTCCGGGACCGGACGGGTGGCGGTCGCGTAGTCGGCGCAGTTGGTCAGGCCGCGGCAGGGGCCGGGCCGGATGGCGTCCCGTTCGGCCTTCGGCTGCAGGTAGAAGTGGTTGTCGAAGTGCGGCCGGTCGAAGACCGCGGCCGGCGGGTGGCCCATCGGGTTCCAGTTGACCAGGGCCCACTTCAGCGGCATGTCCGGCATCCGCAGCAGGGCCGCGGGCAGCGGGAGCACCCGTTCGTGGTTGCCGGCGCACTCGGTCATCGGGTCGGTCCGGCCGTCGCCGTCGACGTCGAAGCAGTGGTGGCCGTCGGTCATGGCGGTGGGCAGGTGCTCCAGCGCGCGGTCCGAGTACAGGATGCCGACCGACAGCGGCCGGCCGTGGTCCAGCCGGGCGTAGGTGCGCACCAGGCCGTCGCCGAGCCGCTGCGGCGTGCCGAGCGCGAGGCACGGGCGGAGCGGGCCGGTGCCGGGGCAGCCGTCGAGGGCGGCCGCCCAGGGCGCGCCGGGCGGTGCGGCCGCGGCCGGGACCGCGGTGGCGGCCAGTGCCCCGAGGGCGAGGGCCAGCCGGGCGGCGGTCCGCAGGAGTGTTGGTGCCATGGCGGCGGCCTTTCGCGACGCTCCGATGGGTGGACCGTCGGAGGATCCCCCGGCAATCGGCGCCGTCCCCGCATGTCACCAAGAGTCACCCTGATGGCACTGGTAGTGTCCGCGGCGTGGCTGATCAGCAGAGCGGTGCCCCATCGGTGCGTGTACTGATCGTTGATGATCACCCGCTTTTCCGCGAGGGGCTCCGGGCGGCGCTGGAGAGCGCGGACGGCGTCGAGGTGGTGGGGGAGGCGGAGACCGTGGCCGCCGTTCCGGGTGCCGTCGCCGAGCACCGGCCGGACGTGGTGGTGCTCGACCTGACGCTGCCCGACGGCTCCGGCCTGGACGCGGTCCGCCTGCTCTCCGCGCAGCCCCCCGGGCGGCCCCGGCCGGACCCCTCCGTCCCGGCCGGGCCCGGGCCCGGACCCGTCCCGGCCGGGGCCGCGCCCGACGGGGCCGCGCCAGGAAGGGGCGGCTCCGCCGTCCCGGTCCTGATGCTGACCATGGCCGACGACGACGGCAGCCTGCTCGCGGCGCTGCAGGCCGGGGCCCGCGGCTACCTGGTCAAGGGCGCCGGGCGGGACGAGGTGCTGCACGCGGTCCGGACGGTGGCGGCCGGCGGCGCGGTGTTCGGGGCCGGGATCGCCGCCCGGATCACCACCCTGCTGTCCGGCAGCCGGCTGCGCGAGGCCGGGCAGCTCTTCCCCGCGCTGACCGCCCGCGAGGCGGAGGTGCTCGACCTGGTCGCCCGCGGCCTGGACAACCGCCGGATCGCCCGGGAGCTGTTCGTCGCCGAGAAGACCGTCCGCAACCACGTCACCCACATCTTCGAGAAGCTCCACGTCGCCACCCGCGCCGAGGCCGTCGCCCGGGCCCGGGACATGGGCCTGGGCGACTCCTGAGCGCGGTCCCGGCCCGCGCCGTGGGGCCGGACGGGACGGCGGCCCCGTGCACCCGGGACACCGGGCCGACCAGGATGGCCACCCGCAGCACGAGGAGGACCGACGCCCAGGAGGACCCGATGAGCCGGCACCCCGCCCCCGCCCCCGCCCCCGCCGAGATCACCAGGGACCGCCGGCTCGACGCGGCGTTCTGGATCTGCGGGACCACCATCCTGGCCGCGCTCTGCTGGGTGGTCCTCGCCCTCACCCACCTCGGCGATCCACGGGTGGGGCCGTACCTGGTCGACGACGGGCTGCTGGTCGCCGTCGACGTCTGCTTCGCGCTGGTCGGGCTGTTCCTCATGGTGCACCGCACCCTGCACGGCCCGGGCTCGGTCTTCCTCGCCGCCGGTCTGCTGCACTCCCTGCGGATGCTCGCCCTGCTGGCCGCCGCCCTGGCCGGGGCCGGCCCGGTGGTGGTCGACGCGCTCACCGTGCTGGTGCTCGCCTCCGACATCGCCTACGCGCTGACCGTCTACGCGCTGCCGCTGTGGCTGCCGTCGGGCCGGCTGCCGTCCGGCCGCTGGAGCTTCCTGTTCCCGCTGCTGGTGCTCTGGGTGGCCGCCCACGAGTACTACCTGGTGGCCGGCACCGCCGACTGGTACGGCCTGGACAACCCGCTCGGGCACGGCGGCTGGGCCGCCCTGCACGACCGGCTGGGCTCGCTGTTCGGCTCGGTGGACGTCTGGGAGGCGCCCGCCGTCGCGCTGGCCATGCTGCTGGTGGCCGCCGTCCGCTGGTACCGCTCGCGCCGGCCGCACCTGCGGATGCTCGGCATCCTGATCCCGTACCTGATCTGGCTGGCCGCGGTCTTCCTGCCGTACCCGCTGGACTTCGACGGGCGCTGGCTGTTCTACCTCGGCGCGGCCTCCTGGGCGGTGGGCGTGGCCTTCGCCTTCGCCGGCGACCGCTCGGCCTACCTGGACCGCTCGACCCGGCGGGTGATGGCCGCCTTCGTGCTGGTCTCCCTGCTGGTCCTCGCCAATGCGGTGCTCGGCTACCTGATGTACCGCCTGCTGCCGGCCGCCGCCACCGCGGACGCCCGCTGGCTGGCCTTCGCGGCCCTGGTGATGGGGGTGCTGCTGCGCCCGGCGGCCGGCTGGGTGCTGCACGCCGTCGACCGGTACTACTACGGCCGGCGCGCCCATCCGTACCAGGTGGTCCGCCGGCTGGCGGAACGGCTGAGCCTGGCCGTCGACCCCGGCGACGCCCCCGGGCTGCTGTGCTCCACCGTGGTCGGCGCGCTCGGCGTCCCCGGGGCCCGGGTCACCATCGTCACCGCCGGCGGACGCAGCGAGGTCGCCGCCGTCGGGCACTGCCCGCCGGACGCCGAGCGGCTGCCGCTGCGCTTCGAGGGCGCCGGGATCGGCGAACTGCACGTCGCCCCGCGCCCCGGCCGCGGCGGCCTGGACCGGCAGGACCGCGAGGTGCTCGGCTTCCTCGCCGACCAGGCCGCCCCGGCGATCGCCTCGCTGCGGCTGTACGAGGAGCTCCAGGCCAGCCGCAAGCGGATCGTGCTGGCCCGCGAGGAGGAGCGCCGCCGGCTGCGGCGCGACCTGCACGACGGTCTCGGCCCGGCGCTGTCCGCCGTCCGGCTCCGGCTGGACACCGCCCGTTCGGCGGCGGCCCCCGGCTCCGCACTGGACGGGTCGCTGCTGGCGGCGTCCGAGGGCATCGGCGGCGCCGTCAAGGAGCTGCGCGGGATCACCGACGGGCTGGCGCCCGCCGCCCTCGGGACCTGCGGCCTCGACGGCGCGCTGCGCCGGCTGGCCGGCGGTCTCGACGGGCGCACCCTGCGGGTCAGCGTGGAGCTGGACCCGGATCCGCTGCCGCAGCTGCCGGCGGCGGTGGAGGTGGCGGTGTACCGGATCAGCGGGGAGGCGCTGAACAACGTGGTCCGGCACTCCGGGGCGACCAGCGCGACGCTGAGCCTGCGGGTCGAGGCGGACCGGGTGCTGATCTCGGCCCGGGACAACGGCGCCGGGTTCCCGAGCCACGGGTCGGACGCCGGGGTCGGCCTGCGCTCGATGGCGGAGCGGGCCGAGGAGCTCGGCGGCCTGTTCACGGCGGCGAACGACGCCACCGGCGCGGTGGTGACCGCGACCATCCCGCGCACCGCGGTGCCCGACCCGGTCGACTGACCACCGGCCGTCGGGCCGTCCGGCCGGGCGGCTCCGCGGCGGGTCCCGGCGGGATTGGGGACCACGGTCCCATGCGGCCGGGACGGTCCGCCGGGGATATTCGGTGCAGAGGGGGGAACGGCTGGACCGATTCGCCCGCCTGTTCGCGGGTGGGCGGGGAACCCGGAGGTACCGAGATGCACGCGAAAGGCAGAGGCAGAGGCAGAGGCAGAGGCATGGGCCGGGCGGCGCTGTGGACGGTGGCGCTGGCGACCGCGGTCGGTGTGTGGCGGACCACCGCCACCCGGACGCCGCAGCCGGTCGAGGAGGGTGGTCCGGGCCATCCGGACACCCCGCCGGGCGGTGGCGGCGGCCGTCCGCCGCAGCCCGGCGCCCGGCAGACCGGGGACGGGACCGCGCCCGCGACCGCGCCCGCCGACGGCACCACGACCCCGCACGGCGGCGGCTGCACCGCCGGAGCGGGCCATCCCACCAAGTGACCGCCTCCCCCTGAGGCCCCCCGACCCGGCCCGGCCGGTGCGCGAGCGCGTACCGGCCGGGCCCCGGCGTGCCGGGGGCGGGGTCGCTGCCGCCCGGCGGCGGTGCCAGGATCGGGGTGGGCCGCCGCGGGGCGGCCCACCGGCCACCCAGGGGAGCGCAGCTGTGAGCGGACTGCAGGTCGTCGTCTTCGGTGCGTCGGGCATGGTCGGCCAGGGCGTGCTGCGCGAGTGCCTGCTGGACGACCGGGTGGCGGGCGTGCTCGCGGTGGTCCGGTCCCCGCTCGGCCACTCGCACCCCAAGCTGACCGAGGCGGCGCTGACCGACTTCACCGACCTGGCCCCGCTCGGTGACCGGCTCGCCGGGCTGGACGCCTGCTTCTACTGCCTCGGGGTCTCCTCGGTCGGGATGGACGAGCGGGCCTACACCCGGGTCTCGTACGACTACCCGCTGGCCGCGGCGCGGGTGCTGCTGGCCCGAAACCCCGGGCTGACCTTCACCTACGTGACCGGCGAGGGCACCGACCGGACGGGGCGTTCGCGGGCCATGTGGGCCCGGGTGAAGGGACGGGCCGAGAACGACCTGATCGCGCTGGGGCCGGACACCTACATGTTCCGGCCCGGTTTCATCCAGCCCCGGCACGGTGCCCGGTCGCGCACCGGCTGGTACCGCGCCGGGTACGCGGTGACGGCCCCGCTGTTCCCGGTACTGCGGCGGCTGGTCCCCGGCTGGGTGACCGCCACCGACACGGTGGGCCGCGCGATGCTCGCCGTGGCGGTGCACGGCGACAGCGAGCGCGTGCTGTCCACCCGGGAGATCAACCGCCTCGGCGGGCAGTAGCCGCCGGGCCGGGTCGCGGACGGTCCCTCAGGCGGGCCGGGCCCGGTGCCCCTTGACGAAAGCTTTGCTTCGCTCAATCATCATGGTCGCGTCAAGTTAGTGCCGTCCCGCTGCGCCGCACCCCAATCGGCGCGCGGCCGACGCGTGCTGTCCCGGTCCAGTTCTGCCCCACCAGAATCCGGAGCCCTCCATGTCCGAGCCCGCCGTGCGGCGTGCGATACGGCGATCCCGTGTCCGCCGCTCCGCCGTGGCCGCAGTCGCGGCCGCCGCCGCTGCCGCCGCCACCCTCCTCGTCCCGGGCGGCGCCTCCGCCAGCCCGGCGCCCCGTCAGGGCGTCCTGGCCGCACCGGACATCCCGGTCGCCAACGTCAAGGCGCACCTCGCCCAGCTCCAGTCCATCGCCACCGCGAACGGCGGCAACCGCGCCCACGGCCGGGCCGGCTACAAGGCCTCCGCCGACTACGTGAAGGGCAAGCTGGACGCCGCCGGGTTCACCACCGTGCTGCAGTCCTACACCTACAACGGCGCCACCAGCTGGAACGTCATCGCCGACTGGCCGGGCGGCGACACCGCGCACACCATCATGGTCGGCGCGCACCTGGACTCGGTCACCGCCGGCCCGGGCATCAACGACGACGGCTCCGGCTCGGCCGGCATCCTGGAGACCGCGCTGGCCGTCTCGCGGGCCGGTCTGCAGCCCGCGAAGCACCTGCGCTTCGGCTGGTGGGGCACCGAGGAGGCCGGCATGGTCGGCTCCGGCAAGTACGTCAACGGCCTCTCCAGCAGCGACCGTTCGAAGATCGAGGCCTACCTCAACTTCGACATGATCGGCTCACCCAACCCCGGCTACTTCGTCTACGACGACGACACCCGGCTGGACTCGCTGTTCAAGGACTACTTCGCCGGCCTCGGCGTCGCCACCGAACCGGAGACCGAGGGCGACGGGCGCTCGGACCACTCGCCGTTCAAGAACGCCGGCATCCCGGTCGGCGGCCTGTTCAGCGGCGCGGACTACATCAAGACCAGCGCCCAGGCCGCCAAGTGGGGCGGCACCTCCGGCCAGGCCTTCGACCGCTGCTACCACGCGTCCTGCGACACCTCGGCGAACATCAACGACACCGTGCTGGACCGGATGAGCGACGCCATCGCGCACGCCGTCTGGACCCTGGGCACCGGCACCACCACGCCGCCCACCGGCACGGTCTTCGAGAACACCGCCGACCTCGCCATCCCCGACGCGGGGGCCGCGGTGACCTCGTCCGTCACCGTCACCGGGGTGAGCGGCAACGCACCCGCCGCGCTGCAGGTCGGCGTCGACATCAAGCACACCTGGCGCGGCGACCTGGTGATCGACCTCGTCGCCCCGGACGGCACCGCGTACCGGCTGAAGAACTCCAGCTCCAACGACTCCGCCGACAACGTGATCACCACCTACTCGGTGAACGCGTCCGGCGAGGCCGCCAACGGCACCTGGAAGCTCAAGGTCCAGGACGTGGCCGCGCAGGACACCGGCTACCTCGACAGCTGGAAACTGACCTTCTGACCGGCGGCGCGCGTGGGGGTGCCGGGAGCAGTCCCGGCACCCCCACGCGGCCGTGCGCCGGCCGGCCGCGCGGAACGCTACGGCTGCATCTCGTAGGCGCCGGAGAGCGCCTCGACCTGCGACCAGACCCGGGCCGCCCGCCCGGCGTCGGCGACCGGGCGGCGCACGTGCGCCAGCGCCCAGGCGGCCTGCTCCTCGGTGGTGGACGCCTTGCCGTGCAGCTCGGTGGCGTGCGCGGAGAAGTCCCGCACCAGGGCGTCGAAGACCTGGTCCAGCACATCGGCGTCGAGGCCGGTCAGCTCGGCCTGCTCCAGCACCAGCTGGCCGTAGACGACCAGCGCGAACAGCTGGCCGATCTCCAGCAGGAAGTCCAGGTCCTGCTGCTGCTCGGCGCTGGGCGCGTGCGAGAGCAGCAGCGCGCAGAAGCCGTCCGCCTGCTCGCGGAAGCGGGCCACGTTCGGGATGTCCGCGTGCGCGTCGTAGGCCGTCCGCCAGTCGTGGAAGCGGATCGCGCCCAGGCCCCGGGCCGGGCCCTGGCGGAACAGGAACTCGTCGTCCGCGGCGTCCAGCCGGGTCGGCACCGGCGCGTACTCGGCCGGGTTGAACAGGTAGTTGCCCATGAACTTGAGGATCAGCGCCAGGTTGACGTGGACCGTGCCCTCCAGCTTCGGCAGGCCGCGGATGTCCTTGGCGGCCTTGTCGAAGTAGGTGTCCGCCTCGAAGCCCTTGGCCGCGATGACGTCCCACATCAGGTCGATGACCTTCTCGCCCTCGGTGGTGACCTTCATCTTGGTCATCGGGTTGAAGAGCAGGTAGCGGCGGTCCTCCGGCGAGGCGGTGCGGAAGTAGTCCACCGCCCGGTCGCTGAACAGCTTCATCGCCACCAGGCGGGCGTAGGCGTCGGTCAGCTCCCGGCGCACGTGCGGGAACTCGGTGACCTTCTTGCCGTACAGCACCCGGTTGTGGGCGTGGGTGAGCGCCTCGTACATCGCGTGCTCGCAGATGCCGACCGAGGCGGTGCAGAGGTTGAACTTGCCGACGTTGACGGTGTTCAGCGCCGCGTCGAAGGCCGCCTTGCCGGTGTGCAGCACGTCCTCGGCCCGGACCGGGTACTCCTCCAGCCGGAACTCGCTGACGTACATCTGCGCGTTCACCACGTTCTTGACCAGGTGGTAGGCCTCGTGGCGGCTGTCGGCGGCGAAGAAGACGTAGCCCTCGGGGCCGTCGACGTCCGAGCGGCGGCCGAAGACCGAGACCAGGCCGGCCACGTTGCCGTTGCCGATGTAGTACTTGGAGCCGGTGGCGGTGAAACCGCCGTCGCCGTCCGGGGTGAGGATCATGTCGGTGGAGTAGATGTCCGCGCCGTGGGTGCGCTCCGACAGGCCGAACGCCATCACGTGGCCCTCGGCCAGCAGTTCGGCGGCGCGGGCCCGGAGGGCCTCGTTCTCGCTCTGCCAGACCGGGCCGAGGCCCAGGATGGTGACCTGCCAGGTGTACCAGTAGCCGAGGCCGTAGAAGCCGAGGATCTCGTTCAGCTCGGCGTTGCGGGCGGTGTCCCAGCGCTTGGTGCCGTCGGCGGACGCGGGCGTCAGGAACTCCGCGAACAGCCCCTCCTTGGCGGCGAACTCCAGGAAGTCCGCGTACCAGGTGCGGTCGATGTAGCTGTCGATCAGGGTCTTCTTGCCGCGCGACTCGAACCAGTCCACGGTGGCGCGCAGCAGCCTGCGGGTCGGCTCGTCGAACTGCACGGGGTCGTAGGAGCGCGGGTTGAACAGCATGGTGGCTTCCCTGGGGGTCGAGGGTTCGGGGGCGGGGTTCGGTGGGCCTCGGGCTCCGGGCTCAGTGCGCGAGGCGGTGCAGGGTGGCGAGCACGTCGTCCAGCCAGGCGAGGGTCATCCGCTCGTACTCGATGCCGCCGCGCAGCACCACGTGCTGCAGTTCCTGGCGGGTGTCGAGGACGGTGCCGGCCGGGAAGTCCCGCTGCTCGCCGGCCAGGTAGCGGGCCAGCAGCGCGGCGTGCGACTCCCGGTGGCGTTCGACCTCGGAGATCAGCGCGCCCGGGTCGTCGAAGGCGGCCGCCCGGATCTTGACGGCCAGCTCGTGCCGGACGGTCTCCGGCTCGACCGGCTCGCGCAGCCAGCCGGAGAGCGCGGCCCGGCCGGGGCCGGCCGCGGAGTAGACCTTCTTGTCGGGCCGGCCGTCCTGGGCGATCTCCTCGGCGGCGATCCAGCCGTCCGTCTCCATCCGCCGCAGCACCCGGTAGATCTGCTGGTGGGTGGCGGTCCAGAAGCGGCCGATCGACCGGTCGAACCGGCGCGCCAGCTCGTAGCCGGAGCCGGGCTGCTCCAGTAGCGAGACGAGGATCGCGTGCTCCAGTGCCATGGCCGCATCTTGCTATGCAACGAGTTGCATAGGCAACGGGGCCCGCCCGGGTTGAGACGCAGCTCACCCTCGGGCCTGCATGGGTAGATCATCGACATATGGCGATGGTGGGCCTATGCTCGTCCACATGACAGACCGTCAAGTGCAGGAGCCGACCCGGCTCGTACTCACCGCGCTGGCCGACGCCCCGCGGCACGGCTACGCGATCATCCAGGAGGTGCTGGCCATCTCCGAGGGCCGCACCCGGCTGCGGACCGGCACCCTCTACACCGCGCTCGACCGGCTGCTCCAGCAGGGGCTGGTCCGGATCGACGGTGAGCAGGTGGTCGGCGGCCGGCTGCGCCGCACCTTCGCCCTCACCGACCAGGGCAAGGAACTACTGACCGAGGAGACCAGGCGGCTGCGGCTCGCCGTCCTGGAGGCCGAACGGCGCCTCGGCGCCGCCCGGCTGCGCCCGAGCGGAGCGAACGCGTGAACGAGCAGCACATCCCGGAGCAGCGCACCCCGCAGGCCGGCCGGCGGCTGATCGGCCTCTACCCGGCCCGCTACCGCGAGCTGTACGGCGAGGACATCGCCGCCACCTTCGCCGAGGCCACCGAGGGGCTCGGCCGCCGCGCGGTCCTGCGCGAACGCCTCGACCTCGCCTCCCACGCCCTGCGCCTGCGGCTGCGGATCAGCTCGGCCCATCCGGCGGGCCGGATCCTGGCCGCCGCCGCCCCGGTCGCGCTGGCGCTCGCGGTGGGGCAGTGCCTGTTCGAGCAGGTGTCGTACCTGGACGCGGTCACCGAGGCCCTCTCCCACGCGGCCACCCGGCCCCGGTGGGCCGCGATCGGCCTCGGCTTCTACGTGGCGCTGGTGGCGCCCTGGATCGTGGCCCTGCTGTGTGCCGCGATGGGCCGGTGGAAGCCGGCCCGCAGGGCGGCCGTCCTGGGGCTGCTGACCGACGCCGTCTCCTGGTGGCTGATACTCGGGAACGCCTGGCGGATGTACGGCGAGTTCGGCCGGATCGCCCTGCTGGCCGCGCTGGTGCTGCTCGCCCCGCCGGACCTGGTCGACACCGGCCGCCGGGGCCGGTGGGAGGTCACCGGCCTCGCCCTCGCGGCCGGTCTGCCGCTCGCCGCGGTGGGCACGTTCAACGCGCCGCTGCTGGGGGTGTACTGGCGGTCGGTGCCGGCCCTGGTGCCCATCTGGTCGTTCGCGGTGGCGGCGGCACTGCTGCTGGCACACCTGTCGGCCCGGCGGCCCGACCTGCTCCGGGGCGCCGGCATCGCACTCGGGACGGCGCCCTGGCTGCTGGAGTACCTCCCGCTGCGCGTCCCGGTGGAGTGGGCGGGCGCGGCGTTCGTGGTGCTGATCGGCGGCGCCGCGGCGGTCGGCGGGGTGGTCCACCTGGTCCGCCGGGCGATGGGCGCGGAGCCGATCGAACCGGCCTGAGCCCGGCGGTCCCCGCCGACCGGCAGGATGGCGGGATGACCGACGATGCCGAACTGCTCCGGTGGCGGATGCACGCCCAGTTCGCCGACGGCCCGTCAGGGGTCGCGGAGATCGCCCGCCGCTGCGCCGGCGTCCAGGCCCAGGACGCCGGCGCCGTCCGGCTGGCGCTGCGCGCCCGCGGCCTGGACGATCCGGCCGCCGTGCAGGCCGCGTACGCCGCCGGCGAGGTGGTCGCCACCTGGCTGATGCGCGGGACCCTGCACCTGGTGCCCGCCGGGGACGCCGCCGGGCTGCTGGCGCTGTACCGGGACCGGCTGCTGGCTGGCGGCGCCCGCCGCCGCCGGGAGCTCGGGCTGACCGAGGAACTGTGCGCCCGGGCGCTCGCCGTCGCCCCCGGGCTGCTGGACCCCTCGCCCGACCGGGCGGGACTGGTCGCCGCGCTGCGCGCGCACGGTGTCCCGGTGGAGCCGAAGGGCCAGGCCCCCGCGCACCTGACCGCCTTCCTCGCGGCCCACGGCGTGCTCTGCCGGGGTGCGGAGGTGGCGCCGCGCGAACCCGGCTACCGGCCGCTGCCGCCGGGCGGGGAGCTCACCGCGGGGGACCTGGCCCGCCGCTACCTGGGTGCCTTCGGTCCGGCCGCCCCGGCCGACTTCGCGGCCTGGTCGGGCCTGCCGCAGGCGGCGGCCCGGGCGGCCTTCGCGGCGGCGGGGGCGGTGGAGGCGCTGCCCGGGCTGTCCGCGCTGCCGGGCGCGGCGCCGCCGCCGGCCGGTCCGCCGCTGGTGCGGCTGCTCGGTCCGTACGACGGCTACCTGCTCGGCTACCGCTCGCGGGGGCTGATGCTGGACCCGGCGCGGGCGAAGCGGATCAACGCCGGCGGCGGGGTGGTCCGGCCCGCGCTGGTGGCCGACGGCCGGGTGCTGGGGACCTGGCGGACGACCCGGGGCGAGCTGCTGGTGGAGCCGTTCGAGGCGCTGCCGCGGGGCGTCCGCCGGGGCCTGGACGCCGAGGCGGAGGCGGTCGGGGCCTTCCTCGGCGAGCCGCGGGCGCTCCGGCTGGAGGACCCTGCATGAAAAATCGGACATAAAGTGCGAATAAGTGTTATATCCGTCCAGGATCGGGTAGCTACAGGGCGCCTGCCAGTCTCGATCGAGGAGGTGGTCCCGGTGTCGACCCAGTTGCCCATGGGCATGGAGCACCACCCGGACATCCTGGAATTGCGTGAGCACTACGAGCGGGCCGCGGCCACGCCGCGCGCCCAGGGCGTTGAGGCACTGGCCCTGGTGACCGGTCTCTTCCTGGCGATCTCCCCGTGGGTGGTCGGATTCTCCGGCTTCTCCGCGCTGACCATCAGCAACCTGGTTCTCGGGTTGGCCTTCACCGTCCTGATGGCGGGCTACGGCTCGGCCTACGAGCGCACCCACGCGCGTGCCTGGGCCTGCCTCGCCATCGGTGCCTGGACCTGTGTCGCCCCCTGGTGGACGGTGGGCAGTGAGGCCGTCTTCCGGACGATCCTCACCAACCTCGTCGTCGGCGGTCTGATGATCTGCCTGTCGCTGGGAGCGATCTCCATGGCCGGTTCCCCGATGCGCCGCGGTGGCGGCAGCTGAGTGAAAAGCGCCCCGGCCGGTGCGTGACGTGGTGGCCCGCACCGGCCGGCGGTCTGCCCGGGGCCCGGCCCCGGGGTTTCGCGCGTGACGGGCACCCCGCGCGCTAGGGGTGGGTCATCCGCAGCACGTCCAGGGCCCGGTCCAGCTCCTGTTCGGTGAGCAGGCCCCGGTCGACGTAGCCGCGTTCCAGCACCACCTGACGGATGGTCTTGCGCTCCGCCAGCGACTGCTTGGCGACCTTGGCGGCCTCCTCGTACCCGATGAAGCGGTTGAGCGGGGTGACCACCGAGGGCGAGGACTCGGCGTACTCCCGGGCCCGGCCGGCGTTGGCGGTGATGCCGTCGACCGTGCGGTCGGCCAGCAGCCGGGCGCTGTTGGCCAGCAGCCGCACCGACTCCAGCAGGTTGCGGGCGATCACCGGGAGCATCACGTTCAGCTCGAAGTTGCCGCTGGCGCCGGCCACCGTGACGGTGGTGTCGTTGCCGATCACCTGGGCCGCCACCATCAGCACCACCTCGGGCAGCACCGGGTTGACCTTGCCGGGCATGATCGAGGACCCCGGCTGGAGGTCCGGCAGGTTGATCTCGCCGAGGCCGGTGCGGGGGCCGGAGCCCATCCAGCGCAGATCGTTCGCGATCTTGGTGAAGCCGACCGCGACCGTCCGCAGCTGTCCGCTCAGCTCGACCAGCGCGTCCCGGGCCCCCTGCGCCTCGAAGTGGTCGCGGGCCTCGGTCAGCGGCAGCCCGGTCGTCCGGGCGAGTTCGGCGATCACGGCGGCGGCGAAGCCCGGCGGGGTGTTGATCCCGGTGCCGACGGCGGTGCCGCCGAGCGGGAGTTCGGCGACCCGGGGGAGGGTCGCGGCCAGCCGCTCCACCCCGTACCTGACCTGCGCGGCGTAGCCGCCGAACTCCTGGCCGAGGGTGACCGGGGTGGCGTCCATCAGATGGGTGCGGCCCGCCTTGACCACGTCGGAGAACTCGGCCGAGCGCCGCTCCAGCGCCGCCGCCAGGTGCTCCAGCGCGGGGATCAGCTCGCCGGTGACGGCCGCGGCGGCCGCGATGTGGATGGACGACGGGAAGACGTCGTTGGAGGACTGGCTGGCGTTGACGTGGTCGTTGGGGTGCACCGGGCGGCCCAGCCGCTCGGTCGCCAGGGTGGCGATCACCTCGTTGGCGTTCATGTTGGACGAGGTGCCCGAGCCGGTCTGGAACACGTCGACCGGGAACTCCTCGTCCCAGCGCCCCTCGGCCACCTCGCCGGCCGCCTGCCCGATCGCCTCGGCCGTCGGCCCGTCCAGCACGCCGAGTTCGGCGTTGACCCGGGCGGCGGCGGCCTTGATCCGGGCCAGCGCGGCGATGTGCGCCCGCTCCAGCCGCCGGCCGGACACCGGGAAGTTCTCCACCGCCCGCTGCGTCTGCGCCTGCCACTTGGCGGCGGCCGGCACCCGTACCTCTCCCATCGAGTCGTGCTCGATCCTGAACCCGTCCTCAGCACCCATCGTGCGACACCTCCTGATCACCCGAGCCGTGCGGACGCCCGCAATATTTCCACCCGCGGTCCGGCGGTCCGCCGGTTCGGCGGGGCAACCCGCCGGTGGCGCGGTGGTGCGGGAGGATGGCGGGGTGAGCGAGACACCGCAACCGACCGGCACGGCCGATCCGACCGGGCCGGCGGAGGCCCCCGAGGCCGCCGTCCGGTTCGACGAGATCGCGGCCGAGCTGGGCCCGCGCGGGGCCGTCCGGTCCCAGATGTTCGGCATGCCCTGCCTGAAGGACGCCGACGGCAAGGCCTTCCTGGGGCTGCACCGCGGTGAGCTGGTCTGCCGGCTGGGCCGGGAGACCCCGGCCTTCGCCGAGGCGCTGCACCTGCCCGGCGCGCACCTGTTCGATCCGGCGGGCGGGCGCCCGATGAAGGACTGGCTCTGCCTGCCCGCCGGTGCGGCCGGGCACTGGGACAACTTCGCCGATGCAGCTTTCCGGGCCAAGCGCTGACCATTCGTCTGATCTATCACTCGAACGAATGAAGATCGGCCTGTCTCGCGCCGCCCCCGGGCCGCTGTTCGCCTAGCCTCACCGCGGCACCGGACACGGTGCACCGGCAGCGGCGAGACGGGGGCGGACAGCAGTGGAGCACGGACCTGACAACGGACCTGACACCGGACTGACCAGGCGCGGACTGATGGCCGGCGCGGCCGCCCTCTCGCTGGCCGGCTGGCTGCTCAACGGCACGCTCGGGCCCGAGAGCGCGGACGCCGCCGTCCCGCTGCCGCCCGCCCTGCCCGCCGGGGTGACGCCCTACCGCGCCGAGTACCGCAACTGGTCCGGCGAGATCCGCGCCGACCAGCTGTGGACCTGCGCCCCCGACTCGCCCGAGCAGGTCGTGCTGCTCGCCGACTGGGCCCGCGCCAACGGCTGGCGGCTGCGCGCCCAGGGCCACCGCCACACCTGGGCGCCGCTCACCGTCCCGGCGGGCACCGACGCCGACGCGCGGGTGCTGCTGCTGGACACCACCCGGCACCTCACCGCACTGACCCTGGTCGACGGGGCCACCGTCCGCGCGCAGACCGGCGCCGACATGGAGGCACTGCTGGCCTTCCTCGCCGACCGCGGGCTCGGCCTCGCCGCCTGCCCGGCGCCGGGCGAGCTGACCGTCGGCGGGGTGCTCGCCATCGGCGGCCACGGCACCGCCGTCGAACCGGCCGGCGCCGCGGCGCTCCCCGGCCACGGCTACGGCACCGTCAGCAACCAGACCGTCCGGTTCACCGCGGTGGTCCTCGACCCGGCGCTCGACCGGTACGTGCTGCGCACCTTCGAGCGCGCCGAGGCCGACGCCGCCGCCTTCCTGGTCCACCTGGGCCGGGCCTTCCTCACCGAGGTCGAGCTGCGGGTGGGCCAGGACCAGCGGCTGCGCTGCCTCAGCCGGCTGGACGTCCCGGCCGCCGAACTGCTCGCCCCCGGCGGCTCCGGCCCACGCTCCCTGGCGGGACTGCTGGCGGGCTCCGGCCGGGTCGAGGTGATCTGGTTCGCGTTCACCGAGCAGCCCTGGATCAAGGTCTGGAGTGCGGCGCCGACCCGGCCGGCGGCCGCCCGCGAGGTCCGCGAGCCGTACAACTACCCGTTCTCGGACCGGATCCCGGAGCCGGTGGCCCGGCTGGCGGGCGAGATCGCCGCCGGTGCCTGGGGGTCGGCGCCGCTGCTCGGCCAGCTGCAGTACCTGGTCACCAAGATCGGGCTCACCGGGGACCTCACCGACCTGCTGCTCGGCGGCGGGCTGCTGCGCGACCTGCTCAGCGGCGACGCCCTGGTCCACCTGCTCGCCGACGGCCTGCGCTCCGACCTGTGGGGGGCGTCCCGCACCCTGCTGCAGTACGTCCGCCCGAGCACGCTGCGGGTGACCGCCAACGGGTACGCGGTGCTCGCCCGGCGGGCGGACGTCCAGTGGGTGGCCGCCGAGTTCGCGGCGTTCTACCGGGCGCTGCTGGCGCAGTACCGGGACCGCGGCGAGTTCCCGGTCAACGGCGGGGTGGAGATCCGGGTCACCGGCCTGGACCGGGCGGACGGCCCGGGCGTGCCCGGCGCCCGGCCGCCGCTGCTGTCGGCCCTGCGGCCGCGCGCGGACCGGCCCGACTGGGACACCGCCGTCTGGCTGGACATCCTCAGCCTGCCCGGTACGCCCGGCCTGCCGCGGTTCTGCCGGGAGCTGGAGCAGTTCCTGCTGCGCACCTTCGACGGCACCCGCGCCGGGCTGCGGGTCGAGTGGTCCAAGGGCTGGGCGTACACCGGGGAGGGCGCCTGGGCGGACCCGGACGTGCTGGAGCGGGTGATCCCGGCCTCGCTCGGTGAGGGCGGCGGCTGGGCGGAGGCGGTGGCCGTGCTCGACCGTCACGACCCCGACCGGGTGTTCTCCAACGCCTTCCTGGACCGCCTGCTGCGCTGAGCCCCGCCCGTCGCGCTACGCCCGCGCGCCGACCGGGCCGTCCCTAACACTGTTAGACTCTCCCTAACGGTGTTAGGCGGCGCGGGGTGCCCGGGCCCCCGGAGCGGACGGAGGGGTGCGATGGCGGCGGTGCACGGTACGGGCGGGGAGGCGGCCCCGCAGCCGCCGCTCACCCGCGAGGCCCTGGTCGCGGCCGCCCTGCGGATCCTGGAACGCGACGGCGTCAACGGCCTGTCGATGCGCCGGGTCGCCGCCGAACTCGGCGTCAAGGCGGCCTCGCTGTACTGGCACGTGCGCAACAAGGAGCAGCTGCTCGACCTGCTCACCGACGCCCTGATGGCCGACGCCGTCCCGCCCCCGCGCCGGGGCCCCTGGCGCGACCAGCTCCGCGAGTACGGCCTGCGCCACCGCAGCCACCTGCTCGGCAGGCGTGACGCCGCCAAGGTGGTGGCGGGCCGGCTGGCCCCCGGGCCGCACCTGCTGCGGCTGATGGAGGACCAGCTGGACCGGCTCCGCGAGGCCGGCTTCTCCGACGCCGACGCCGCCCAGATCAACTACCTGCTCGGCGCCTACGTCCACGGCTTCGTACTGCAGGAGATCACCCCGCTGTCCGCGGCCGAGGCAGCGGGTGCCGGGCGCGCGGAGGTGGCCCGCGCGGCCGGTGACCGGCTGCGCGGGCTGCCCGCCGACAGGTACCCGAACCTGGTGGACCTCGCCGACGACCTCACCACGCCGACCATGGACGAGCGCTTCGCGTTCGGCCTCGAACGGCTCCTCGACGGGCTCGCCGTCCGGCTGGAGCAGACCCGCACCGCCACCCCCGAAGCAGCCGATCCGGAACAGGAACCCACCCATGAGTGACCGCACCTACCGCGTCATCGTCCGCGGCGTCTTCGCCGGACTCGACGAGGCCCGGCGCGCCGAGCTGACCGCCGCCGCCGACCGGCACGACCTGCTCAGCGCCGCCTTCACCGACGAGGGCACGCTCATCTACGACCTGGGCCTGCGCAACTTCAGCTTCCGCTGCGTGGTCGGCCAGGACGCCGCGGACGCGGACGGGACCGCCCTCGGTGCCGACACGGCCGAGCGCACCGCCTGCGACCGGGCCGCCGCCCGGCTCGCCGGACTCGGCCTCGGGCACGGGCCGCTGCGCGCCGCCGCCACCAGTGTCGACGACATGAAGATCCGCCGCCCCCGCCGCTGACGGCCCGGCGCCGGCCCGGCGCGTCCCGGCCCGGCCCGGCCCGGGGGCGTCCGGGCTCAGACCAGTGACTTGTGGAAGAACGTGGTCGGATGCAGGGTGCCCGCCGGGTCGGCGGCGAACCGCGGCACGCTGCCCAGCCTGGTCCAGCCCGCCGCCGCGTACAGCCGCTCGGCGGGGCTGCCGGTCTGGGTGTCCAGCAGCAGCAGGCTGACCCCCAGCCCGGCCGCCTCCCGCTCCGCGTGCGCGAGCAACTCCCGTCCCAGGCCCCGGCCGCGCGCACCGCTGTGCACGATCAGCTTGGCCAGCTCGGCCCGGTGGCGGCTGTTCGGGCTCGGCGCCAGCCGCAGCTGGACGGTCCCCAGCAGCCGTCCGCCGTCGCGGGCCGCCCACAGCGCGATCGAGCCGTCCCCGACCCCGGCCGCCAGACCCCGCCACCAGCCGGCCGCCTCCTCGGCGGCGAGCGGGGCGAGGAACCCCACCGAGGAACCGCCGGCCACCGCGTCGGCCAGCAGCTCACCGAGCTCCCCGGCGCTCTCCAGCAGTTCCCCGGCCCCGAGGCGGGTGATCACGGGCATGTCGCACTCCCCATCGTCGGTCGACTGTGGGCATCATCTCGTACCGTCCGCGCCCGGCGGCGCGGGATACTCGTCGCCGCGGCCCACCCTCGCCGCGCCGTCCGTCCGAGGAGACCGCCATGGCCACCACCCCCGACCGTCTCGACCCGGCCGACCTGCTCGCCGTCGGCGAGCTGCTCACCGACGAGGAGCGGCTGATCCGCGACACCGTGCGCCGGTTCACCGACGAACGGATCCGCCCGGAGATCGGCGACTGGTTCGAGCGCGGCCACTTCCCGGCCCGTGAGATCGCCCCGGAACTGGGCGCGTTGGGCGTCCTCGGGATGCACCTGGACGGCTACGGCTGCACCGGCTCCACCGCCACCGAGTACGGCGTCGCCTGCATGGAGCTGGAGGCCGCCGACTCCGGCCTGCGCAGCTTCGTCTCGGTGCAGGGATCACTCGCGATGCGCTCCATCCACGCCTTCGGCTCCGAGGAGCAGAAGCAGCAGTGGCTCCCCGAGCTGGCCGCCGGCCGGGCGATCGGCTGCTTCGGGCTCACCGAACCGGACTTCGGCTCCGACCCGGCCAACATGCGCACCCGGGCCCGCCGCAAGGGCGACGACTGGGTGCTCTCCGGCTCCAAGATGTGGATCACCAACGGCTCGGTCTCCGACGTCGCGGTGGTCTGGGCGCAGACCGATGAAGGCGTGCGCGGGTTCCTGGTTCCGCAGGGCGCCAAGGGGTTCACCGCCACCGACGTGCACGGCAAGCTCTCGCTGCGCGCCTCCGTCACCAGCGAGCTCGCCTTCGACGAGGTGCTGCTGCCCGCGGACGCGGTGCTGCCCGGGGTGCGCGGCCTGCGCGGCCCGCTCTCCTCGCTCAACGAGGCCCGGTACGGCATCCTGTGGGGCACCGTCGGCGCGGCCCGCGACTGCTACACCGCCGCCCTGGACTACGCGAAGACCCGGATCCAGTTCGACCGGCCGATCGCAGGGTTCCAGCTCACCCAGCAGAAGCTGGTCGAGATGATGCTGGAGGTGGAGAAGGCGTACCTGGTGGCGGTCCGGATCGGCCGCCTCAAGGACGAGGGCCGCAGCCTGCCCGCGCACGTCAGCTTCGGCAAGCTCAACAACGTCCGCACCGCGCTGGAGATCGCCCGCTCGGCCCGGACCGTCCTCGGCGCCAACGGCATCACCACCGCGTACTCGCCGCTGCGGCACGCCAACAACCTGGAGTCGGTGCTCACCTACGAGGGCACCTCGGAGATCCACACGCTGGTCCTCGGCGAGGCGATCACCGGTGAGGCCGCCTACCGCTGACGCGGGCTCAGGGCCTGCGCCGGGACCAGCGCCCGGCGCAGGCCGGGGCGAGGAAAAGCGCTGGTCGCCGCGGTGGCCGGGCCGTTAGCGTGCACGGTGACCCGAAGGAGACCACCGCCATGACCGGCCACCCGACCACCACCCTCTGGCGCCCGACCGGCCCCGCCGAGCTCGCGCTGGTCGAGGCCGCCGACCGGCGGGCCTGGCCGCCGCGCCTTCCGGACCAGCCGATCTTCTACCCGGTGCTGAACGAGGACTACGCCATCCGGATCGCCCGCGACTGGAACGTCCCGGCGTCCGGCGCGGGGTACGTGACGCGTTTCGAGGTCGACACGGCCTTCCTCGCCCGCTACCCCGTCCGGCAGGCCGGCGGCGAGACCATCCTGGAGCTGTGGGTACCGGCCGAGGAACTGCCCGAGTTCAACCGGCACCTGGTGGGCCGGATCGAGGTCGTCCACGAGTTCCGCGCCTGAGCTGCGGGCGGGGCCGACTGCCCCGCCCGCGGCCACGATCGGGGGCCCTGGGTTTCGCCGGACCGTGCGGGTGCGATAGGACGGGGCGTAACCGCCACGCTAAGGAGCCCCATGTCAGCCCCATCCGTCGACGCCGACGGGGACCGTTCGACCGACGCCGGCCCGATACCGTCGGCCGGCGCCCCGCCGGGGTTGGCGACCGTGGTCGTCCTCGGCGGCCTCGCGGCCCTCGGGCCGCTCACCCTCGACCTCTACATGCCGGCCCTTCCGGCGCTCCGGGAGGGCCTGCACTCCACCGTCCCCGCCGCCCAGCTGACCCTCACCGCCTCACTGGCCGGGCTCTCGCTCGGCCAGCTGGTGTTCGGTCCGCTGAGCGACCGGTTGGGACGGCTGCGGCCGCTGGGGGTGGGCCTCGCGGTCTACACCCTGGCCACCGTGCTGTGCGCGCTGGCGCCGTCGATGGAGGTGCTGATCGGCGCCCGCCTGGTGCAGGGGGTGGCGGGCTCGGCCGGTCTGGTGATCTCGCGGGCCATCGCCCGCGACCGGTACGAGGGGGTGGCGATGATCCGCTTCCTGGCCTCGCTCGGCATGATCTCGGGGCTCGCCCCGATCTTCGCCCCGGTGCTCGCCGGCCAGCTGCTGCGGGTCACCTCCTGGCGCGGCACCTTCGTCGCGCTCTCCGTCGTGGGGGCCGCGCTCACCCTCGGCGTGCTGCTGGTGCTGCGGGAGACACTGCCGCCGGAACGCCGCCACGCCGGCGGCCTGAGCTCGACGTTCACGGCGATCGGCGGGCTGCTGCGCGACGTGCCGTTCCTCGGCTACGTGCTGACCAGCACGTTCGGCTTCGGTGCGCTGTTCGCCTACGTCGGCGGTTCGTCGGTGGTGCTGCAGGGCGTCTACCACGTGTCCCCGCAGACCTACAGCCTGATCTTCGCCACCAACTCGGTCGGCGTGGTCGCCTTCACCCAGCTGAACGGCCGGGTACTGGCGGGGCGGTTCGGCCAGTCGGCGCTGATGCTGACCGGACTGGGGATGGCGGCCCTGGCCGGGGCGGCGCTGATCGTGTTCACCACGCTCTGGGACGTCGGTCTGGCGGGCGTGTGGCCCGCGCTGTTCCTGCTGATGGCCGGCCAGGGCCTGATCCTGCCCAACTCGGCGGCCGGCGCGCTCACCATGGCGCCGCACGCGGCCGGTTCGGCCTCCGCCCTGCTCGGGACCAGCACCTTCCTGTGCGGCGCGGTGGTCGCGCCGCTGAGCAGCGCCGGCGGCGAGCCCTCGGCGGTCGCCCTCGGCACCGTGGTGCTGACCTGCGCGCTCCTCGCGACCTCGGCCTACCTGCTGCTCTGCCGCCCCTGGGCGCAGCGGCCCCGGCCCGTGGACGCCTGACACCGCCGCGGACGCGGGCGCGCCGGGCCCGGTACCCATCCGGGCCCGGCGTCCGTCCGGGGCGGGGTGCGGCGTTGCCGGTCCTGCTCGTGCTGCTCGTGCTGCTCGGCCAGGGCGGCCCGGTCGGGAGCGGTCGGGAGCGGTCGGTGCCGCTCCGGATGACGGCCCGGGTGCCGCTGTTCCGGTCGGTTCTCCGCCCGGACCGCCCCGGCTGTCTCCGGTGCCCCACCCGTCACTCATGGTCAGCGATCCTGGGAACACCGGAGCGAGTCGCGCGGGACGGCCGTGCCGGTCCGCACCGGGGAGGTGCGGACCGGCGGGAGCCGGGCGCGCTACGAGATGGTGAAGTCGTCGCCGTACACGTTGCCCTGTCCGAACCAGCCGTGCAGGTAGACGGTGACCGTGCCGGAGGCGCCGGTGGTGAACGGGACGCTCAGCTTGGTCCAGCCGGCGCCGGAGGTCCAGGTGCTGGCGGTGGCGCCGCCGCTGACGCCGAGGAAAGCGTAGCTGCCCTGCACCCAGGCGCTCAGCGTGTACTTGGTGTTGGGCGCGAGGGTGACGCTCTGCCCGCACTCGCCGGTCTGGCTCGCGGTGGCCGCCGCCTGCAGCGCCTTGCTGCCGGAGTGCACGGGGGCGGAGACCACGGCGCCGCCGCTCTGGCAGCTCCACGGGCTCAGACTGCCGCTCTCCAGGCCGCCGTTGACCAGCCCGCTGCCGCCGGATCCGTTGACGGTGAGGGTGTAGGTGGCGGTGTGGGTGCCGCTGGGGGCGGTGCCGGTGATGGTGAGGGGGTAGCTGCCGGGTGCGGTGGCGGCGGTGGTGGTGAGGTTGAGGGTGGTGGAGGCGCCGGAGGTGACCGAGCCGGCGGCGAGGGTGGCGGTGACGCCGGCCGGGGCGCCGGTGACGGCGAGGTTGACGGTCTGCGCGGAGCCGCCGGTGACGGCGGTGTTGACGGCGGCGGAGGCCGAACCGCCCGCGGTGACCGACCCGGCGGCCGGGGCGAGCGAGAGCGAGAAGTCGTTCGCACTCTGGCCGTTGACGGTGAGGGTGTAGGTGGCGGTGTGGGTGCCGCTGGGGGCGGTGCCGGTGATGGTGAGCGGGTAGCTGCCGGGTGCGGTGGCGGCGGTGGTGGTGAGGTTGAGGGTGGTGGAGGCGCCGGAGGTGACCGAGCCGGCGGCGAGGGTGGCGGTGACACCGGCCGGGGCGCCGGTGACGGCGAGGTTGACGGTCTGCGCGGAGCCGCCGGTGACGGCCGTGTTGACGGCGGCGGAGGCCGAACCGCCCGGGTTCACCGCGCCGGCCGCGGGGGAGAGGCCGAGCGAGAAGTCGTTGGTGCTCTGGCCGCCGCCGGTGAAAGGCGCGAAGATGTGCGAGAAGTCCCAGGTGCCCTGGCTGATGCCGGAGCAGCTGTCGGAGCCGGCCGTACCGACGCAGCCGCCGTTGTCGCGCTGCAGCGCCCAGAAGGACAGCGTGTTGATGCCCTTGCCGACGGCCCAGTTGTAGACGTTGGTGGCGTCGGCCAGGGTGAAGGTCTCGGCCGGACCGAAGTCGTCGATGCCCAGCATCTCGATGATGCCGATCGAACCCCACAGCTGCGCGGGCGTCTTGGTCGGGTAGAGCTTGGCCAGCTGGTTGTACAGGCCGGTGGTGGCGGTCTTGGTGTCCTCGCCCATGTTGTGCGCGGCGTTGTCGTAGTAGTCGAAGGTCATCTGGTTGACGACGTCGATCCGCGCGTTGTTGGTGACCGCGTTCTTCAGTACGGCGAGCCCGCTGGCGGCCAGTCCGGAGGTGGTGGTCGGCAGGGTGTAAGAGAACTGCACGGAGCGGCCGTTGGCCGCGGCCCAGTCCTGGACCAGCTTGATCGCCTTGTTGCGGCGGTCGATGCCGGCGGTGTTGGTCAGCGAGTTGTCCTCGATGTCGAGGTCGATCCGGCTGATGTCGTAGGTGGTGACGACCTTCTCGAAGGCGGCCGCGATGGCGTTGACATCGGTGCAGCTGTCGGCGAGTTCGGTGCCGGTGTTGTCGGCGGTGTAGCCGCCGAAGGACGGGATGACGTCGCCGCCGGCCGCCTTGATGGTGTTGATCTCGGCACCGAAGACGGCCGAGGAGACCGGCATCCCGGTGTCGCCGTTCCACAGCGGGGTGCACGACCCCTTGCTCGCGGTCTGCAGGAACGCCATGGTCAGGTGTTTGGCACCGGACTGGGCGGCCAGCGTGGCCGGGTTCTCTCCGGTCCAGGCCTCGAAGTAGGGGGCGAACACGTGCTGCGGCAGCGGGGTCGCCGCCTCGGCGGTGCCCCCGCCCAGGGCCAGCAGGCCCGCCGAGGCGGCCACGGTGGCACAGGTGGTCAGCAGGGCCTGGATCGATCTGTACAGGCGCATGAATGCTCCAACAGACAGGAAGGATGGCCCGCCGGCCCGGACCTGGGCACGGCGGTGTTCTGGCGCGCTGGGCGACAGTGGGAACGCAGGGGTGGTGCGGCAGTGCACGACAGCACAGCCGGCCGGTGGTCACACCCCCACGATGCGTCCCGGTCGGAAGACCAACGCCTATGTTTGGACTAGACCAGTCGTCTGTCAAGAGCCCTAACAGTTCGTCAACGCAGCTTTTGGGCAAGGGAAGTGCGCCTGTCGTGGCCGGAACCGGCCGGAACCGCCCGGGCCCGGCGCCGCGTCCTGCAGAGGAGTCGGCCGGGGTGCCCGGCTCCCGGTCCGGATGACGACGGCCCCTCGGGCCGGGCGCCGGGGGGCGTCCGGCCCGAGGGGCCGTCGGTCGGATCCGCTCGGGGGCTCAGCCGAGGTTGTTGGCCGTCAGCCAGTCCTTGGCGACCTTCTGCGGGTCCTCCTTGTCGACCGAGACCTTGGTCATCAGCGAGGTCAGCCCGGCGGTGTCCAGCTTGGCGGAGACCGCGTTGAGCGCGGCGGTCGCGGTGGCGTCCACCCCGGCCTTGTTGACCAGCGGGGTGACGTTCTGCGAGCTGAACACGTTCTTCGGGTCGGCCAGCGACACCAGCTTGAACTGGACGATCCGCGGGTCGGTGGTGAACACGTTGCCGGCCTGGACCGAGCCGTCCTTCAGCGCGTTCGCGGTGGTGTCGGCGGTCGGCTTCCACTCCTTGAAGCTCAGCCCGTACGCGTCCTTGAACTGCTGCTCACGGCGCGACTTGAACTCCGGCGGGCCGCCGACCGTGAACTCGCCGGCCTTGCCGGCCAGGTCGGCGATCGACTTCAGCTGGAACTTGTCCGCCGTCTCCTGGGTGACGGTGAGCGAGTCCTTGTCCTCGGCGGCCGAGGAGTCCAGCACCGCCAGCTCGGCGGGCAGCTTCTGCAGCAGCGCCGCGTTGACGTCCTGGGTGCCGGTGGCGGTGGCCTTCGGGTCCAGGTAGCCGAGCAGCGCGCCGTTGTACTCGGGCAGCACGGTCAGGTTGCCGCTCTGCAGCTGCCCGTACAGCACCTCGCGGCTGCCGATGTTGAACTTCTCCTCGACCTTGACCCCCTTGGCCTTCAGGGCCTGCGAGTAGATCGAGGCGAGCAGCACGTTCTCCGGGAAGTTGGCCGAGCCGACCACCACGGTCTTCCCGCTGCCGCCCGCCGGGGCGCCGGTGCCGCTGGGCGCGGCCAGCGGGTCGCCGCCGCCGGAGGAGCTGCACGCCGCCGCGCCCAGCACGATCGCGGTGGCGGTGACGATTCTGACCAGACGGGACGTCATAGGGCTTCCTTGGTGGAGGGTGCGGACCGCCGGACGCGTTCGCCGGGCGGCAGGGTGAGACGGATCAGCAGGGCGAACACCAGCTGGGTGGCCACGGCCAGCAGCACCACCAGCAGCGCGCCGCCGAGCGTGGTCGGGAAGTTGCGGGTGGCCAGCCCGTCGATCACGTACCGGCCGAGGCCGCCGAGACCGACGTAGGCGGCCACCGTCGCGGTCGCGATCACCTGGACGGCCGAGGTCCGCAGACCCGCCAGCGCCGTCGGCAGCGCCGCCGGGACGCACACCCCGAACAGCACCTGCCGGTGGGTCAGGCCGATGCCCCGGGCGGCGTCGCGCACCTCCGGATCGGTGCCCGCGACGCCCTCGGCGGTGGCCACCAGCAGCGGCGGCGCGGCCAGCGCGACCAGCGGGATCAGCACGGCGAGGTCGTCGACCCCGGCCAGCAGCACGGCCAGCGTCACCAGCCCGAGGGTGGGCAGCGCGCGGGCGACGCCGGTGAGCGCGGTGACCACGAAGGTCCCCCGGCCGGTGTAGCCGATCAGCAGCCCGACGGGGACCGCCAGCACCGCCGCGACGGCCAGCGCCTCGCCGGAGATCACCAGGTGCTCGGCGATCCGGTGGACGATCGCGTCGGGGCCGCTGCGGTGGTCCGGGGCGGAGAAGAAGGTGTTGAGCCAGTTCAGCCAGTTCACCGGCCGGCCCCCGTCCGCCGGGCCCAGGGGGCCAGCAGCCGGCGCAGCAGCACCAGCAGCAGATCGGTGACCAGGGCCAGCAGGGCGACCAGGACGATCCCCGCCACGATCGGCGTCGGGAAGGTCCGCTGGAAGCCGTCGATGAACAGGTAGCCGAGCCCGCCGCGGCCGACCAGCGCGCCGACCGCCGCCAGCGAGATGGAGGCGACCGCCGCCACCCGCAGACCGGCGGTCAGGAACGGCACCGCGGCGGGCAGCTCGACCGCGGTCAGCCGGTGCCAGGGCCCGTAGCCCATCGCGGTGGCCGCCTGCCGGACGGCCTCCGGCACCGCGCGCAGCCCGTCCACCGTGGTCGGCAGCAGCACGGCGACCGCGTAGAACGTCAGCGGCACCATCACGGTGGCGCGGGTGGCCAGCCCCGTGTACGGGATCAGCACCACGAACACCGCCAGCGAGGGCAGCGCGTAGACCACGTTGAACAGGCCGGCCAGCGGCTGGTACAGCCGCGGCCAGCGGGCGCAGGCCAGGCCCAGCGGCACCGCGATCAGCAGCCCGATCAGCACCGGGACCAGGGCGATCACCGCATGGTCCAGGGTCAGGTCGCGCAGATAGCCGAGGTGGTCGCCGATCCAGTGCCAGCGGACCAGGGGTTCACCGTCCACCGGGCGCCACCCCGTGCTCGGTGGGCTGCGGCGCGGCCTGCGGGCCGGTGGCCGCCAGGATCGTGGCGCGGTCGGCCAGGCCGGTGGCCCGGCCGGTGTCGTCCACGGCGACGGCGACGCCCGCCGGGGACAGCACCGCGGCGTCCAGCGCGCTGCGCAGCGTGTCCCGGCCCGGGTGGAACACCGGCGCCGGGTGCAGGGTGGCGTCCCCCGGGGCCCGCCAGCCGGCCGGGCGGCCCGATCCGTCCAGCGCCAGCTCCCAGCCGCCGGGGCGGTGGCCGGGCGGCTCCAGCGGGAGGCCGTCGGCCGGGCGCAGCCCGAGGCCCCGCAGGCCGCGGTCGCGGCCCAGGAAGGCGGCCACGCCGTCGTCGGCGGGTGCGGTCAGGAGGGTGTGCGGGTCGGCGAGTTGGGCGATCTCGCCGTGCTCGCGGAGCACCACCACCTGGTCGCCGAGGCGGACCGCCTCCTCGATGTCGTGGGTGACGAACAGCACCGTCTTGTTGAGCTCCGACTGCAGGCGCAGCAGCTCCTCCTGGAGGCCCGCCCGGACCACCGGGTCGACCGCGCTGAACGGTTCGTCCATCAGCAGCACCGGCGGGTCCGCGGCCAGCGCCCGGGCCACCCCGACCCGCTGCTGCTGGCCGCCGGACAGCTGGTACGGGTACCGGCCGCCGGCCTCCGGCGGCAGCCCGACCAGCTCCAGCAGCTCCGCGGCGCGGGCCCGGGCGCGCTTGCGGTCCCAGCCGAGCAGGCGCGGCACGGTGGCGATGTTGTCGAGCACGCGGCGGTGCGGGAACAGGCCGGCCTGCTGGATCACGTACCCGATGCCGCGGCGCAGCTCGGCCGCGTTCTGCTCGGCGACGTCGACCCCGTTCAGCAGGACGCGGCCGGAGGTCGGTTCGACCATCCGGTTGACCATCCGCAGGATCGTGGTCTTCCCGCAGCCGGACGGCCCGACCAGCACCGTTATTCGGCCCGCGGGGACGTCGAGGTCAAGGCCTCCGACGGCGACCGTGCCGTCGGGGTGGCGCTTGGCGGCGCCGTCGAATCTGATCACAGAGGTGTTCCTAGCGGTGGCCGTACGGTGGAACGGAGCGGGCGGTGCGGTTGGTGGTGCTGGGCCGGTGGTGCGGGTCGGTGGTGCGGGTCGGTGGTCCTGGCGCTGCCGGGCGGGTGAACGGGAGGGCTCCTGACGGTCCAACCGGTCGGGCGGCCCGGCTATGCCCGAACTTATCGAACAATTGTCGAATGGTCCGCCAGCACGGCTGCCCGGGCGGGCCTCAGCCCAAACCCTGATCCGCCGTCCGGGTCGGCAGCCCGGCCGCCGCCCAGGCGACGAAACCGCCGTCCAGATCGGTGGCCCGGGACAGGCCCAGCTCCCGCAGGCTCGCGGCCGCCAGGCTCGACGCGTACCCCTCCGAGCAGACCACGATCACCTCCAGCCCGCTGCCCGTGGCCTCCGGGATGCGGTGACTGCCCGTCGGGTCGAGCCGCCACTCCAGCACGTTGCGCTCGATGATCAGTGCACCGGGGATCTCGCCCTCGCGGGCGCGCTGGGCGGCCGGACGGATGTCCACCAGCAGCGCGCCGCGTCCGGCCGCCTCCTGCGCCTGCACCGGTCCCGGCCGGTGCACGCCGACCCGCGACCGCGCCACCAGGGCGTCCACCGCGCTCACCACTGCTCCGGCCCTTCCACCGCGGTCCGCACCAGGCCGCCGGCCCGCAGGTCGTAGCGGGACATCCCGCTCAGCGGCGGTGAGTACGCATGGATCGTCACCGCCGGGCCGGCCGCCGAGTTGCGTACGTCGTGCAGGTAGTCCGGCCCGAACGCCCGTACCGAGCCCGGTGCCAGACGGCGCGTCAGTAGACCTTGGTCGGGTCCGGCCAGCGACAGCTCCTCCAGCTCCCCCAGCGCCACGGTGAACGCACCGGCCGAATCCCCGTGGTCGTGGAAACACGTCGACTGCCCGGGCAGCCAGCTGATCAGCCACACCTCGTGGTCCCGGTCGGCCGCCAGCCGTTCGTACCAGCGGTCCCCGCTCGCCAGCCGGACCCGGTGGATCCACTCCTCGGGCCGCTCCGCCAGATCGCGGACGACCGCCCGCAGGGCGTCGGGGGTCAGCGGCTGCGGGGGCCGCGCGGGGCCGGCCGGCGCCGGCTGAAGGCTCACAACACTCATCGGATGTCCTCAACGAGGCCGAAGGGAACGGCGGCGCCCGGCGCAGCCGACGGCGACTGGCTGCGGGCACCGACCGGAAGGGCGGCAGAGACGATCAGCGGAACGATGATCGGTGGAACAGGGCCCCGGACGACGACACGGGGCTGACCGGAACGGTCAGCGGGCACACATGTCGCTCGCCTGGCGTCGCAGATCGACGTGCAGGCGGCAGACCAGAGCGGTGCCGGGCTTCATGCGCCAGATCGTTCACGACAATCCCCCACCGAGTCAAGCCCGGCCCACCCCGTGGACGGACCCGTTCCCCCACCCGGCGGCGCGGGGACACTCCGTGCCGGGTTGCTCCTACGGCCGGCGGCGGGTGAGGAACCAGGCGCCGCCGACGGTCAGCAGCGAGAAGGCCAGCAGACCACCGCCGAGGGCCAGCAGCAGCCAGAGCCGGTCGCCGAGGCCGAGCTGGCCGCTCAGGGTGACCTGGAGGGATCCGACGGCGAACGCGATGGCGGCCGTGAACACGGCGACCAGCTCGACGGCCCGCACCGTGGAGGATTCCAGCGTGCTCCGCAGCTCCTGGTTGGCGGCGTCCTGCTGGTCCCACAGGTGCTGCTGCCGGGTGGCCCAGACGGCGCGCTGGCGCCCGTCCAGGATGGTGTGGCGCTCGCGCAGGTACTGCTCCTGGAGGAGGCCGTGGCTGCCCCGGCTCCCGATGGCGGGCAGCTGTGCGAGTGCGGTGTCGATCGCATCCAGCGCCTCGTCGAAGCGCTCGCAGATCCGTAGCCCGGAGGCCAGCCGGAAGTGGAACACGTGCGCGTCCGGATGGTCGGCCAGAGCCTGCTCCGACCGGGCGCGCAGCAGATCGCCCTGCTCGTCGAACGGACGGGCCGCCCACAGTGCGTGCAGGCAGATATCGGTCACCTGCCGGCTGCGGTCCGGGGCGTGCCACGCCCGGTCGAGCAGCTCGATCCCGTAGGCGGTGGACGAGGACCGGCTGCCGAGCGCGGCGAAGGCGCCGTACGCGGCCACCAGCGGATCGCCTGCCGGGCAGCGGGCCATCAAGGGGGAGCCCTCGATGAACCTGCGCAGCGCGTCGAACTGGAAGTTGGCCTGCAGTTTGCTCGCCTGGTAGAGGGCGGCGAACCGTACCACCGAGTCGTCCGGCTCGGCCGCCAGCTGCGCAGCTGCCAGGGCGAGTTCGGTGTCGGACTGGACGGTGTCCCGGGTGATGAAGGCGTAGCCGGAGGCCCACCTGCCGCTCACCGCCGGACGGTGGGCGGCGGCCACGTGTGCCACCAGCCACCGGGCGCACGCGGCGGCCTCCTCGACCGTCGGACCGGCCAGTAACCGCCGACGCCAGTAGCGGTCCGCGCAGATCAGGAACGGGTCGGCGGCGAAGTCCGCGCTGGCGACGGTGAATTCGGGCTCGATGCCGTGGCCGATCAGCCTGCCGGCGACCTCCTCGCAGACCCGGTCCAGCTCGCGCGAGTCCCCGGCGGCGATCCCGGACAGCGGCGCGGTCACCAGGTCGTGATCCATCGGCTCCCCCTGAACGCCCTCGGACACCCGTCCATGTGTAGATATCACGCGGGACCCTCCGTGGGCGGTCGATCCCGCCAACGTGCCCGGCGACCGGGCCCCGGACGACCGTAGACCTGCCCCCGGGGAAGGGCAGGTCTACGGTGGCTCGTGGGGTGGGTCAGTTGTCCTCGGTGGCGTTCTGGTCGGCCTCGGCGGCGGCGCTTTCGGCGGCGTCCAACTTCTGCTGGAGACTGTCGAGTTGGGCCTGGTCGACGGAGGCGGAGGGGGCGGCCTGCTGCGGGGTGGCGCCGGTCGGGCCGCAGGCGGTGAGGAGCAGGGCGGCCGCCAGTGCCAGGGTGGCGAGGGCCGCGGTGGGGCGGCCGGTCACTTGCCGCTCTGGGTGCCGCACCAGGTGGCGACCGACTTCAGGTCGTTCTGCCGGGTCTGCAGGGTGGTGACCAGGCCCTTGCGGTAGGTGAGGCGGTCGTTGAGGTAGGTCTGGATCTCGGTGTGGCCGGCGCTCTTGGCGTTGTTGACGCGCTGCTCCAGCCGGGCCACCGAGCCGACCACGCCGGCGTCGCCGTTCAGCCGGGTGAGGGCCTTGGTGACCCGCTCCTCGGTCTTCGGCAGGCGCTTGCAGATGGCCTTGGAGCCGTCGCCGGTCGGCGTCGGGGCGGCCTGGGCGGGCGCGGCGGCCAGCAGGGCACCGGCGACGGCGAGCGAGGCGACGGCTGCGGCGGCGGCCTTACGGTTCACGGGCACGGCGATCTCCTCCGGTTCTCGGACGCCGTTCGGCTCCGACCCGTCAGGAGCGTAGGACCCGTTCTTGTGGAATCCCTGTGGAAGGCCCGGGGGGGCCGGCGGCGGCCTGGCGGCGGGCCGGCCCGTCAGCCGGAGAGCCAGTCGCGGCGCGGCGGCAGCGGTTCGGCCGCGGCGTCGGGGTGCGGCAGCGGCAGCCGTACGGTGAACCGGCAGCCGCCCGTGCCGGGGGCGTCGCCGATGGTGACGGTGCCGCGGTGCAGGGCGGCCTGCTGGGCGACCAGGGTCAGGCCGAGCCCGGAGCCGGGGCTGTCCTGGCGGCGGTGGAAGCGGTGGAACACCGCGGTGCGCTCGCCGGGCGGGATGCCGGGCCCGTGGTCGTCGACGGTGAGCCGGGCGCGGCCGTCCTCGGCCTGCAGCCGGACCAGGATGCGGGCGCCGCCGTCCTGCTCGCGGCCGTGCAGCGCGGCGTTGCCGAACAGGTTGGCCAGCATGATCCGAAGGCCCGGTTCCCAGCCGAACACCCTTAGTCCGGCGGGCAGTTCGGCGTGGATCTTGGCGTGCGGGTGGCGCCGGGAGGCCTCGGCTACCTCGGCGTCGACCAGTTCCGCGAGGTCGGGGGAGCTGAACGCGGAGACCTCCACCAGGTCGCCGCGGGCCAACGTGTGCAGGGCGGTGAGGAGTTCGAGCAGCCTGGCGTGGTCCTGCTGGAGCTCCTGGACCACCTCGGTGTGTTCGGCGCGCGGCAGTTCGGGGTGGGCGGACAGGACGTCGAGGTTGGTGCGCATGCTCATCAGCGGGGTGCGCAGCTCGTGCGAGGCCGCCGAGGAGAACGACCGGGCGGTGTCCAGGGCCTGCGCCGTCCGGGCCGCCTGCTCGTCGTAGCGGGACAGCACCAGGCCGATGGCGGCGGCGAGTTCGTCGACCTCGGCGGTGCCGGTGCGGCCGTGGGCGAAGCCGGCCGCGCCCGCGCCGGGGTCGAGCGCGGCGGCCCGGCGGCTGAGCCGCCGCAGCGAGGCGGTGCCGCGTTCGGCGATGGCCAGCGCGATCAGGCCGGAGACCGGTGCGGAGACCAGGGCGATCAGCAGGAACCGCCGCCGGACCGCGGTCAGTTGGGGCTCGGTGCTGGACGACGGCACCACCAGCCACAGGGTGCCGGGGGCGGCGCCCTCGATCCTGACCGTGAGCACCCGCCAGGCCTGGCCGCCGCCGCGGACCGTGACCGGCCCGCCGGGCCGGGTCGGCAGCCGGACCGAGTCGCTCGGCTGCGGGCCCATTGCGACCAGGACGTCGCCGTCCTGGGTGGCGACCCGGACCCCGGAGTCCAGGGCGTCGTTGATGACCTTGCGCTGCTGGTTCTGCTCGGCCTTGGGCCGCCCCCGGCGGTCGGCGGCGAGCAGGGTCCGGACGCTCGGCAGCACGGCGGCGGCGCGGTCGGTGAGCCCGGCGTCCTCCTGGTGGTGCAGGTCGCGGTTGACCAGCGGGAGCAGCAGCAGGCCGAACGCCACCACCAGCAGCGGGACCAGGACGGTCACCCAGAGCGCGATCCGGGTGGACAGCCGGATCCCGCGCTGCCGCCGCCCCCGACCGAGCAGCCCGGTGCGGCCCGCGCCGGCCGGCCCGGCCGTGCCACCCGTTGCTCGCCGCCTCACGCCTGAGCGCCTCACGCCTGACCGCCGGGTGCGGTGGTGCCCGACGGTGGGGGGTGGCCGGCCGGCAGGCGCAGGACGAAGCCGACCCCGCGGACGGTGTGGATGATCCTGGGCCGGCCGCCCTCCTCCAGCTTGCGGCGCAGGTAGCTGACGAAGGTGTCCACCGCGTCGGTGCGCACCTCGAAGTCGTAGCCCCAGACCCGGTCCAGCAACTGGTCCCGGCTGAGGACGATCCCGGCGTTCCTGGCCAGGTGGGTGAGCAGCTCGAACTCGCGCCGGGTCAGCCGCAGTTCGCGGTCGTCCCAGCGGGCCTGCCGGGTGGCCGGGTCGATCGTCAGCGGACCGGCCCGCAACTGCTCGCCGGGCGGGGCGGGCCGGCGGCGCAGCAGGGCGTGCAGCCGCAGCACCAGTTCCTCCAGGGCGAACGGCTTGACCAGGTAGTCGTCGGCGCCGGCCTGCAGGCCCGCCACCCGGTCGGCGAGCTCGTCCAGCGCGGAGAGCATCAGGACCGGTGTGTCGTCGCGGGCGGCGCGCAGCGTGCGGCAGACCTCGGTGCCGCTCAGGCCTGGCATCGACACGTCGAGCACCACCACGTCGGCGGGGGCCTCGGTGAGCCGGCGCAGCGCGGTCCGGCCGTCCTCGGCGAGCACCACGGTGAAGCCGCTGAGCCGCAGCCCGCGCTCCAGCGAGCGGCGGATGGCGGCGTCGTCGTCCACCACCAGGACCCGTCCCGCCGCTGCCTTGCCGTTCCCGTCCACCGGTCCTCCTCCCGCCGTCGTGGGCCGACCCTCTCATGGCCGGGCGCCGGGCGGCAGGCCGGGTTCGCGCGGTACGGACCCCCGGGGTCGCGGGGTCCGGGCCGTCCCGTGCAACCGGGTGCGGGTGGCCGTGCGTCCTGCCCGGCGAGGCGGACGTGATTCGCCCGTCCCACGAAGGGCAGGAAAGCGGTTATGGGCATTCTCAGTTGGATAGTCCTCGGCCTGGTCGCCGGGGCCATCGCGAAGTTTCTGCTTCCGGGCAAGGACCCGGGCGGCGTGATCGTCACCACCCTGATCGGCATCGCCGGTTCGTTCGTGGGTGGCTGGCTCTCCTCCAAGGTCCTCGACAAGCCGATCTCCAAGAACTTCTTCGACCTCCCGACCTGGGGATCCGCGATCGTCGGCGCCCTGGTGCTGCTGATCGCCTACCGGATCCTGTTCGGCCGGTCGCGGGACTAGGGCCTGTCCGGCGGATCTTGCCGGGCGTGCGACGACGGATCATCCCGCCTGGGCGCACGCCCGAATCGCCCAAGTACGTCCAGTACGAGGCCGACTCGGGCGCACGCCCAGACGGGCGCCCGACGCCGCACGCCGATCCGACAAGATCCGCCGGACAGGCCCTGACGGGCGGCGCGCTGCGCGCGCACGACGGCGCCACCCCGGGGCGGGGGGGGGAGGGGGGGGGGGGAAGAAAAGAGAAGGACCTATTGGGGGGG